>CP009416.1:1498777-1835054 GCA_000818095.1 Jeotgalibacillus malaysiensis
GCAGAATAAATGATTTGGAGCTGCCGGTTTAACATACCGGCAGCTTTTCATTTTGTAAGTGCAGAGATTTTGGCTCATTCCATGCCTGCAGGCAGGCATGGCTTTTCAAGCAGAGCTTGAAAAGTACAGAATAAGAAAAGAGAGCGGAAATTCAAGCTAGCTTGATTTCCGCTCTCTTTTCTTATTCTGTAAATGAGCCAAAATCGAACGAGGTTATAAACAAATCATTGTTATTGTTCATATTCGGACAAACTATTTGCAAAACATCTGCTGTAATCATGCCGGAGACCCTGAATTATGCTACAATACTTTAAGGGTTTGCAACGAGATAACGGAGGTAGACAAGTGATCTATTATTTGCTGGCTTTATTTATTATTGTAGTGGACCAGCTGACAAAATGGCTGGTAGTAAGGAATATGGAAGTAGGGGAATCAATTAATGTGATTGATGGTTTCTTCTACCTGACCTCGCATCGTAATACTGGTGCAGCATGGGGCATGCTCGAAGGACAGATGTGGCTGTTTTATATTGTCACACTGGTTGTCATTGCAGGAATTCTTTATTACTATCACAAACATGCTAAAGGAAATAAATTATTCAGTGCAAGTCTGATGGTGTTACTCGGCGGAGCAGTCGGTAACTTTATTGACCGGATTTTCAGGCAGGAAGTTGTAGACTTTTTACAATTTACATTCTTCAACTTTATTTTTAATATTGCTGATGCAGCACTGACAATTGGAGTAATCATGTTATTTCTTCAAATGATTTTAGAAGAAGTGCAAGAAAAGAGGAAGAAAAATGGAAAACATTCAACACTCAATACAGGAAAGTGAAAAAGGAAAACGCCTTGATGCAGTTCTCGCAGGGCTTGAATATAACTGGTCCCGAACACAGGTGCAGCAGTGGATTAAAGAAGGTAACGTTACCGTTAACGGTGCTGCAACAAAACCGAATTACAAATGCGTACCAGGTGCAGAAGTACAGGTAGAGATCCCTGATCCTGAACCGCTTGATGTCGAAGCTGAAGAAATGAACCTTGATATCTATTACGAGGATGCTGATGTACTAGTCGTTAACAAACCAAAAGGGATGGTTGTGCATCCTGCACCGGGACACCTTACCGGCACACTTGTTAACGGTCTGATGGCACATTGTAAAGACCTTTCAGGAATCAATGGCATACTGCGTCCGGGGATTGTCCACCGTATCGATAAAGATACTTCAGGACTATTAATGGTAGCAAAAAATGATTCTGCACATGAAAAACTTGTTCAGCAGCTTGTAGATAAGACTGTGACAAGAAAGTACACAGCTGTTGTCCATGGTGTGATCACACATGGAGCAGGAACAATTGATGCACCGATCGGCCGTGATAAAAAAGATCGCCAGAGTATGACAGTGGTTGATGGCGGTAAACAGGCAGTCACTCATTTTAATGTCATCGAGCGGTTTAAAGACTTTACACTAGTTGAGTGTATTCTTGAAACAGGACGCACACATCAAATTCGTGTGCATATGAAACATATCGGCTTCCCGTTAGCAGGCGATCCAAAATATGGACCGCGTAAAACGCCTGATTTGAATGGACAGGCACTTCACGCAGGGGTGTTAGGATTTATTCATCCTTCAAGTGGAGAATACATCGAATTTGAAGCACCTGCACCAGAAAGTTTCAATGAATTTATCGAAAAACTTAAAAAAGAACATTGACATTGTTCGCATGAAAGTTTAAACTGAGAACAACTTCATAACTGAAACCTTTAATCCGGTCCAGAGAGACAGGAAAGGCTTAGCGAATGTACCAGGTATATTTCTGCCCTTCCGTCTGTCTAAATCCGGAAGGGCTTTTTATATATCGAAAGGAATGATCAGATGTCTGCAACGGTCGTAATGGACGAACAGATGATGAAGCGGGCGCTGACAAGAATTGCCCATGAAATCATTGAACGAAACAAAGGCGTTGAGGATTGTGTGCTCGTAGGAATTAAAACCAGAGGCATTCACCTCGCAGAGCGCCTTAAAGAAAGAATTGAGTCAATCGAGCAGGTAAGTGTTCCAGTCGGTGAGCTGGATATTACAATGTATCGTGATGACCTTGAAAAAAAGCATAATTCGGGTGAGCCGGTTGTTCACAGTAAAAACATTTCACTCGAAATCAACAATAAGAAAGTGATTGTGGTTGATGATGTCCTATATACAGGACGTACGGTCAGAGCTGCGATGGACGCCATTATGGATAATGGCAGGCCAACTCAGATCCAGCTCGCAGTTCTGATTGACCGGGGACACAGAGAGCTTCCGATCAGAGCTGACTTTGTCGGAAAAAATATTCCGACTTCAAGTACTGAAAAGATCAGCGTAGAGCTGAGTGAAACAGATCAAAATGAACAGGTAACCATACACAAATAAATCCTTTAATGCAGCCCCGAGAGGCTGGCAAAGGAGACGACGGGGGATTTCTATATCCTCATGAACCTCTTTGCCATGCTTTCTTGGCAAAGAGGTTTTTTTATGAGGAGGAAACGCAAATGACAAATACACAAACAGCAAAACCTATACTTGATGTAGAAGAAAAACCAAAATTAAACCAGTGGCTCACTCTGAGTCTGCAGCACCTTTTTGCTATGTTTGGCGCAACAGTGCTTGTACCAATGCTAGTTGGATTAAGCCCGGGTACAGCACTTTTATCAAGCGGACTCGGCACGATAGCCTACCTGATCATTACGAAAGGCCAAATTCCTGCCTATCTCGGTTCATCTTTCGCTTTTATTGCACCGATTATAGCAGCAACTGAAATAGGTGGCCCGCAGGCCGCAATGCTCGGCGCATTTTTTGCAGGGCTTGCATACGGTGCAGTTGCAATGCTGATCTATAAGTTCGGCGTAAACTGGTTAATGAGAATCTTACCGCCAGTTGTTGTAGGACCAGTCATTATTGTAATTGGATTAAGCCTTGCAGGAACAGCTGTGAACATGGCAATGTATGAAAATCCATTAGCAGATCCAGCGGAATTTATCTATAGCGGAACGCATATTACAGTAGCACTGATCACACTTGCCATCACAATTATCGCGTCGATCTACTTTAAGGGCTTCTTCGGACTTATTCCGGTCCTTGTAGGAATTACAGGCGGATACATTGCAGCGATGTTTGCCGGTCTGGTTAACTTTCAGCAGGTAATTGATGCACCGTGGTTTGCAGTACCTGAACTTTATATGCCATTTGTAGATTACACACCAGCATTTTCATGGACAGCCATCGCAATTATGGTACCAGTTGCCGTTGTAACACTTTCAGAACATACAGGTCATCAAATGGTTGTTAGTAAAGTAGTAGGAAGAAACTTTTTAGAAAAGCCGGGTCTGCACCGCTCACTGCTCGGTGACGGTGTTGCCACAATGATCGCATCAATGATCGGCGGACCGCCAAATACAACTTATGGTGAAAACATTGGCGTACTTGCGATAACAAGAATCTTCAGTGTCTTTGTGATCGGCGGCGCAGCAGTCCTTGCAATCTTCTTTGGATTTGTCGGTAAGGTATCAGCCTTGATCAGCTCAATACCAACACCGGTAATGGGCGGGGTATCGATCCTGCTGTTTGGAATTATTGCTTCAAGCGGACTCAGAATGCTGATTGAAGGAAAAGTTGATTTCTCATACAAACGTAACCTGATCATCGCTTCAGTCATTATGATCATCGGAGTCGGAGGCGCATATGTACAATTTACAGAATCATTCGTCCTCCCCGGCATGGCACTTGCAGCTATCATCGGAATTGCTCTGAATCTGATCTTACCGGGCCGCAAGCCTGAAGAAGAAACACTATTTAACGAAAATAAAGCCGCATAACAATCCTTTTAAATGAAGTCCAGAGAGGCTTTCAAAAGGGTTTCTGACAGTACACGTCTGTCTAAAACCGCTTTTTGAGCCTGCTCTCAAAAAGCGGTTTTTTTAATAAATCATGATATAAATACAGACCATTATAAATGAACAACTCAGCTGACCCTTGGAGGACAGGACGGAGACTCCCGCCAGGGGGCAGGAAAGCGCAGTCCTGTCCGGAAAGGGTCAGCGGTTATAAAGTGATATTAATAAGGAGGGTTAACCATGCATTTTCTTACACTTGATGAACTGACAGTTGATGATATTTATGAAGTACTTCACCAGGCAGAAGCACTGAAAAATCACAAGCTGCTTTCTAGACCGGACCTGTACGCAGTCAACCTGTTTTTCGAAAACAGCACAAGAACAAAGTGCAGCTTTGAAATGGCACAGAGAAAACTTGGTATGAACGTCCTTTCATTTGATGCGGGCACAGCTTCAATCAGTAAGGGTGAGTCATTATATGACACGGTAAAAACACTTGAAGCAATCGGAGTAGATGTTGCAGTGATTCGTCACAGTGAGGAAAGATATTTTGATGCGCTGAAAGATAAAGTATCTATCTCCCTGATCAACGGGGGTGATGGAATGGGGCACCACCCTTCACAATGCATGCTAGACCTGCTTACGATCTATCAGGAATTTGGAAGCTTTAAGGGCTTGAATGTCACGATTGCAGGTGATATCAGACACAGCCGGGTTGCTCGCTCCAACACATATGCACTGAAAAGGCTAGGAGCAAATGTGAGCTTCTCAGGTCCAAAAGCCTGGCGGGACCCTGAAATAGGAGATGTTTCATTTATTGAAATGGATCAGGCTGTTAAAGAAAGTGACGTACTCATGCTTTTGCGTGTGCAGCATGAAAGACATGCATTTGGAGAAAACTTCACAAAACAGGAGTATCACAATCAGTACGGACTGACTTTAGAAAGAGAAAAAAAGATGAAAAAAAACAGTATCATCATGCATCCTGCTCCTGTGAACAGAGGCGTGGAAATTGCAGATGAGCTGGTTGAGTGCGAAAGATCACGCATTTTTAAACAAATGAATAACGGCGTTTTCACCAGAATGGCGATGCTTCAATATGTGCTTGCAAAAAGAGAGGAGACAAAACATGAACTTATTAATTAAAGGTGCAAATGTATTTGGATACGGAGTAACGGACGTCAGAATCTCTGAAGGCAAAATTCAATCAATTGGTGATTGTTCACCTATACATAATGAGGAGGTCATTGAGGCTTCAGGAAAGACACTCTCCCCGGGGTTTGTAGATGTACACATTCATTTAAGAGAACCGGGCGGAGAACATAAAGAAACAATCAAAACGGGCACAGAGGCTGCAGCGCGCGGAGGATATACGCTAGTTTGTGCAATGCCTAACACCAGGCCGGTTCCGGATGACATTGAAACACTTAAAAATATCCAGAAAAAGATCACTGAAGATGCATTGATTCCGGTTCTGCCATACGCATCTATTACAAAAAATCTGGCTGGTAAAGAGATAAATGATTTAGAAGCACTTGCAGCACAGGGTGCTTTTGCCTTCACGGATGATGGAGTCGGTATTCAAAGTGCTGATCAGATGCTTCAGGTGATGAAAAGGGCTGCTGCATTAGGAAAAGCAGTCGTTGCTCACTGTGAAGACAACAGTCTGATCCACGGCGGGTGCATGCATGAAGGGAAACGCTCAAGCGAACTAGGACTGCCTGGTATTCCATCAGTGTGCGAGTCTGTTCAGATCGCACGCGATGTGCTGCTAGCTGAAGCAGCTGACTGCCACTACCACGTCTGCCACGTCTCTACTAAAGAATCTGTCAGAGTAATACGTGATGCGAAAAAAGCTGGCATAAAAGTAACAGCTGAAGTTACACCGCACCACCTGTTATTAAATGAAGAAGCAATTCCAGATGATGACGCGAACTTCAAAATGAATCCGCCGCTTAGGTCTAAAGAAGATCAGCAGGCATTGATCGAAGGGCTTGAAGATGGAACGCTCGATTTCATTGCAACAGACCATGCGCCACATGCAAAAGAGGAAAAAGATGAAGGAATGCTGAGAGCGCCATTTGGTATAACAGGACTCGAAACAGCATTTCAATTATTAAATACAGCCTTTGTAGAAACCGGACGATGGACGATTGACCAGCTGATTGAATGGCTGGCAGTAAAACCGGCAGCTGTTTTCGGACTAGATGCGGGGAAACTTGCAGAAAAAGCATTTGCAGATCTGATATTACTGGATCTGAAAGAAAAAAGTGAGATTGATGCAGAAGGTTTCAGATCTAAAGGAAAAAACACACCATTTAATCATCAGCAGGTCAGTGGAAAAGTTGTGCTGACAATCAGCAAAGGACAAATTGTATTTCAGGAGGAGCTCGTATGACAAACAAACTGCTTATTTTAGAAGATGGTTCAGTATTTAAAGGAGAAGGCTTCGGCTGGATGGGCGATGCTGAGGGAGAAGTTGTATTTAATACAGGTATGACAGGTTATCAGGAAATTCTCTCAGATCCATCATATTGTGCGCAGATGGTTGTGCTGACGTACCCCCTGATTGGAAATTATGGAATTAACAGAGACGATTTTGAATCAATTCATCCTTATATTAAGGCGCTCATTGTACGGGAAGCGTGCGATCTGCCATCTAACTTCAGAAGTGAAGCAAGTATAGATGATCTTTTGAAAGAAAAGAAGATTCCTGGTCTTTCAGGAATTGATACAAGAAGGCTGACAAAGCTGATCAGAAGTTATGGAACGATGAAGGGAAGAATCTGTGAAGAAACAGCAGAAATTGCACGCGTTGTATCAGATCTGAAGTCCTCAGCACTTGCTACTGATCAGGTGAGCCGTGTATCAACAAAATCCTCCTACCCGAGTCCTGGTCGGGGGAAAAGGGTTGTAGTCGTTGATTATGGCATGAAGCACGGAATTTTGAGAGAGCTGAACCGCAGACAGTGTGACGTAATTGTTGTCCCGTATCATACTTCAGCAAAAGAAATTCTGAGACTTCACCCGGACGGTGTTGTGCTCTCTAATGGACCCGGAGATCCGAAATCAGTACCTGAATCAGTGAAGGCAGTTAAAGAATTAATTGGCGCTGTTCCGATCTTTGGGATCTGTCTTGGTCACCAGCTGCTCGCACTCGCAGGCGGAGCAGACACATTCAAGCTGAAATTTGGCCATCGCGGTTCAAATCACCCTGTTAAAGACATTGAAACAGGGAAAGTGGCTATCACTGCACAGAATCACGGCTATGCAGTCGATGAAGACTCTTTACTGACAACTGATTTTATCGTGACACATAAAGCATTGAATGATGGAACCGTAGAGGGAATTAAACATAGAGAGCATGCAGTATTTTCTGTACAGTATCACCCCGAAGCATCACCAGGTCCTGAGGATGCAAATGAACTGTTTGACCGTTTTATTCAACTGATGAAAGAGGAGGAAATTCAATATGCCTAAACGTACAGATATCAAAACCATTTTAGTGATCGGGTCTGGTCCAATTATTATCGGACAGGCTGCAGAGTTTGATTATGCAGGTACACAGGCCTGCCTCGCTTTGAAGGAAGAAGGATATCGTGTCGTACTGGTCAATTCAAATCCGGCAACGATCATGACGGACACTGAAATTGCGGATAAGGTGTATATGGAACCTCTGACAGTTGAATTCATCAGCAGAATTATCAGAATGGAAAGACCTGACGCATTGCTGCCGACACTCGGCGGGCAGACAGCACTGAATCTTGCTGTTGAATTATCGGATAGCGGGATATTAGAAGATTGCGGTGTTGAAATACTCGGAACGAAGCTTGATGCGATCCAGCAGGCAGAAGATAGAGATCTATTCAGAAAGCTGATGAATGAATTAAATGAGCCGGTCCCGGAGAGTGAAATCATTCATAACCTTGATGAAGCATATGCATTTGTACAGGAAATTGGTTATCCGGTCATCGTCCGCCCTGCATTTACACTTGGCGGAACAGGCGGCGGGATCTGCAACAATGAAGAAGAATTGGTTGAGGTCGTAACTTCCGGCTTGAAGTACAGCCCGGTTACGCAGTGTCTTCTCGAGAAGAGTATTGCCGGATTTAAGGAAATTGAATATGAAGTCATGCGCGATAAGGATGATCATGCCATCGTAGTTTGTAACATGGAAAACATTGATCCGGTTGGGATTCATACAGGAGATTCAATCGTCGTCGCTCCTTCTCAGACACTTAGCGACAGAGAATACCAGATGCTTAGAAACTGCTCCCTGAAAATCATTCGCGCCCTTGGAATTGAAGGAGGCTGTAACGTACAGCTCGCACTCGACCCTGACAGCTTCCAGTATTATATTATCGAAGTTAATCCACGCGTCAGCAGATCTTCAGCACTTGCATCTAAAGCAACCGGCTATCCGATTGCAAAGCTCGCAGCAAAAATTGCAACAGGCCTGACGCTTGATGAAATGATTAACCCGGTAACCGGTACATCTTATGCCTGCTTTGAGCCTGCGCTTGATTATGTGGTAACAAAGATTCCAAGATGGCCATTTGATAAATTTGAATCTGCGAAGCGTAACCTCGGTACACAGATGAAAGCAACCGGTGAAGTGATGGCAATCGGGCGGTCAATTGAAGAGTCACTTTTAAAAGCAGTGCGATCTCTTGAAAATAACGTATATCATCTGGAAATTGAGCAAAATGATGCAGAATGGGTAGAGCGCCGGATCAGAAAAGCGGGGGATGAGCGCCTCTTTTATATCGGTGAAGCACTGAGAATGGGTGTATCAATCGAAGACATTCATGACTGGAGTAAAATTGATTTCTTCTTCCTGAACAAAATGAACAACATTATTCAGCTCGAAAAGACACTTAAGGAAGATGCTTCATATGACAGTCTCTATAAAGCTAAAAGAATGGGCTTCAGTGACAAAACAATCGCTAAGCTCTGGAATATGACTGAAGAAGACGTCTATAACAGAAGAAAAGCTGACGGGATTATGCCGGTTTACAAAATGGTTGATACATGTGCTGCTGAGTTTGAATCAGAAACGCCATATTTCTACGGTACGTATGAAGATGAAAATGAGTCTCTTGTCAGCAGCCGTAAAAAAGTAGTGGTGCTCGGTTCAGGTCCGATCAGAATAGGTCAGGGCGTTGAGTTCGATTATGCAACGGTTCATTCAGTGTGGGCAATTAAAGAAGCGGGATATGAAGCAATCGTCATTAATAGTAACCCAGAAACAGTTTCCACAGACTTCTCAATCTCAGACAAGCTTTATTTTGAACCGCTGACACTTGAAGATGTGATGCATGTTATTGACCTTGAAAAGCCTGAAGGAGTAGTCGTTCAGTTCGGCGGTCAGACAGCCATCAACCTGGCAGACGGTCTCGCTAAAAGAGGTGTGAAAATTCTTGGGACATCACTTGAAGACGTTGATCGCGCAGAAAACAGGGATCAGTTTGAAAAAGCCCTTAAAACCCTTGGAATTCCTCAGCCGGAAGGGAAAACTGCAGTATCAGAAGAGCAGGCAGTTGCCATCGCTGGAGAGATTGGATATCCGGTACTCGTAAGACCTTCATACGTGCTTGGCGGACGTGCGATGGAGATTGTCTACCATGAATCAGAGCTTCGTCAGTATATGAATACAGCGGTAAAAGCAAGTCCTGAGCATCCGGTATTAATTGACCGTTACCTGACTGGTAAAGAAATTGAGGTTGATGCAATCAGTGATGGAGAAACAGTATGTATTCCGGGGATTATGGAGCATATTGAACGCGCGGGTGTTCACTCAGGTGACTCCATAGCAGTCTATCCACCTCAGTCACTGACACCTGATCAGATCGCAACACTTGAGGATTATACAATCCGTCTTGCGAAAGGCTTAAATATTAAAGGATTGATTAATATACAGTATGTCATCTCTAAGGGCGAAATCTTCGTACTAGAAGTGAACCCAAGATCAAGCCGTACAGTACCTTTTATGAGCAAAATTACAGGAATTCCAATGGCGAATATGGCAATGAAGGCCATCCTTGGTGAAAAAATCAGCTCTTTAGGATTCGGCACCGGCCTTGTTCCACAAAAAGAAGGTGTTTACGTGAAAGTGCCTGTCTTCTCATTTGCAAAGCTGAAACGTGTTGATATTACCCTCGGACCTGAGATGAAATCAACAGGAGAAGTCATCGGAAAAGACGAAACGCTTGAGAAGGCGCTTTATAAAGGGCTGACTGCAGCCGGTATGAACATCAAGCATCACGGCTCAGTACTTTTAACAGTATCGGATAAAGATAAAGAAGCGGGAACAATACTAGCAGAAAGGTTCCATCGTCTTGGTTATCATATCCTTGCAACTGAAGGAACTGCGCAGACTTTTAAAGAAGCGGGCATTCCTGCAGAGCCGATCAATAAAATCGGTGAACAGGGTAAAACGCTAATCGACGGAATCCAGTCAGGCGAGATTCAACTGGTAGTTAATACGCTGACGAAAGGGAAACAGCCTGCAAGAGACGGATTCAGAATCCGCCGCGAGTCAGTTGAAAATGGCGTGCCATGTCTGACATCACTTGATACAGCGGAAGCCATGCTTCGTGTGCTAGAATCAATGAACTTTACAATGGCGCCAATGAGCCCGATTAAAAAGGCGGCTTTAGTATGATCAAAGTTGAGAAAATGAAAATTGAACAGCAGACTGAGATCGCGAAAAACATTTATGAGATCAGGCTAAAGGGTGACCTGGTTAGTGAAATTAAAATGCCCGGACAATTTGTTCATATCAAAGTAAACTCTGCAAACGACCCCTTGTTAAGAAGGCCAATCAGTATCTCTTCTTATGACAAACGCGAACAGACTATGACGCTGATCTACAGAGCGTCAGGGCTTGGGACGCGGGAACTGGTAAATCAGACAGATGAAATTGATGTTATGGGACCGCTTGGGAGCGGGTTTCCTGTTGAAACTGCACAAGGTAAAACAGCTATATTGATCGGAGGCGGGATCGGTGTCCCGCCTCTCTATGAATGCTCAAAACAGTTGAAGGCTAAAGGATTCAATGTGATTCACGTGCTTGGATTCGAATCAAAAGAAACTGTTTTTTATGAAGCTGCATTTAAAGAGTTAGGTCCGGTCTATGTGACCACTGCTGACGGTACTTACGGAACGAAAGGATTTGTTACTAATGCCATCACAGAATTTAACCTTCAGGCAGACGTGTTTTATGCGTGCGGTCCTGTACCGATGCTTGGAGCAGTTGAACAGCAGCTCTCACATATGCCGGGCTTTATCTCAATGGAACAGAGGATGGGTTGCGGTATAGGCGCCTGCCTTGCTTGTGTATGTCAGGTGAATGGTCCTGAGCCTTACAAAAAAGTATGTACAGATGGACCTGTCTTCAGAAAGGGGGAGTTAGTGTATGGATAAGCTTAGCGTCAGCCTTCCGGGTCTTGACTTGAAAAATCCGGTTATGCCAGCGTCCGGATGCTTCGGTTTCGGCAGGGAGTACAGTCAGTTTTATGATTTAAGCCTGCTCGGATCCATTATGGTAAAAGCTACAACGCTAGAGCAGAGAATGGGTAACCCGGTTCCGCGTGTGGCAGAAACTTCATCAGGTATGCTAAATGCAATCGGACTGCAAAATCCCGGTCTGGAGAAAGTGATCAATACTGAACTCCCCTGGCTTGAACAGTTCGACCTGCCGGTGATTGCAAATGTCGCGGGGTCAATGACTGAAGATTATGTTGAAGTGGCTCGGCATATATCAAAAGTTCACAATGTCAAGGCGCTTGAACTGAATATATCCTGCCCTAACGTAAAAGAAGGCGGAATTGCATTTGGTACTGATCCGCAAACTGCCAGAGAGCTGACTAAACAAGTGAAAGCAGTTTCCTCAGTCCCGGTGTATGTAAAGCTTTCACCTAATGTAGCAAATATCACCGAGATGGCACTTGCCGTTGAAGAAGGCGGGGCAGATGGACTGACGATGATCAATACGCTCGTTGGTATGCGCCTGGATCACAAAACAGGGAAGCCGGTCATTGCGAATAAAACCGGAGGACTCTCAGGCCCTGCGATCAAACCGGTTGCACTCCGGATGGTTTATGAAGTGAGTCAGGTTTCATCGCTGCCGATTATTGCGATGGGCGGCATCAGTTCAGCGTGGGACGTGATTGATTTTATTTCTGCCGGCGCAAGTGCTGCTGCAGTCGGAACTGCAAACTTCGTCAATCCATTCGTCTGCAAGGAAATCATTGATGAGCTGCCGAGGATTTTGAATGAACTCGGTGCAGCGCATATACATGATCTGAAAGGGAGGTCCTGGAAAGTTGGAGAAATTGCCAATCATCGCGCTTGATTTCACAGGGGAAGAAGCCATTCATTTTTTGAAAAAATTTGATGAACAGCTTTTTGTAAAAGTTGGGATGGAGCTTTTTTATGAAAGCGGACCTTCAATCATTAAGGAAATAAAAGACTTGGGACATAAAATCTTTCTTGACTTGAAACTGCACGATATTCCTACAACTGTTCAAAAAGCAATGAGACAGCTTGCAGTTCTTGATGTAGACCTTGTAAATGTTCACGCAGCAGGCGGTCTTCAGATGATGAAGGCTGCGGTAGCTGGACTGAATGAAGGATCAACTGGCAAAAGACCAGATATTATCGCAGTTACTCAGCTCACCTCTACTTCAGAAATTCAAATGAAAAACGAACAGCAAATACAGGGAGAACTGATTCAATCAGTTCAGCATTATGCAGCACTTGCGAAAGAGGCGGGGCTTGATGGGGTTGTGTGTGCAGCAACAGATTGTGAACACCTGGTCAATAAACTCGGGACAGGTTTCAAATATATAACACCCGGCATCCGTCCAACAGGAACTGCAGTAAACGATCAGGTCAGAACAGCCACTCCTTCAGAAGCTGCAAGGCTAGGTGCTTATTCAATTGTTGTCGGCAGAGCCATCACAGGAAGCGCTGATCCGGTAGCAAGTTATCATCAAATTAAAAAAGAATGGAGCGGGACTGATGAATAAACAAATGGCAGCTTATCTGCTTGAAATTAAAGCTGTGGAATTAAAGCCGGAAAATCCTTTTACCTGGGCGTCTGGAATCAAATCTCCAATATACTGTGACAACCGCTTAATCATGTCATATCCGGAAATCAGATCATTTGCTGCAGACCAGCTGGCAGATCTGATTAAAACCAAGTTTCCTGATGCAGAACTCATTGCAGGAACGGCTACAGCCGGCATTCCTCATGCTGCCTGGGTCAGTGAACGAATGGAACTGCCAATGAACTATGTGCGCTCTTCGGCAAAAAAGCACGGTAAAACGAACCAGATCGAAGGAAAAGTAACGCCAGGTAAAAAAGCGGTTGTCATAGAAGATTTAATCTCAACAGGTGGAAGCAGCATCGATGCTGTAAAAGCACTTGAAGAGCAGGGGATAGAAGTATTAGGGGTTGCTGCACTATTTACATACGGCTTCAAAAAAGCAGAGCAGCAATTCAAAGAAGCGGGTGTCCCTTACCACACAGTCACAAACTTTGATACACTGATCGCACAGGCCGAAGAAATGAATTACATCAGCAAAGACCAGTTAACGGAGCTGGCGAAGTGGAAGAGTGAGTTCTAGAAAAATAAAGAATTACTTAAAAACCGCTGCATCTCTCCGTGTGGGGCTGCGCTTTCCTGCCCCCGAACGGGAGTCTCCGTTCCACACTCCAAGATGCAGCTGATACTGGTTAAAAATTTTAATAGTTTGATTCTTAAAGATAAATAAATTGTTTGCACAGCTGTTGATTGGAGCGTAAGCCGGCGACTCCGGGACGAGTAGCGGGATGGCTTAGACCATATTGGCGCAGGCGAATGGGCTCAGCGACCGCCGTCCGGAAAGCGTCCGGCTGAAGCGGAAATCAACAGCCAAATTACTAAAAGTAAATAGATTTATAACATCACTTTTTTAAACGTCTGATCAACTCATCATCAGGCGTAACATACACAGTCTCCTGCTGCTCATAAATCACATAACCCGGCTTCGATCCGCTCGGTTTTTTAACGTGACGAATTTTTGTGAAATCAACAGGCACTGAACTGGAAGCCCTCGCCTTACTGAAATACGCTGCAATTTTAGCAGCTTCTATAATCGTTTCCTCATCAGGTTCTTTATCACGGATCACGACGTGAGAACCTGGAATATCCTTCGTATGAAGCCAGATTTCATCTTTACCGGCAGCTTTATTTGTCAGATAATCATTTTGTTTATTATTTTTACCAACAAGAATCAGCGTACCGTTACTGGCAACATACTCCTCTAAAACCGGCTTTTGTGGTTTTGATTTTTTCTTCTTCTGTTTTTTCGCTTTCATATAACCCTCTTCAGCCAGTTCTTCCCTGATTTCTTCAAGGTCAGAAGGTGAGGCTGAATCGAGCTGCTGCATCAGCTGATCAAAATACTGAATTTCTTTTTCCGCAATATTAATCTGTTCTTTCACAACATCTACTGCATTTTTGGCTTTTTGATATTTAGTGAAGTACCATTGTGCATTCTCAGACGGTGTTTTACGCGGGTCGAGTTTAATCGTGATTGATGGTGAATCCTCTTCGTAATAGTTCAGGACCTCCACTTCAGACATGCCGCGTTCAACTGCATAAATGTTAGCAGTGAGCAGTTCACCGCTCAGCTGATATTTTCCTGCTTCAGCTGCCTGATCAAGTGTTTTGTTGAGTTTCTTTATTTTTGATACGTTTTTGTATTTTTCATTTTTTATAAACCGTTCAAGATCATGGCCCTGCTGCCTGACGCGGTCACGTTCAGCTTTTCCGAAGTAATACCGGTCTAAAAGCTGGCTGATCGACGGGTACGATTCGATTTGCGCGTTTTTAAGCTGCTGCAATGGATAAAGATAAAAGTAATCTTTATTGTCTGACTGCATAAATGAAGCTTCATAATCATGGGACTTCATTCGCTCCAGTAGTTTGCTAAAAGCTTCATATACGCGTTTTTTCTCAGGTAATCCGGCCCGTTCGATCACCTCTTTTGCGAATAAAGGAGAGAATCCTGCAAAATGCTGTACAAGCTGTTTATCAAGCTTACCGCTGTTCCAGTCCATCGTTCTCATGAAGAGATCTTCATTCACTTCAAATGGGTCCAGCTTATTCTGTTCAGGCGGCCACTCGAAGTCAGCACCCGGCAGAATTGTTCTTGCACGGTTCACAGAAGGATTCAAATGTTTAATACTATCTAAAATCATACTGCGTTCTTTATCGACTAATATGATATTTGAGTGTCTGCCCATAATTTCTACAATTAACTGCTTATATGAAACGTCACCAATCTCGTTTCGGCCTTTCACTTCAAATACAATGATCCGTTCCATATCTTTTTGTGTGATTGATTCAATGATCGCGCCTTCTAAATGCTTGCGGAGAAGCATGCAGAACATAGGCGGCTCTGAAGGATTATCGTACTGCTCTTCAGTTAATTGAATTCTTGAGTAGGAAGGATGGGCCGAGAGAAGCAGTTTGTGGTTTTTACCCTGTGCACGGATGACCATGATCAATTCATTCTGATAGGGCTGATGAATCCGGCTGATCCTGCCGCCATCTAATTGATCGGTTAACTCTTTTGTGATGGCTCTTGTAAATAATCCATCGAATGACATACTGATCCCTCTTTCTGTCTTTCTTTATGTTCTGTCCCATCTTACCATCTTTTCACCCGGTCTGTATGCTATAATGGAGTACATTGAAAGAGATAAGCAGGTGATTTGCGATATGACAAAAAGCATGACCGGATTCGGAAGAGGAACAGCAAGGCATGAGCTTCTGGCTGTAACGGTAGAGATCAAATCAGTTAATCACCGTTTTCATGAATGTTCAGTCAAGATGCCAAGAATGTATGCCGAAGCTGAAGATAAAATAAAAAAGGTCATTTCTTCATACATAAAACGTGGTAAAGTTGATGTTTATATATCAGTGGAAAGCGAAAAGCCTAACAGTCATAAGCTGCTTGTGGACTGGGAGCTGCTGGATGCTTATGCGCAGTTTGTGAGGGATGCCTCAGACAGATATAACATTGAAGAAGATCTGCGCGTCAGGGATCTGTTGAAACAGACAGATGCATTTACCGCAGTGGAAATAAAGGAGGAACATTCTGCTGATGATGTCATTTTGTCTGCATTAAATGAAGCGTGCCGAAAGCTTTCAGATATGAGGACAAATGAAGGAAAAGAACTTGAAAATGAACTGCTTTATCAAGTACAATCATTAAAGCAAAATGTCGAGTATGCTATGGAGATCTCTCCGCAGGTATCAAAGAAATACAAAGAACGGCTTGAAAAAACGATCAGAGAGTATACAAACGGTATAGATGAGAACAGACTGTTGACAGAAGTGGCAATATTTGCTGAAAAAGCAGATGTTACAGAAGAATTCACCCGTCTGCTCAGTCATATTAAGCAGTTTGAAAATGCGCTCAAAAAAAATGAGCCGATCGGCAGAAGGCTGGATTTTTTGACGCAGGAAATGCACCGTGAAGTAAATACAGTAGGGTCAAAAGCTGGAGACGAGAGAGTAGCAGCAGTCGTGATTGATATGAAATCGATTCTCGAAAAAATCCGGGAACAGGTTCAAAACATAGAGTGAAATCGATTAAGGGGTGTCAAGGATGTCAATAAAGTTAATAAATATCGGATTTGGGAATATTGTGTCTGCAAATCGCATTATCACAATCATCAGTCCTGAATCTGCACCTGTAAAAAGACTTGTACAGGATGCGCGTGAAAGAGGGACGCTGATTGATGCAACTTACGGACGCAGAACCAGAGCGGTAATGATTATGGATAGTGATCATGTCATACTTGTTGCGGTACAGCCGGAAACTGTGGCATCCCGTTTTACAGATAAAGATGATAGTCAGGAAGAAGGGTAAAAATGATTGAAAAAGGCGTACTGATTGTTCTGTCAGGACCATCAGGAGTAGGTAAAGGTACTGTGAGAAAAGAATTATTCTCAGCAGAAAATACAGCATATGAATATTCTGTTTCAATGACTACTCGTCTTCCGCGTGAAGGTGAAGTCGATGGAAAAGACTATTTCTTTAAAACACGAGAAGAGTTTGAAGCATTAATTGAGCGCGATAAACTGCTTGAATATGCAGAGTATGTAGGGAATTATTATGGAACACCGGTTGATTATGTGAGAGAAACACTTGATAATGGTAAGGATGTATTTCTTGAAATAGAAGTAGAAGGTGCAAAGCAGGTAAGAGAGAAGTTCCCTGAAGGACTTTTTATTTTCCTTGCACCCCCTAGTCTGTCAGAGCTTGAAACACGACTGGTTACACGCGGAACTGAAAGTGACGATGTCATCAGAACCCGAGTGGAAGCTGCAAGAAGAGAACTATCCATGATGAATCTGTATGATTACGTTGTTGAAAATGACCACGTTGAACATGCATGTGAGCGGATTAATGCAATTGTTATGGCAGAACATCTTAAAAGAGAGCGGGTAGAAGCCCGCTATAAAAAAATGCTGGAGGTCGAATAATATGTTATATCCATCATCTGATGCGTTAAGAAAGAATATCGATTCAAAATATTCACTTGTGAGTGTAGCTGCAAAGCGCGCCCGCAATATGCAGGAAAAAGGTGATAAAGGTTCACTTGAATCTTATCATTCAGTTAAATTCGTCGGACAGGCACTTGAAGAAATTGCAGCTGGTCAGCTTGTAATGAAAAAGCCTCAGGAAGGCATCCTTTACGAAGACGAAAAATAAGATGAACAGAAAAAACAGCCGCTGCCGGTTGTTTTTTCTTTTTTGTTTTTGGTTTTAATCAAGTGTGCTGTTGATTGGAGCTTAAGACATGCGCTTTTAAAGGGACGCGCCATTCTTGTGCGGAAATCTCAGCTGAAGTATACAACGCAACTTTTTAAAAGATTCATGCCTGTTGAGTGAAAAATGTAGTTTTTTCGTTCATAATGGAAGTATCTATTTAATAGGGAGATGGCT
The DNA here is from genome assembly GCA_000818095.1 of Jeotgalibacillus malaysiensis. Taxonomy (NCBI): domain Bacteria; kingdom Bacillati; phylum Bacillota; class Bacilli; order Caryophanales; family Caryophanaceae; genus Jeotgalibacillus; species Jeotgalibacillus malaysiensis. The sequence goes on from CP009416.1 coordinate 1,516,658, forward strand.
GCATTGGTGAATAAAAATATACTCCTTTGTGTATCAGGGGGAATTGCAGTATATAAAGCGGTCGCACTGACCAGTAAACTGAGTCAGGCAGGCTTCAATGTAAAGGTTATGATGACGGAAAGTGCAATAGAGTTTGTCACACCGCTTACATTTCAGGCGATGTCTAGAAATGATGTATATTACGATACATTTGATGAAAAGGATTCAGCGAAAATTGCTCACATTGACCTGGCTGACTGGGCAGATCTTGTCTTGATCGCACCTGCGACTGCCAACGTATTAGGTAAGCTTGCTAATGGCATTGCTGATGACATGATTACAACAACACTGCTTGCGACAACAGCACCTGTATGGGCAGCACCGGCAATGAACGTTCATATGTACAGTCATCCGGCAGTTTTAAAAAATATTGATACGCTGCACGAGCGGGGCGTACGTTTTATTGAGCCTTCAGAAGGATTTTTGGCATGCGGTTATGTAGGAAAAGGCCGGCTTGAGGAGCCTGAGAAAATTACTGAGATCATTACACAGTACTTTGATCAAAAACCCGTCCAGCTACTAAAAGGTAAAAAGCTATTAATCACCGCTGGACCTACGAGAGAAAAAATCGATCCGGTCCGCTTTTTTACGAATCATTCAAGCGGGAAAATGGGATATGCAATCGCAAAAGCAGCTTCAGAGGCAGGAGCAGATGTCACACTGGTTTCTGGTCCGGTTACAATTACACCGCCATCTGGTGTGACGACCATTATGGTGGAAACTGCAGAAGAAATGTACAATCAGGTACTCAATCATTTTGATGAGGCGGATATTGTGATTAAAAGTGCCGCGGTTGCAGATTACCGTCCTGCTGAGACGAGCGATCAGAAAATGAAGAAAAAAGACGGTACCCTGACAATCGAATTTGAACGGACAAAAGATATTTTAAAAACACTTGGTGTGCAAAAGAAACATCAGATTCTGATTGGCTTTGCAGCTGAAACAGAGCAGCTCGAAACCTATGCAAAACGAAAGCTGGAATCAAAAAATGCAGATATGATTGTCGGTAATAACATCCTGACTGAGGGGGCTGGCTTTGGAACAGACACAAATGCAGTGACGTTCTTCAGAAAAGACGGGACGATTTCCGAGCTTCCACTGCAGACGAAAGAACAGGTTGCACAAGCGCTTCTCAGTGAAATTGATCATTTGCTGAAGGAACGATCTGTATGATTGCTTCAGTCATTGTGGATGTACCTGCAAAACAGATAGACCGAACATTTGATTACACTGTCCCTGCATCACTTCAACCCGTTGTCCAAAGAGGCGTCAGAGTAATCGTTCCGTTCGGACCAAGAAAAATTCAGGGCTTTATTCTTGAAATCAAGCATGAATCATCAGTGAAAAAACTGAAACCGATTGAAGAGGTTGTGGATATTGAACCTGTTTTAAACGAAGAATTAATGTCATTATCTGAATGGCTGACTGAACAAACGCTGTGTTACAGAATTTCAGCACTTCAGGTGATGCTGCCTGCAGCGATGAAAGCGAAGTATCATAAGCTTTTCTTCCAGCTTGATCATGACATTCCGGATCATATACAAAGTCTCTTTCATACTGAATCACCACTTTCCTGGAAAAAAGCTGATGAGTCAGGTGCACTGAAAGACCTTCAGGAACTCATAAAACAGCGCAAAGTGGAAATGAAATATGTAGTTAGACAGTCAATGAATGTAAAAAAGAAGAGATTTGTTGAACTGACCGGCACTGTCACATCCGGGAATATCCCCGGTAACGCTAGAAAGCAAAAGCAGATTTTAGAACATCTTGAAGCCGGTGAAGGCAAGATCGCGGTGGCTGATCTGAAAGAGATTGCTCAAACCACTAGTGCTGTTATAAAAACAATGATAGATAAAGGGTATCTAAAAGAATCCTTCAGTGAGCAGTATAGGGATCCATTTGCTGAAAGAACATTTGAAAAGACTGACCATTTTACACTGACACCTGATCAGAAAAAGGCGATCACACCAATAGTTGAGAAGGTGAATCAATATGAGCAGCAGACTTTTTTACTGCACGGGGTAACCGGGAGCGGTAAAACAGAAATTTATCTGCAGACGATCGATCAGGTATTGAAGCAAGACAGGCAGGCGATTATGCTCGTACCCGAGATTTCACTGACTCCGCAAATGGTTCAGCGATTTAAAGGTAGATTTGGAGATCAGGTAGCTGTAATGCACAGTGGGCTATCTGTTGGGGAAAAGTATGATGAGTGGAGAAAGATTCACAGAGGTGAAGTGAATGTAGTGGTCGGTGCGCGATCAGCAATTTTTGCCCCATTTAAAAGACTCGGTGTCATTATCATTGATGAAGAACACGAAACGAGTTATAAGCAGGAGGACTCCCCGAGGTATCATGCAAGAGATGTTGCGATTGAAAGAAGCATGCGGCATGGGTGTCCGGTTATTTTAGGGAGCGCTACACCTTCTCTTGAAAGCTTTGCCAGAGCTAAAAAAGGGAATTATCAGCTGCTTGAACTTGAATACCGAATGAATCAGCAGGATCTTCCTGAAGTAAAGATCATTGATATGCGGGAAGAGCTCCGTGAAGGAAATCGCTCGATGTTCTCTAGGGATCTGCTGGTTGAAATTGAAAAAAGAATTGAGCGGAAAGAGCAGATTGTTCTGTTCCTGAATAGACGGGGCTATTCTTCTTTTATTATGTGCAGAGACTGCGGAACGGTCATGCAATGCCCTCACTGTGAGGTGTCGCTGACTTACCACAGGTATAAAGAAAGTATGAAGTGTCATTATTGTGGATTTGAGGAGCAGGTGCCAAATACGTGTCCTGAATGTGAAAGTGAGCATATCAGATATTTCGGTACCGGGACGCAAAAAGTAGAGGAAGAGCTATTCAAGCTGATGCCTCATGTTAAAACAATCCGCATGGACGTCGATACCACTTCAAAAAAAGGCTCTCATGAAAAACTGCTGGATGCATTTGGAAGAGGGGAAGCGGATATTCTGCTGGGTACTCAGATGATTGCAAAAGGTCTGGATTTTCCAAATATCACACTTGTCGGTGTACTAAGTGCTGATACGATGCTTCATTTGCCTGATTTCAGAGCATCAGAAAAAACGTTTCAGCTTTTAACACAGGTAAGCGGCCGGGCGGGAAGACATGAAAAACCCGGTGAAGTGATCATCCAGACGTATACACCTGAACATTTTTCAATTGAACTCGCAAAAACCCAGAATTATGAATGGTTTTATCAAAAAGAAATGATGATGAGAAAGACAGCGCAATATCCGCCCTTTTACTTTATCTCACTAATCACACTCAGCCATGAGAACGTGAATAAAGCGGCAGGAGTGTGTAATGAAATCGCTGAAATTTTAAAAAGCAGACTCTCAGATCAGTCAATCATTTTAGGACCTGTTGCTTCGCCCATTGCGAGAATACAGGATAAATACCGTTACCAGTGTATGATTAAATACAAACATGAACCAGAACTGAAGCTGTTACTAAAGAAAATCCTTGATCAGTACAGTGATACTGGAAAGGACGCTGTATCCATTAATATTGATGTGCAGCCTTATATCATGATGTAAAAAATGGAGGAAACTATGAATAAACTTGAAATTGTAACACACCCTGACGAAAGACTTGAGCAGGTATGCGATAAAGTATCTGTATTTGATAAAGAACTGCATGGTCAGCTGGATCAGCTGTTTGACCTGATGATGGAGCATGACGGTATTGGCATTGCTGCACCTCAGGCAGGAATTCTAAAAAGGGTCGCAATTGTCTATCTTGATGATGAATCAGGCGTAATTGAGATGATTAATCCTGAAATACAAATGATCTCAGGAGAAGAGACTGATGTTGAGGGATGTCTAAGCTTCCCTGGCGTATTTGGAGAAGTAACAAGAACAGATCAGATTGTTTTATCAGCGCAGGATCGTAACGGGAAAACTTTTGTAATCGAAGCTGACGGTTACTTATCAAGAGCGATCCAGCATGAAGCTGATCATCTTGACGGCGTCCTATTCACCTCAAAAGTTTCCAGATACGTAACAGAGGAAGAATTGAAAGAAATGGAGGAGGAGGCTTAATGACTTCAGTAATTTTTATGGGGACACCCGACTTTTCAGTGCCTGTTCTTCAAAGAGTCATCGCTGATGGGTATGAAGTGAAGGCTGTTGTGACACAGCCTGATAGACCAGTAGGCAGAAAAAAGGTACTCACTCCTCCGCCGGTAAAAAAGGAAGCGCTAAATCATCAGATTAAAGTCATTCAGCCGGAAAAACTAACAGGGTCAGCTGAACTTGAAGAGATTATCGACCTTGACGCTGATTTGATTATTACTGCAGCATTTGGACAGCTGCTGCCAAAAAAATTACTTGATGCACCTAAGCTTGGGTGTATCAATGTACATGCGTCACTTCTTCCTGAATTAAGAGGAGGTGCGCCGATTCATCATGCCATTATCAGAGGCTATGATCAATCAGGCATTACGATTATGTATATGGCAGAAAAGCTGGATGCAGGAGATATAATCAGTCAGCGTACAGTACCGATCAGCGATGAAGATCATGTCGGCACGTTGCATGATAAATTAAGTAAAGCAGGTGCTGATTTGCTTTCTGAAACACTCCCATTACTGATCGAAGGAAAGGCAGCCCGCACAGAACAGGATCACGATAAGGCGACTTATGCATGGAATATAAAAAGAGAAGAAGAAAAAATTGACTGGAATCGTCCGGGCAAAGAAGTATTCAATCAGATCAGAGGGCTTTATCCCTGGCCGACTGCCTATACAATTTTCAGGGATAAGCCTTTAAAAATCCAGGGTGCAAAACTTTCTAAAGGGACTGGTGCGCCTGGAGAGGTGATCAGCGTAACTGATGAAGGTATTACATTTGCAACAGCTGATGATCAGGCTGTGCTAGTAACTGAATTGCAGCCTTCAGGAAAAAAGAAAATGGCTGCAGCGGACTTTTTAAGAGGGTCTGATGTAAAGACCGGAGAGAAGGCACAATATGAGTAAATTTTCATTAAGAGAAGCTGCTCTTCATATCCTTGATCAGATCGATAAAAATCAGTCATACAGTAACCTGTTGCTGAATCATGCGATTAAAAAGTTTGATATCAGTAAAAAAGATACGGGACTGCTGACAGAGATTACTTATGGTACGATTCAGCGTAAAATGACACTTGATTATTTCCTTGAACCTTTCTTAAAGAAAAAAGTCGAAGGATGGGTCCGGAATCTTTTGAGACTGAGTCTATACCAGATGCTGTACCTGGATCGTGTACCTGAGCGTGCGGCTATTCATGAAGCGGTGGAAATTGCTAAGAAGAAGGGGCATAAAGGGATCTCCGGTATGGTTAACGGGGTTTTACGTTCAATTCAGCGCGAAGGGGTCAGATCAACTGAAGACATTCAGGATCCGATTAAAAAAATCTCAATTGAAACAAGTCACCCGGAATGGCTGGTAAATAGGTGGGCAGCACACTTTGGCCTTGAAAAAACAAAGGAAATGTGTGAGAGAAACCTGATTGCACCTGTTCAGACAGCAAGAGTGAATACGAGCAGAATCAGCCGTGATGAAGCGCTTAAACTACTTGAAGATGAAGGAATAGAAGCATCTGAAAGCCCGATTGTGCCATCAGGTATACGTGTCAAAAAAGGTAATATTGCACATACTTCAGCGTATAAAAACGGTTATATTACCGTTCAGGATGAAAGTTCCATGCTTGTAGCTTATGCGCTGGCTCCTGTACCTGGTGAAACAATTCTCGATATGTGTGCAGCGCCGGGAGGAAAAACCACACATGTTGCCGAATGTTTAAACAATGAAGGTGAAGTCTATGCGCTTGACCTTCATGACCATAAGATAAAACTGATTAAAGAAAATGCAGACCGTCTGCAGCTGAAGAACGTAAAAGGCGAAGCGCTTGATGGCCGAAAGCTGAAAGAACGCTTCCCGGAAAAGTTGTTTGACAGAATCCTTGTTGATGCTCCGTGCAGCGGCCTCGGTGTGCTCAGAAGAAAACCAGATATAAAATATGCAAAAAGAGAGCAGGACCTAAAGTCACTTTCAAAAATACAACAGGAGCTTCTGGACTCAGCTGTTCAAAGTCTTAAAAAAGACGGAGTACTTGTATACAGCACATGTACTGTTGATAAGGAAGAAAATGAAGGAACCGTGAAGCAGTTTCTTGCGGATCATGCTGATATGACGCTGATGACGCCGGACCAGCTGCCAGAAAAAATTGCAGTACTGGCAGAAAATAATCTGCTTCAGATTTTCCCGCAGGACTTTGATGGAGATGGTTTCTTTATTGCAGTATTTAAAAAGAATGCGTAATTCAGATGATGAACGAGGTGGATAGATGGAAGCCGTTTTTAAAAGCGATCGTGGAAAAATACGAAAGCTGAATGAAGATGCGGGTGGCATTTTTAGAAACCATTATGCCGTTCTGGCTGTTGTAGCAGATGGCATGGGGGGGCACCGTGCAGGTGATGTTGCAAGTGAAATGACAGTAAAGCTTGTTGAAAAGAAATGGCAGGAACTGAGCAGCGAACTTAAAGCCGGAGCTGCTGAAGACTGGCTTCGGCAAACAGTTGAAGAAGTGAACGCTGAGCTGTATCAGTATGCTGAAAGACACCCTGAGTGCAACGGGATGGGAACAACTCTTGTGGCGGCAATATGTACACATGACTTCATTTCAATTGCACATATTGGAGACAGCAGAGGATACGTGATTGATCAGTCGCGCGTGGTACAGATGACTGAAGATGATTCTTTTGTAAATGCACTTGTACAGTCAGGTGAAATCTCAAAAGAAGATGCAGAGCAACATCCGAAAAAGAACCTTCTGTTAAAAGCTTTAGGTACAAAAGGTAAGGCAGACCCATCGATTAAAACGATCATTCCAGAGCATGGGACACTCCTCCTTTTATGCTCAGATGGGCTTTCCAATAAAGTATCTGAAGATGAGATTGCTGCAGCTGCAGCGCAAAAGCTGCCACTTGATGAAATGGCGGAAAGCCTGATCCGTCTTGCAAATGATCATGGTGGTGAAGATAATATTACCCTTGCGGCTGTGAAGGTTTTATTGCCCGGTGAAGGTGGTGAGACCTTATGATCGGTAAAAGATTAAGTGGCCGATACAAGGTCCTGAGATCAATCGGGAGCGGTGGTATGGCGAACGTTTATCTTGCGAGGGATATGATCCTTGACAGAGATGTTGCTGTAAAGGTGCTTCGTGTGGATTATGTCAGCGAAGCCAATATGCTGAAGCGGTTTCAGCGGGAGGCTCAATCTGCTACCAGTCTGACGCATCCGAACATTGTCAGTATGTATGATGTCGGAGATGAAGGTGACTATTATTTTCTTGTGATGGAATACGTAGAAGGTATGACGTTAAAGCAGTATATTCAGGAACATTCACCGCTTGACTTAGATGATGCAATCAACATTATGCTTCAGCTGACATCAGCGATCGCCCATGCGCACCATAATGGGATTATCCACAGAGATATTAAACCGCAAAACATCCTGATCGATCAAGAAGGCAACATTAAAATAACTGACTTTGGTATTGCGATGGCATTAAGTGCGACTGCGATTACACAGACTAACTCTGTGATGGGGACTGTTCATTACCTTTCGCCAGAGCAGGCAAGAGGAGGAACCGCCTCTAAGAAATCGGATATTTACTCTCTAGGCATCGTCATGTATGAACTGATTACAGGCACGCTCCCATATGAAGGTGAATCACCGATTTCGATCGCTTTAAAGCATTTGCAGAGTGATTTACCAAGACCGTCAGAAGTCGTTGAAGATCTGCCGCAGAGTCTTGAAAATGTCATTTTAAAGGCTGCTGCTAAGGACCCTCACTACCGTTACGCAAGTGCCGATGAGATGACAGAAGATCTGAAAACGGTGTTAAACCCTGAGCGAGCTTCAGAACCATTGTTTGCTCCTGCTCCTGATCTCGAAGCGACAAAAGCCATTCCAATCATCAAGGACCGGATGGATGTCATTCGGGCAGAAGACACAAAAGTGCATGAGCCTGAAAAGAAAGAAGAGAAGCCGGTAAAGAAGAAAAAGAAATGGCCATGGATCCTTGCGCTCGTATTGGTTCTGCTTTTAAGCGGAGGTGTTATGGCTGCTTTAGGCATGTTTTGGCCAACCCAGGTTCAGGTACCGGATGTAATCGGAGAGAACATAGAAGATGCTGAAGATATCATTACAGAAGCTGGGCTGACTGTCGGAGATATTGTATATGAACCGAATGAACAGGTTGAAGAAGATATTGTGCTCAGAAGTTCACCTAAAGCGACCAGATCAATTGAAGAGGGTGAACCTGTCAATCTGGTGGTCAGCAGTGGAAAAGAAACAATTGAAGTGGATGGGTATGTCGGCAGAAACATCAATAACACGGAAGATCTGATCCGTGAAGCAGGTTTCAGTGACATCGACCCTACTGAACAGTATGATGATTCAGCAGAAGGAACGATACTTGAACAGGATCCGCGTGAAGGCGAAGAAGTTGTGCCCGGCGATACAGTCATGAGACTTGTGATCAGCCAGGGACCTGAACAGTCTGAGGTGCCTGATCTGACAGGCTACACCGCTGAAGAAATTGCTGCTTATGAACAGGAAACAGGAATCACCGTATCAATTACCAGAGAAGAATATTCAAATGATTACGCTGCAGGTACCGTTATTTCACAAAATCCTGAAGCAGGTACAATGGTGGAAGTGGGGGGGAATATTAATGTCGTCACTTCCCTTGGCGCACCACCTGTTCCGGTCAATAACGTAGTCATTCCTGTAACCATTGAATACCTTCAGGAGGAAGAAGCGCCTGAAGAAGGAGAGGATCCTCCTGAATTACCTGAGCAGGTGATTACGATCTATATTGATGATAAAAATAATTCAATTGATGAGGCGGTTGAAGAATTTACGATAACTGAAGATACAGAAAGAAATATCAGGCTGACCATTGAAGAGGGAAGCAGCGGTTCGTACAGAATCGAAAGAGATGGGGAAGTTTATCTTGAAGATACAATCTCTTATCAGGAAAATGAATAGAGGAGCGTGTGTATGCCCGAAGGAAAAATCATGAAAGCCCTGAGCGGTTTTTATTATGTAAAAGATCAGGATGCAGTCATTCAGTGCAGAGGACGCGGTATCTTCCGCAAAAATAAAATTACCCCTCTTGTAGGTGATTTTGTAGAGTACCAGGCTGATAATGCACAGGAAGGGTACATTCTTGATATTCAGTCCAGAAAAAATGAGCTAGTACGGCCGCCGATCGCTAACGTTGATCAGGCAGTCCTCGTTTTCTCGGCAGTAGAACCGGATTTCAGCACATCCTTACTCGATAGATTTCTGGTGCTTGTAGAGAGCCATCATATTAGACCGGTCATCTGTATATCTAAAATTGATCTGCTCGATAAAGAACAGGAACAAAACATACAGGAGTTTGCTGATGACTACAGAAGGATCGGCTACGAAGTCATTTTGACTTCAGCTAAATGGGAAGAGAGTATGGCTCTTTTAAAGCCGATTCTTGACGATACTGTAACTGTATTTGCCGGTCAGTCAGGTGTCGGAAAGTCTTCGATATTAAATGCATTGAGACCGGATCTTGAATTAAAGACTGATGCCATTTCAAGTTCTCTTGGCAGAGGAAAGCATACTACACGCCACGTCGAACTGATTGAGATCGGTGAAGGATTTGTAGCTGATACGCCCGGATTCAGTGCACTTGAATTCTCAGAACTTGAGCTTGAAGAACTCTCAGACTGTTTCCCTGAAATGGCAGAAGCGTCTGAACAGTGTAAATTCAGAGGCTGTCTCCATATGAATGAACCGAAATGTGCTGTGAAATCAGCAGTGGAAACAGGAGATATTAAGCAGTACAGATATGATCATTACCAGCAGTTTTATGAAGAAATAAAATCCAGAAAGCCGAGGTATTAATAATATGGTCAAAATTGCCCCATCTATTTTATCAGCAGACTTCTCAAAGCTTGGCGATGAAGTACGCGAAGTAGAAAAAGGAGGAGCCGATTATATCCATATTGATGTAATGGATGGCATGTTTGTGCCTAATATTACGATGGGTGCGCTTGTGGTTGAAGCGATCAGACCGGTCACATCTCTGACACTCGATGTACACTTAATGATCGAGCAGCCGGAAAGATATGTGGAATCATTTGCTAAAGCGGGTGCTGATATTATTTCTGTTCACGTAGAAGCAACAAAGCACCTTCACAGAACACTACAATTAATCAAAGTTGCAGGTGTTAAAGCAGGTATTGTATTGAATCCGCACACACCTGTTGAAGCAGTTAAACACTGCCTGAGTGAAGCTGATCTCGTACTTGTGATGACAGTCAATCCGGGATTTGGCGGACAGTCATTTATTAAAGAAACGGTAACGAAGATCAAGGAACTGAATGAACTCAGAACAAATGAGCGCTACAGTTTTGAAATTGAAGTAGATGGTGGTGTCACGGATGAAACCATTGCATTATGTACAAAGGCGGGAGCTGATGTAGCAGTAGCGGGATCATTCGTTTACGGAAAGAAGGATCGTGAAGCAGCAATCACATCCTTAAAAAACGCAGCAAACTAAAAATAAACGTACAGGGGGAGAAAATCTTTTCCTGTACGTTTATTTATTATATGTTAGTGGTTAATATTATTATTATGTAAACTGTAAAAGGGGGATTGCATTGATCTATTTAGTAGGTGGAGGTCCAATCAATGAGGAATGGTTCGATCAGCTTGAGAAGGATGGACAGTGGATTGGAATTGACCGCGGAGCAGCTTTTTTACTCAGAAAAGGGCTGACAGTTTCACATGCTTTTGGAGATTTCGATTCAGTCACTGCAGAAGAATTCAAGATGATTCAAAAAGACATTGCACATGTACATAAAGAGCAGCCTGAAAAAGATATGACAGATATGGAAATCGCACTCAACTGGGCATTAGGTCAGAAAGAGCCCATAAAAATGATTGGTGTCACAGGCGGAAGACAGGATCATTTTTTTGGGAATATACAGCTACTGCTATCAGAAACTGCCTTAAACCACACTGAGCAGATTACGATTGAAAATGAAAATAATCAGATGTCCTGTCATTTGCCGGGCAATTTCACTGTTTTAAAAGAAGATAAGTATCCTTACCTGTCATTTATTCCTTTCACAAAAGATGTCAGGGGTCTCACGCTTTCAGGTGTGAAGTATCCACTAGATGAACACCATCTTACTTACGGCATGACGCTCACGCTAAGTAATGAAATTGTTGATGACTTTGCTTCTATTTCATTTAAAGACGGCATATTAATGATGATAAGAAGCAGAGATTAGCAGGGAGGGAGTTATATGCGCTTCTATTCGATTAAGCTGCCGAGAATGCTCGGGGGAATGGTAAGAGGGGTATTAAGCCTTTTCAGAAGGAGAACTGCATAGTATATAGATTAAAAAGACCTTAAGATCATGATGATCTTAAGGTCTTTTCACTTTAATCATTTATTACACGCGTTCTACTTTGCCTGATTTCAGAGCACGAGCAGAAACCCAAACACGCTTAGGCTTACCATCAACAAGAATACGAACTTTTTGAAGGTTTGCGCCCCATGTACGCTTGTTAGCGTTCATTGCGTGGGAACGAGCGTTACCAGAACGTGTTTTACGACCTGTTACAACACATTGTTTTGCCATTCTATTCCCCTCCTAACAAATGAAGCTGAAAACATTGTTTCAATCTTTCACTTAGTCAATCACACTTTATCTAATTTATCATAAGGCTTTTCATTATGCAATAAAAATAATTACTTCTATCAAGTTTTTTTGCTTTACACTGTCAAGAATGCGATAAATACTGTTTATCTTTCATTCATAGCTGTAGTATAGTAAAATATCTGTAGCCAAAACAGTATTCAAAGGGGGAGCACTCTATGTCGATTGAGTTAACTACCAAATATGGTCAGATCGATATTTCAAATGACGTTATTGCAATGGTTGCCGGTGGAGCAGCGATCGAATGTTACGGGATCGTCGGGATGGCATCCAAGCATCAGATCCGTGATGGGCTCACCGATATTTTAAGACGTGAAAATTTTACCCGTGGCGTCATTGTGCGTCAGGATGGCGATAAAGTAACGATTGATATGTATATAATCGTGGGATATGGCACGAAAATCTCAGAAGTAGCTCACAACGTTCAGTCATCAGTAAAATATACACTTGATAAAACTGTTGGGCTTTCAGTAGAAGCAGTCAATATTTTTGTTCAGGGAGTCAGGGTGACGAACCTGTGATAGGAGGAAAGTTTTGTGATTAGAAAAGAGATAGACGGCAATGTGTTTGCCGGAATGGTACTTCAGGGGGCAGCAAGCCTCTCAAATAATGCAGATACAGTAGATGCGCTGAACGTATTTCCTGTACCGGATGGTGATACAGGTACAAATATGAACCTGTCGATGACATCCGGCTCAAAGGAAGTCAAAAATAACACCGGTGATCATGTCGGTAAAGTTTCCACAGCGCTTTCTAAAGGTCTTCTAATGGGTGCACGCGGTAATTCAGGCGTTATCCTGTCCCAGCTATTCAGAGGGTTTGGAAAAGCCGTGGAATCAAAAGCAGTACTGACTGCCAAAGATTTCGCCGAGGCGCTTGATGCAGGTGTTGCATCAGCTTACAAAGCAGTAATGAAACCTGTTGAAGGAACGATCCTGACAGTTGCCAAAGATGCCGCGAAAAAAGCGGTTGAAGCAGCTGAAACAGAAGAGGATATTACGAAGCTGATGGAAATCACGCTTGAAGAAGCAAAAGCCTCACTTAAAAGAACGCCTGATCTTCTACCTGTGTTAAAAGAAGTCGGCGTTGTCGATAGCGGCGGTCAGGGGCTTGTCCATGTATATGAAGGCTTCCTTGCAGAGCTTAAGGGGGAGAAGATTTCAGATTCTCCAGTTGCGCCATCGATGGATGAGCTTGTCAATGCAGAGCATCATGTTGGCGTGCAGGGCTTTATGAATACAGAAGATATAGAGTTTGGCTACTGTACAGAATTCATGGTGAAGTTCGAAGAGAAAAAACTGGCTGATCATCCTTATGATGAAATGAAGTTCCGTGAAGATCTGAGCGAGCTTGGTGATTCACTGCTTGTTATCTCTGATGATGAAGTAGCTAAGGTACATATACACACTGAAGAGCCTGGGAAAGCACTTTCGCAGGGACAGTTGTATGGAAGCCTGATCAAAATGAAAATTGAAAACATGCGTGAACAGCACACAGAAATCGTTGGACAAGGTCACCGTGCTGCTGAGAAGCCGTCAAAGCCTGTTGAAAAACAGCCTTACGCAATTATCACAGTTGCAATGGGTGAAGGTGTATCAGAACTGTTCAAGAGTATTGGTGCTACCGGTGTAATCGAAGGTGGTCAGACAATGAATCCAAGTACAGAGGATATTGTGAAGGCCATTGAAGAATCTCACGCTGAACGCGTGATTATCCTGCCAAACAATAAAAACATTATTATGGCGGCAGAACAGGCAGCAGAAGTTGTGGATATGGAAGCAATTGTCATCCCGACAAAAACGGTTCCTCAGGGAATGGCATCTATTCTTGCCTTCAACCCTTCAGCTGAACTGAATGACAATGCTGAGACAATGACTGAAGCGCTTCAGCATGTAAAAACAGGACAGGTAACATTTGCGGTACGCGATACATCTATTGATGGCATCACAATCAAGAAAGATGATCATATGGGAATCGCTGAAAGCAAGATTGTAACTTCAGGAAGCAGCCGGTTTGAAACAGTAAAGAAGCTGCTTGAGCATATGATTGACGAAGAGTCTGAAATCGTAACTGTGCTTTATGGTGAAGATTCACCTGAAGATGAAGTATCAGAGATTGAATCATATATCGAAGCGAACTATCCGGATGTTGAAATAGAAGTTCATAACGGCAAGCAGCCGTTATACTCATATATTTTGTCAGTCGAATAAGAGCATTGAAAAATAGCGTGAAACAAGAGAAAATAGAAGGGCGGGGCCCTTCTATTTTTTTGAAGTGCCAAAATAGTCTCTATGAAAGAGGGAACTCCAATGAAATACAAAAGCGTATTTGATATTATCGGTCCTGTAATGATTGGGCCTTCATCTTCTCATACTGCGGGAGCAGCAAGAATCGGTAAAATGGCAAGAGAGCTTTTTGGCAGAGAACCTGAATGGGCAAACCTGTCATTTTACGGCTCATTTGCAAAAACCTATAAAGGTCATGGAACGGATGTTGCAATGATCGGCGGGATCATGGATTTTGAAACTGACGATGAACGCATCATTGAGGCAAAAAAAATTGCCAGAGACAGAGGCATCCGAATTAAAATCCGCGAAGAAGAAGCACTGACAGATCATCCGAATACAGCCCGGATCAAGCTTGGCGATAAAGACGGTGAAATGGAACTTGTCGGTATTTCGATCGGAGGCGGTAAGATTGAGATCATTGAATTAAATGGATTTGAACTCAGTCTGACAGGACACCACCCGGCTATTCTTGTTGTGCATGAAGACCGCTTTGGTGCCGTAGCAGCAGTTTCAACTGTCCTTGCAAGACATAAAATGAACATCGGGAAAATGGATGTATCGAGACAAGATGTTGGAAAGATGGCGCTGATGACAATTGAAGTTGATCAGCACATTGAAGATGCTTTACTTACCGAATTAAAGGCGCTTCCTGAAGTTACACAGGTAACAAAAATTACTGATTAAAAAAGTGATAGCGCTTACATCACAGGAGGGTTATTATGTTTAGAAATGTAGCAGAGCTGGTCGAACTGGCTAAAACACATAACAAGAAAATTTCAGATATCATGATCGAACAGGAAATGGAAGTGCGTAATAAAACGCGTGAAGAAGTATTTGACACAATGGATAAAAATCTGACTGTCATGGAAGAAGCAGTTGAGCGTGGTCTCAAAGGTGTAAAATCCCATTCCGGATTAACCGGGGGAGACGCGGTGCTGATTCAGAATTATATCGCGTCAGGTAAATCATTGTCAGGTGAGCTGCTTCTGGATGCGGTTAGTAAAGCAGTAGCTACGAATGAAGTAAATGCAGCGATGGGTACAATTTGCGCAACGCCAACAGCAGGATCTGCGGGTGTTGTTCCGGGAACGCTTTTTGCAGTACAGAACAAATTGAACCCTACGCGTGAAGAAAAGCTCAGATTTCTTTTCACTTCAGGCGCGTTTGGTTTTGTTGTTGCAAATAATGCATCGATTTCAGGTGCGGCTGGAGGCTGCCAGGCTGAGGTTGGATCGGCAGCCGGGATGGCAGCGGCAGCTATAACTGAAATGGCAGGCGGGACACCTGCACAATGTGCGGAAGCCATGGCGATCACGCTTAAAAATATGCTGGGCCTTGTGTGTGACCCTGTAGCGGGACTTGTAGAAGTGCCGTGTGTAAAAAGAAATGCAATGGGTGCTGCAAACGCGATGGTAGCTGCAGATATGGCGCTTGCCGGAGTAACGAGCAGAATTCCATGTGATGAAGTGATTGATGCGATGTATAAAATCGGCCAGACAATGCCGGTAGCCTTACGTGAGACAGCTCAGGGCGGATTGGCAGCAACACCGACCGGCCGGGAGCTGGAGGCGAAAATCTTTGGATTCTCTCTTGATAAAAAATCCTGATCATCCATTGCTGCAACCAGTTTCAGTCCTGCAGGGCGTAGGAGAAGAAACAGCATCACAGCTTGGAGATATGGGTATTCACACAGTCTCAGATCTGATTAATTATCTGCCCTACAGATACGACGATTTCAGATTAAAAGATCTATCAGAAGCCGCTCACGAGGAGCGTGTAACCGTTGAAGGCAGTGTTCATAGTGAACCTGCCCTTCAATTTTATGGGCGTAAAAAATCACGGCTCACATTCAGGTTATTGACGGGTCCACATAGTGTAAAGGTGACTTTTTTTAACCAGCCGTATTTGAAAAAGAAGATCAACCTGCACGATAAAGTTACAATAACCGGTAAATGGGACCGGCAGCGTCAGCTGATCACAGCCCAAACATATAAGCTTGGGGAGGGTGCCCAGGAAGAGTTGTTTGCACCTGTTTACCCTTTAAAAGGCAGTGTGACGAATAAGACACTGCGAAAGTTTATTAAGCAGGCACTGGAGCTTTATCGTGATACGCTGTCAGAAACACTGCCGCCGGCGCTAATGATGAAATATAAGCTGGTTAATCGTAAAGAGGCACTTCAGGCAATGCATTTTCCATCATCACCAGAGAGTATGAAGCAGGCAAGAAGAAGGTTTGTTTATGAGGAATTCTTTTATTTTCAGCTAAAAATGCAGGGATTAAGAAAAATTGAAAGAGAACAGTCAGAAGGCGTTCATTTTCAATATGATCCTGAAAAACTGAGGAATTTTACAGATCAGCTTCCTTTTCCACTGACAAATGCTCAGAAAAGAGTGCTGAAGGAGATCTTTGCCGACCTGTCGTCACCATTTAGAATGAATCGCCTCCTGCAGGGAGACGTCGGTTCAGGGAAAACCGTTGTTGCTGCAATCGCACTCTATGCGGTTATAACTGCGGGGTATCAGGGGGCATTGATGGTTCCTACAGAAATTCTTGCTGAGCAGCATGCTGAATCTTTATCTGCGTTATTTGAGCATACTGACGTGAATGTAGCTCTTTTAACAAGTTCAGTTAAAGGTAAAAGAAGAAAACTTCTCCTTGAGCAGCTGAAGCAGGGGGAAATTGATCTGCTGGTTGGAACCCATGCACTGATTCAGGACGAAGTAGACTTCCAAAACCTCGGGCTGGTTATTACAGATGAGCAGCACCGCTTTGGTGTCCAGCAAAGGCGGGTGCTCCGTGAAAAGGGTGAAAGTCCTGACGTGTTGTTCATGACTGCAACGCCAATTCCAAGGACGCTTGCTATCACGGTGTTTGGTGAAATGGACGTTTCTATCATTGATGAGATGCCTGCAGGACGGAAACCAATAGAAACCTACTGGGTTAAAGATAATATGATGAACCGGATCTTAAGTTTTATTGAAAAAGAATTGGAACATGGCAGACAGGCATATGTGATCTGCCCGCTGATAGAAGAATCAGATAAGCTGGATGTTCAAAACGCAATTGACGTACACGCTCAGCTTACACAATACTATGCAGGCAGATATGAAGCAGGATTAATGCATGGCAGACTTCACCCTGAAGAAAAAGAGACCATCATGAAACAATTTGCCGAAAACAAAACGCACGTACTAGTTTCCACAACCGTTGTAGAAGTTGGTGTAAACGTTCCAAACGCATCAGTCATGCTGATCTATGATGCTGAGCGTTTTGGATTGTCACAACTTCATCAGCTCAGAGGGCGAGTGGGACGTGGCAGTGATCAGTCATATTGTATTCTAATGGCGGATCCTAAAAATGAAGTCGGCAAAGAGCGTATGAAAATCATGACAGAAACGAACGACGGCTTCGTACTTAGTGAAAAAGATCTTGAACTCAGAGGACCGGGGGACTTCTTCGGCCGAAAGCAAAGTGGTATGCCTGAATTCAGAGTAGCTGATATGGTGCATGATTACAGAGCGCTTGAAACCGCAAGAGATGACGCTCACCAGCTCATCGAAAGCGATGCATTCTGGCACAACGAAGAATATGAATCACTAAGAAACTACCTCCAAGCAGAAGGTGTTATTAGTGGCGGGAAATTGGATTGACTTCGAAGATAAATATTTTTGTGCGATATTTAGAAAATAAAAATTGAAAGAAGTTTTAGTTTAGTTTATCTAGATATAAAGTATATATTTAGTGGAACGAAGCGTAAGGCGGCGACTCCGGCAGGAGAAGCCGGACAGGTGAGACCCCGCAGGCGAAGCTGAGGAGGCTCACCGCCGGCCCTGCGGAAAGCGTCCGCCTGAAGCGCAGTGAAACGGTTACTCAACCTGCAACTTGGTGGTCGCAGGTTTTTATTAATTTTTCTAACAAAACCCTGACCCGTCAATATCCTTTGCAAAAAGGACTATTTATTTATATACTACTATTAGTACCAAGTGTTAGTATCGGACGGTGAAGAAATGAAAAGGACAAAAAAAGAGCGTCAATCAGAGTTGACGAATAAAATTGATGAAAATCCCTTTGTGACAGATGACGAACTTGCTAGATTTTTTGGCGTCAGCGTACAGACAATCAGGCTTGACCGGATGGAGCTATCCATCCCGGAGCTTAGAGAGCGCATCAAACACGTGGCTGAACAGACATTTGAAGATGAAGTAAGATCTCTTCCGATCGATGAAGTAATTGGAGAGATCATTGACGTGGAACTCGATGACCATGCCATTTCTATTTTGGATGTACAAAAAGAACACGTATTCCAGCGCAATAATATTGCCAGAGGGCACCACTTGTTTGCGCAGGCGAACTCACTCGCAGTTGCGCTGATTGATGATGATCTTGCACTCACTGCAAAGGCTTCGATTGAATTCTGTAAGCCCGTTCACTCAGGTGATCGGGTCGTCTCAAAAGCCAGAGCTGTAAAAAATGATGGCCGGAGAACAATAGTGGAAGTCAAATCCTCGGTAGGAAAAGAAGTTGTATTTGAGGGTGAATTTGAGATGTACCGTTCATCTGCTGAAAAGGAGGAAGATTAAATTGATTATTGCGGTAGATGCAATGGGTGGCGATCATGCACCTGGAGAAATTGTGAAGGGTGCAGTGAAAGCTGCTGCAGAGAACCCGTCACTGACAATCAAACTGTATGGGGATGAAAAGCAGATTCAGCCTTTACTGAATCAACAGAAAAATATCGAAGTAATACATACAGATGAGGTGATTCTATCAACAGATGAGCCTGTCAGAGCTGTAAGAAGAAAGAAGAATGCTTCAATGGTTTTGATGGCGCAAGCTGTGAAGGATCAGGAGGCTGATGCGTGCGTATCAGCAGGTAACACTGGGGCATTAATGGCTGCAGGATTATTTGTAGTCGGCAGAATAAAAGGAATTGACCGTCCTGCGCTATCACCGACTCTCCCGACAATTGACGGGCAGGGCTTTGTGATGCTTGATCTTGGCGCAAATGCAGACGCTAAACCTGAACATATTCTGCAATATGCAGTCATGGGAAGTATTTATGCAGAACAGGTACGAGGCATTAAGAACCCAACAGTTGGTCTGCTGAACATCGGTACTGAAGAAGGTAAAGGTAATGAACTGACAAAGCAGGCGTATGCATTACTTGAGCAATCGGGTCTGAACTTTGTTGGAAATGTAGAATCGCGTGATTTGCTGAATGGTGTAAGCGATGTTGTTGTTACGGACGGCTTTACCGGCAATATGGTACTAAAAACAATTGAAGGAACCGCTCAGGCTCTTTTTGGCATGCTGAAAGAGACATTCACCTCCTCACTAAAAACAAAGCTTGCTGCCGGTCTTGTAAAGAGTGACCTGAGAGCACTTAAAGGAAAGCTTGATTATACTGAATACGGCGGAGCAGGACTGTTTGGATTAAACGCACCTGTCATTAAGGCGCACGGCTCTTCAAATGAGACCGCTGTGTACAATGCAATTAAACAGGCACATACAATGGCTGAGAACGATGTCAGCGGTAAAATTTCCGCATCACTAAATCAATAAAGAGAGGTTATTTCTGATGGCGAAAATAGCAGTATTATTCCCAGGGCAAGGTGCACAGTCAGTCGGGATGGGACAGGAAATCGCACAAAGTTATGAATCAGCAAAAGAGATATTTCAGGAGGCATCATCTATTTTAGGTGAGGAATTTGTCAGCCTGATGCGGGAGGGACCCCAGGAAGAACTGACGAAGACAACAAATGCGCAGCCTGCTCTTCTGACGGCTAGTGTTGCTATATTAAGTGTGTTAAAGGAAAAGGAAATTCATATGGATTATGTTGCCGGACACAGCTTAGGAGAGTATTCAGCACTTGTAGCAGCTGAGTCACTTTCATTTTCTGATGCGCTGAAAACAGTCAGAAAGCGCGGTGAACTAATGGAAGAGGCGGTGCCAAACGGTGAAGGTGCTATGTCAGCAGTACTTGGCATGGATCGTGATGCACTTAAAAGCGTGACGGATGAAGTCTCTGAATCGGGGGACCCGGTTCAGCTTGCAAACCTGAACTGCCCAGGACAGATTGTAATTTCCGGTACAGCAAATGGTGTTGAAAGAGCTTCAGAACTCGCAAAAGAGCGCGGTGCCAAAAGATGTCTTCCGTTAAATGTGAGCGGACCGTTTCACTCATCACTGATGAAACCTGCAGCTGATAAATTCGAGCGTGAACTAAAGAATATCTCAATTTCAGATGCATCTATTCCTGTAATTGCGAATGTAACAGCAGATGCTGTTTTTGAAGCGGACAAAATCGAAAAACTGCTTGTGACACAGCTTTACTCACCAGTTCTCTGGGAGGATACAGTTGAAAAACTCATTGACCTTGGTGTAGATACATTTATAGAAGCAGGGCCTGGTAAAGTGCTATCCGGTCTTGTAAAGAAAATAAACCGCAGAGCCAAAGTATATCCGGTCTATGATCAGGAAACGCTTGATCAGGCAATGCTTAAGCTTGGAGGAGAGTAATATGAAGTTACAGGGGAAAACAGCCGTAGTGACAGGTGCGTCGCGCGGAATTGGACGTTCGATTGCCATCGAACTTGCTAAAAATGGTGCGAACGTAGTTGTAAATTTCAGTGGAAATGAAGAAAAAGCGAAGGAAACAGCTAAAGAAGTTGAAGCTGCAGGTGCCAAGGCGCTTGTATTTAAAGCGGATGTGTCAAATGCCGATGATGTTCAGGCAATGCTGAAAGAGACAATCAGTACATTTGGCAGTATCGATATTTTAGTGAATAATGCTGGAATTACAAAAGATAATCTGCTGATGAGAATGAAGGAAAATGATTGGGATCAGGTCATGGATATTAACCTGAAAAGCGTCTTTTTAACGACAAAGGCTGCTGCCCGCCCGATGATGAAACAGCGTAAAGGGAAAATTATTAACGTAT
The DNA here is from genome assembly GCA_000818095.1 of Jeotgalibacillus malaysiensis. Lineage (NCBI taxonomy): Bacteria > Bacillati > Bacillota > Bacilli > Caryophanales > Caryophanaceae > Jeotgalibacillus > Jeotgalibacillus malaysiensis. Next base: position 1,537,698 of record CP009416.1, read on the forward strand.
CCTCGATCGTCGGCGTTATGGGTAACGCCGGACAGGCTAACTACGTTGCTTCAAAAGCAGGCGTAATTGGACTGACTAAAACATCTGCTAAAGAACTTGCTCCGCGGGGCATTAATGTAAATGCTGTTGCGCCGGGCTTTATAGAAACTGATATGACTGGAGAGCTTGCAGAAGATGTGCAGGCTTCAATGAAACAAATGATTCCGCTTGAGCGTTTTGGTCAGCCTGAAGATATCGCAAAAGCCGTTGTCTTTTTAGCATCAGATGACGCAGATTATATTACAGGTCAGACGATTCATATTGATGGTGGAATGGTGATGTAAAAAGCCTGTTTTAATCAGCGCTGTTTTACACTATAATACTTGAAGGGAGGTGAACGAACATGGCAGAAGTATTAGACCGCGTAACGAAAATCATCGTTGACCGATTAGGTGTTGATGAATCTGAAGTTAAGCTTGAAGCTTCTTTCAAGGAAGACCTTGGTGCTGATTCACTTGATGTAGTAGAATTAGTGATGGAGCTTGAAGATGAATTTGATATGGAAATTTCTGATGAAGATGCAGAAAAGATTGGTACAGTTGGAGATGCAGTGAGTTACATAGAAAGCAAAATGTAATCAGCCGGCACGAACCATTCTACACGCTTGGCATGATTCCTTCATGCCAAGCTTTTGTATTTAAAAAGCACAGCTTTTGAATGGTATCCGGATCATACTGCAGAATGAATAAGTGAAATGAAAATGAATATGAATGGCAAGGTGAAGTCGGAGTGGGTAAATATAAAAGAGAGCAGTATTCAAAAGGATTAGAGCAGAAATTTAAAGAGTTTCAGGAGAAGCATCAAATCCAGTTTCAAAATCAAAAGTTAATCATGACGGCATTTACTCATTCATCCTATGTGAATGAGCACCGTAAAAAGCCTTATGAAGATAACGAAAGACTTGAATTTCTTGGCGATGCAGTACTTGAACTATCAGTTTCTCATTATTTATTTAGTAAGTACCCTTCTATGAGTGAAGGTGAAATGACAAAATTACGTGCAGCCATCGTATGCGAACCTTCATTGGTCATTTTTGCGAACGAAATGGACTTTGGTAATTTAATTCTGCTTGGTAAAGGGGAAGAACAAACCGGAGGCAGAATGCGGCCAGCATTACTAGCAGACGTGTTTGAAGCCTTTATAGGTGCGCTATATCTTGATCAGGGAATGGAGCCTGTGAGGCAGATCCTTGAAAAAGTTGTTTTCCCTAAAGTAGATACCGGTGCTTTTTCGCATGTGATGGATTATAAGAGTCAGCTTCAGGAGTTTATTCAGCGTAACCATTCAGGAACGCTTCAATATGAAATTCTAAAGGAAAAAGGACCTGCTCATAACCGTGAATTCATCTCAAGAGTGATGCTTGGGGATGAGGAGCTTGGAACAGGAACAGGACGTTCCAAAAAAGAGGCAGAGCAGCATGCAGCTGAGCAGGCGCTTGTCTACTTAAAAAAGTCAGGAAGCCGGGAGAATAAATAATGTATGTAAAACAGCTTGAAGTGCTCGGCTTTAAATCATTTGCCGAGAAAGTGCAAATTGACTTTGTTCCAGGTGTTACAGCGGTTGTCGGACCTAATGGGAGCGGGAAAAGCAATATTACTGAAGCGATCAGATGGGTGCTTGGTGAACAGTCTGCAAAATCACTGCGGGGAGGAAAAATGGAAGATGTTATTTTCTCCGGAAGTGATTCAAGAAAACAGCTGAACTTTGCTGAAGTATCTCTCGTACTTGATAATACGGATGGCGCACTGCCGCTTGATTATGCAGAAGTCAGTGTGACGCGCCGCGTATTTCGTTCAGGGGATAGCGAATATCTGTTGAACGGTGTTTCATGCAGACTGAAGGATATAACTGAGCTGTTCATTGATTCAGGTCTTGGTAAAGAGGCCTTCTCGATTATCGGTCAGGGAAGAGTAGATCAGATTCTGAACAGTAAACCTGAGGATAGACGAGTCATCCTTGAGGAAGCAGCAGGCGTATTAAAATATAAAGGCCGCAGAAAAAAAGCCGATCAGCGACTGGATGAAACGCAGGAAAATCTCTATCGCGTACAGGATATTCTTCACGAATTAAGCGCACAGGTTGAGCCGCTGAAACAGCAGGCTTCTTTGGCGCGTGAATATCTTGAATATAAAGACGATCTGAAAAAAACAGAATCCGGACTGCTTGCATATGAAGCGGAAGAAATGACTGCCAATTGGGAGTCAAAAAAAGAAGAGCTTGAGCGGGTCAAAGAACATGAAGAAAAACTTAGACTGCAGCTTGATGAAGATGATGAAGCCCTGAACGTTAAGCAAAAAGAGCGGTCAGTCTGCGAAAAAAATATTGAAGAACTGCAGTCTGCACTGCTGACCGTTACAAAAGAGGCAGAGCAGCTTGAAGGACGCCGTCAGGTCTTAATCGAAAGACAAAAAAATGCTGATCAGAATGAAGACCAGCTGAAGCAAAAGGTCAGTGACTTAGAAAGCCAGCTTCTTAAAGTAACTGAAAGAATTAGTCAAAGAGGACAGATTGCCCAGGACGTCAAACATGAAATTTCCCTGATTAAAAATCAGATTTCCGAAACAGAGCAGGTACTCGGTACATCAGCTGATCAAATTGAACAACAGCTTGAAAAAGCAAAGAATGATTATTTCGAGACGCTCAATCAAAAAACGACTGTGCAAAATGAGCTGAACTATCTCGAACAGCAGCGTGACCAGGAGCATAAAAGAGCTGAAAAACTGACTGGTACAAATGCAAGGTATATCGAAGAACGTGAAGTATGGAATAAAAAACATCAGCAGCTGTCTGCTTCTAACGCTGACATTACTGCTGAGCTGAGTGTGACTGCTGAAGCATACAAAAAAGCGGTAAAAGACAGAGACAATGTGCGTACAGAACTTACTGATCTTGAATCAAAGCTCTATAAAGCCTATCAGTTTGTCAGTGAAGCCAAATCCAGAAAATCAATACTCGAATCTATGGAAGATGAATTTTCTGGTTTTTACCAGGGTGTAAAAGAGGTTCTTAAAAACCGTGGAGGCAAGCTCAGCGGGATTGAAGGAGCAGTTGCTGAACTGATCGATGTGCGCAAGGAGTATGAAACAGCTGTTGAAACTGCGCTGGGTGCATCTATGCAAAGTGTTGTCACTCGAAATGAAGCAGATGCAAGACAGGCGATTCAGTTTTTAAAGCAAAGCCGTGCAGGCCGAGCTACTTTTCTGCCAATGTCAGTAATCAAGTCAAGAACACTGCCAGATTCACTGCTTGGCAGAGCTTCAGAGCATGAAGATTTTATTAGCGCTGCTTCAGACCTTGTCGAGTTTGACGGTCAGTACAGGCAGGTGATTGAGAACCTTCTCGGATCTGTCATTGTTGTAAAATCATTAAAAGGAGCAAACGAGCTCGCAAAAATTTTGCAATACAGATACCGCTTAGTAACGCTTGATGGCGATATTGTAAATCCTGGAGGGTCTATGAGCGGTGGCTCGCAGGCAAAGAAGACATCGTCAATCTTCTCGAGGAAAAATGAGCTTGATCAGCTCAGCAGCCAGATTCCAACTTATGAAGAAACTGCAGTGAAGCTCGAGCAAAAAGTTCAAAGTCTGAAAAGTCAGGCGGCTGACTGTGAGCGTGAAATGGATATACACAGAGCAAAAGGAGAACAGCTCCGCGTAAAAGAAGCGGAGCTAAAAGCGGATCTGCGGGAAGTGGAAACAGCGATCAGACAGGCAGATGAGCAGCTGAAGCTGTATGATCTTGAAATGGCTGAATTCACTCATTCAAAAGGTTCATTTGAAGATAAGGCTCTTAGCTTACATGAACAATCGCAGAAGGCTGAGAAACAGCTGACGGAACTTGATCTGATGATAAAAAATCTTACTCAGCAGAAAGAAACCCAGCAGTCTTCCAGAGACGAAATGGTCGAGATCAGATCAGGTCTCCAGGCTAAGCTGGCTGTGCTTGAGGAAAAAGCTTCACAGATCAGACGGGAACTAAAAGAGTCTGAACAGTTAAAAGCTGAGATAACGGAAAAACGTGACCTTGCTGTTGAAGATCTCAGGTGGCTGACAGAAGAAATGTCATCAGGTGAAGGTCAGGCTGACCAGCTTAACAGTCAGATTGATGCGAAGCAGGATGAAAGTATCCGACTGTCTAAAAAGCTGAATGAAATCAAACTCAAGCGTGAAGCACTTGAGGAAGAATTGCAGCAGTTGACTGCCTCCTATAAGGAATCAAGCAGAATTCATCATGGTCTGCTTGAGCAGATCAATGAATTAAAACTTCAGTCCGGCAAGCTGTCTTCTGATATAGACTACAGGCTGAACAAACTGCAGGAAGAATATGAACTGTCTTTCCGTGCGGCTAAGGAAGAATATCCTCTTCAGCTTGATCCTGATGAAGCCAGATCCAAAGTGAAGCTTATTAAACTCTCAATATCAGAGCTTGGACATGTTAATATTGGGGCAATTGAGGAGTATGACCGCGTGTCTGAAAGATATGAATTCCTGCTCGATCAGCAAAATGATCTGCAGGAAGCAAAAGATAATCTGCTTTCAGTCATTAAGGACATGGATGCTGAAATGTCACGCAGATTCAGTGAAACGTTTTATCAGGTGAAAGACCACTTCTCAAGCGTATTTCAAAAGCTCTTCGGGGGCGGGCACGCTGAGCTGAAGCTCACAAACCCTGATGACATGCTCACAACCGGAATTGATATTGTAGCGCAGCCTCCGGGGAAAAAGCTTCAGAACCTGAGTCTGTTATCCGGTGGAGAACGAGCTCTGACTGCGATAGCATTACTATTCTCGATTCTTCATGTAAGGCCTGTTCCATTTTGTATTCTTGATGAGGTTGAAGCTGCACTGGATGAAGCGAATGTACAGCGTTTCAGTGATTATCTTCACCAGTTCAGTGAGCAGTCACAGTTTATTGTCATTACACATCGTAAAGGAACGATGGAAGGTGCTGATGTACTCTATGGTGTTACAATGCAGGAGTCAGGCGTATCAAAACTTGTCTCAGTGAAGCTTGAAGAACAAACAAATTTGAATTAAAGGGGAAGCGGCATGAGTTTTTTTAAGAAATTAAAAGAAAAATTTACAACGCAGGATACTGCTACAGATAAATATAAGGACGGTTTGTCTAAGACGCGTAACAGCTTTACATCGCGGCTGAATGACCTTGTAGCCAGCTACAGAACAGTGGACGAAGATTTCTTCGAAGAGCTTGAAGAAATCATGATCCAGGCGGATGTCGGTTTTGACACAGTGATGGAGCTTGTTGAAGAGCTGAAAATGGAAGTGAAGCGTCAGAACATTAAAGATACAGAAGGAATCCGCAGCGTGATTTCACAAAAGCTTGTTGAAATTTATTATGACGGTGAAGAGCCTGATGAGCTGCTGAATATGCAGGAAGACGAGCTTACTATTATTTTATTTGTCGGAGTTAACGGTGTCGGGAAAACGACAACGATCGGAAAGCTTGCACATCAGTTCAAGTCAGAAGATAAAAAAGTTGTTCTTGCTGCAGGAGATACATTCCGTGCAGGTGCGATTGAGCAGCTTGAAGTATGGGGAGACCGTGTTGGTGTTGATGTAATCAAGCATAGCGAAGGATCTGACCCTGCTGCTGTCATGTATGATGCCGTTCATTCTGCACGCGCAAAAAAAGCGGACGTATTAATTTGTGACACAGCAGGACGCCTGCAAAACAAAGTCAATCTGATGAAAGAACTTGAAAAGGTCAAGCGCGTCATTGAGCGTGAGATTCCCGGTGCACCTCATGAAGTGCTATTAGCGCTTGATGCAACAACGGGCCAGAATGCTATGACACAGGCAAAGATCTTTAAAGAAGCAACAAATGTATCCGGAATCGTGTTAACCAAGCTTGACGGTACAGCTAAAGGCGGAATCGTCCTGGCGATTAAAAAAGAGCTTGGCATTCCGGTCAAGTTTGTGGGGCTTGGTGAAAAAATGGATGACCTTCAGCCGTTTAACGCCGAAAAATACGTATATGGACTTTTCTCAGATCTTGTAGATAAAGAAGAACTGATTGATGAAGAGGAAGAGTGAGGACCTTTCGGGTTGACACAATACAGCTAAATCTGTATGATTTCTGTGTAAAGGCTTTTCACTTAACAAAGGGGGATATGTGATGCTCGAAAAAACAACAAGAGTGAACTTTCTCTATGATTTTTATCAGATGTTGTTGACGCCTAAACAGCGGAGCTACATGTCTCTATATTATCTTGACGATTACTCGCTGGGTGAAATTGCTGAAGAGTATGATGTCAGCCGCCAGGCGGTCTATGACAATATCAGAAGAACTGAAGCAATGCTTGAAGAGTATGAATCTAAACTATTGTTATTTCAAAAGTTCCAGGAGCGCACAAAGGTAATAGGAGAATTGAAGGCTGCGGCAGATCAGCAGCCGAATCTTCTGGCTATTATTAAATCGCTTGAGGAATTGGAATAGGAGGCTTTGCATTTATGGCATTTGAAGGATTAGCCGAACGTCTGCAGGGTTCCATCCAGAAGATCCGCGGAAAAGGCAAGGTTAGCGAAGCTGATGTAAAAGAAATGATGCGCGAGGTACGTCTTGCGCTGTTAGAAGCTGACGTTAACTTTAAAGTAGTAAAAAGCTTCGTCAAGCAGGTCAGTGAGCGCGCTGTCGGCCAGGAAGTCATGCAGAGTCTGACACCGGGCCAGCAGGTTATAAAAGTGGTTAAAGAAGAGCTGACAGAACTGATGGGCGGAGAACAGAGTCAGATCGCTGTCGCAAAAAAGCCGCCGACTGTCATCATGATGGTTGGTCTGCAGGGTGCCGGTAAAACGACGACTGCAGGTAAGCTTGCGAGCCTGCTGCGTAAAAAGCATAACCGGAAGCCGCTTTTAGTCGCAGCGGACATTTACCGTCCTGCAGCAATTAAGCAGCTTGAAACGATCGGAAAGCAGCTCAGTCTGCCTGTTTTTTCTATGGGAGACCAGGTAAGTCCTGTTGAGATTGCAAGAGCCGGCATTGAAAAAGCAAAAGAGGAACATCATGATTATGTGCTGATCGATACAGCAGGTCGTCTTCATGTGGATGAAGAGCTGATGGATGAGCTGAAGCAGATAAAAGAACTGTCTACGCCTGATGAAATCTTCCTTGTTGTTGATTCAATGACGGGTCAGGATGCTGTAACGGTCGCGCAGAACTTTGACGATGCGCTGGGCGTTACAGGTGTCGTTTTAACAAAGCTTGATGGCGATACGCGAGGCGGGGCGGCCCTTTCTATCCGTTCAGTTACAGGTAAGCCGATTAAGTTTGCCGGTATGGGTGAGAAAATGGATGCGCTTGAACCGTTCCATCCTGAAAGAATGGCATCGAGAATTCTCGGTATGGGAGATATGCTATCCCTGATTGAAAAAGCTCAGACAAATGTGGATGAAGATAAAGCGAAGGAAATGGAACAAAAGCTTCGTACAGCATCATTTACATTAGATGATTTTCTAGAGCAGCTCGGTCAGGTGAAGCAGATGGGTCCACTTGATGAATTGCTCAAAATGATCCCAGGCGCCAACAAGATGAAGGGGCTTGATAACATCGATGTAGATGGTAAACAGCTCGGACATGTTGAGGCAATTATTCAGTCTATGACGGCAAAAGAAAAAGAGCAGCCTGAAATTATTAATGCAAGCAGAAGAAAAAGAATCGCGCGGGGAAGCGGCAGACCGATCCAGGAAATTAATCGTCTGTTGAAGCAGTTTGAAGAAATGAAAAAAATGATGAAGCAGATGACTAATGCCCAGGGTAAGGGTAAAAAACGTGGCGGATTCAACTTCCCATTCATGCAATAACCGCATTTTTTAAGAAAAAATTAGTGTGTTAAGAAAAAAGACTTTACAAAGGCATAATCACTTGGTATTATACTATCTTGTGTGAAACTATTCGGAGGTGCAATAACATGGCAGTAAAAATTCGTTTAAAGCGTATGGGAGCTAACAAGTCTCCTTTCTATCGTATTGTAGTAGCAGATTCTCGTTCACCACGTGATGGACGTTTCATCGAAACAGTAGGAACTTACAACCCGGTTGCAAACCCTGCTGTTGTAGATATTAATGAAGAAGCGGTCCTTAAGTGGATGGGCAATGGCGCTAAGCCATCTGACACAGTACGTAACCTTCTTTCTAACGAAGGCATTATGGAGAAATTCCATAACTCTAAGAGCGGTAAATAAGAGTCGTGAAAGAGCTTATCGAAACGATTGTCAAGCCTCTCGTTGATCACCCTGAAGCTGTAAGAATCGAGACGCAGGAAACTGACAGAACGATTACTTTTAAGCTTTCCGTCCATCCGGACGATATGGGTAAAGTCATTGGCAAACAAGGCAGAGTTGCGAAAGCTATACGAACTGTTTCTTTTGCTGGTGAAAGCCAGCAGAAGAAAAAGACCGTAATTGAAATAGTTGATAAGTAAAAGGGAGGCCAATGTCCTCCCTTTTGCTGTATCAAGAAATTAAAAAGGGGTGCAGATCATGCAAGTAACTCAAAAGGTCGTTGTGAAGGAAATTATGACGAATTCTTCTAAGAAGCGTCTGAAGGATTCTCTTACACAAAAATCTGAGCGTGCGCAAAAAGAAATTGAACAGCTGATCTTTCAGCAGAAGAAGCTCGAAAAGCAGTTTGAACAATCTTCAGATGCTGTGAAAAACCGGATTAATCAGGAAATCAATAAAAGAAAACAATTAATGGCCCAGACAGAAGCTCAGCAGAAAACAATTGATGAGATGCCGATGGGAACTGAATATACATTAAGAGAAACAGATATGCTTGTAGAGCTTGATCAGGGAAGCATCTGGCATCCGGATCAGAAGCCTGTTATCGTACTTGAAGACGGTATGGTTAAAGAGATCCGTCAGGGGTGGTAACGATGGAATGGTTTGACGTGGGCAAAATCGTAAACACCCATGGTATCAAAGGTGAAGTCAGAGTAATTTCAAGTACTGATTTCCCTGAAGAAAGATATCAAAAAGGCAGTACGCTTTATCTGTTTCAATCAGGTAAAGAACCGCTTGAACTGACCGTTTCCGGCTACAGAAGACATAAAAACTTTGATCTGCTGACGTTTGAAGGCTATGACAATGTTAACCTTGTAGAGGCATTCAGAGACGCTCAGCTTAAGGTATCAGCCGATCAGCAGAACGAGCTTGATGAAGATGAGTATTATTACCATGAAATTATTGGCTGTGAGGTATTCTCTGAAGAAGGTAAGCGTATCGGTCTCATCACCGAGATTCTCTCACCTGGCGCTAACGATGTATGGGTGATCAAGCCTGAGAGCGGTAAAGATGTACTCATTCCATATATTGAATCAGTCGTAAAAGATGTGAATGTAGCGGACAAAAAGGTTATTATTCATGCAATGGAAGGTCTGCTGTAATGAAAATTGATATTCTATCCTTATTCCCGGCGATGTTTGAGGGAGTTTTTGGGGAATCAATTTTGAAAAAAGCAGGAGAAAAAGGTGCAGTCACTTTTAATGTTACTGATTTTCGCCAGTTTTCGAACAATAAGCATAACTCAGTTGATGATTATCCTTACGGAGGCGGAGCCGGCATGGTTCTCAAACCTGAACCGATTTTCCGAGCTGTTCATCACCTGACTGAGCACACAGCTTCTAAACCCCGCATTATTCTAATGTGTCCTCAGGGTGAGAGGTTTACTCAGAAAAAAGCAGAAGAGCTTTCAAAAGAGGAGCACCTGATTTTTATTTGCGGTCACTATGAAGGCTATGATGAACGGATCAGAGAACATCTCATCACAGATGAAATTTCAATTGGAGACTTTGTACTGACTGGCGGAGAACTTGGGGCGATGGTTGTGACTGACAGTGTTGTCAGGCTGCTTCCTGAGGTGCTTGGGAATGATGAGTCCGCGGTGAAGGATTCATTTTCAAGCGGTATGTTAGAACATCCCCATTATACAAGACCGGCAGCATATGAAGGAATGATGGTTCCGGATATTCTTTTATCTGGCAATCATGCAAAAATTGAAGAGTGGAGAATGAAAGAATCTCTCCGCAGAACCTATATGAGACGACCTGATTTGCTTGATCAAATTGAACTGAGCGATCAGCAGCGCAATTGGCTGAAAGAATTTAAAAATAACATTGAATAGCCTGTTTCTATGTGGTATTATAGTTTTTGTGCTTAGTTCACATAAGTGGATAAGCCTTGAACACAATGTTCCGCTGCAAAAGAAGCAAGAGCATTTGTTGGAAGGAGTTGAAAATGATGCATAACCTAATTCAGGAAATTACTAAAGAACAGCTTCGTTCTGATCTTCCTACATTCAAGCCTGGTGATACTGTAAAAGTACACGTTAAGGTTGTTGAGGGAACTCGTGAACGTATTCAGGTGTTTGAAGGTGTTGTAATTAAGCGCCGCGGTGGTGGTGTAAGTGAAACTTTCACAGTACGTAAGATTTCTTACGGCGTTGGAGTTGAACGTACATTCCCTGTAAACACACCTAAAATTGCGAAACTTGAAGTTGTGCGTCGCGGTAAAGTTCGTCGTGCGAAACTTTACTACCTGCGTAACCTACGCGGTAAAGCGGCTAGAATTAAAGAAATTCGTTAATTGTAAAAAAAGAGCCTGCGGGCTCTTTTTTTATGTTCAGCTGTCTGAATAGACAGGGCTGTTCTATGTTACAATATGTTCATCTGATCCGGACTGGGGGCATTGGGATGGAGATTAGAAATGAATGGTGGGAGTGGGCAAAAACGCTGCTTGCGGCAGTTATTATTGCAGGTGTAATCCGATTATTTTTCTTTTCACCGGTTGTCGTTGACGGCAGTTCGATGGTGCCGACACTTCAGGATGGTGACCGGATGATTGTAAATAAATTTCAGTATAAAGTAACGGCACCGGAGCGTTTTGATATTGTTGTTTTTCACGTTTCAGATAAAGAGGACTATATAAAAAGAGTGATCGGCCTTCCAGGTGAATCGGTCGCATTTACAGATGACCAATTATACATAGACGGTGAACCGGTGATTGAAGAATTTCGCGGAACTGATACATTTACCGAGGATTTTAACCTGTATGATTTAACTGGCTATGAAGAGGTTCCTGAAGGGCATCTTTTTGTGATGGGGGATAATCGTCAGTATAGTAAAGACAGCCGTCATATAGGTCCGGTACCGATTGAAGAGGTTGTCGGTGAAACCCCTTTGATCTACTGGCCATTTGAAGATATAACAGTGTTTAATAAGGAGTGATAAGATGAGTATACAGTGGTTCCCGGGACATATGGCGAAAGCAAGAAGACAAGTAACTGAGAAACTAAAGCTTGTAGATATTGTATTTGAACTTGTAGATGCGAGAATCCCGCTTTCGTCCAGAAATCCGATGATTGAAGAAATCATTGGACAAAAACCGAGACTGATATTAATAAATAAATCCGATATGGCAGATCCGAACAAAACAAAAGAATGGATTCGCTACTTTGAAAATAAAGGTGTACCGGCAGTTGCCATCAATTCTGATAAAGGCTCTGGTCTGCAGCAGATACAAAAAGAAACAATGAATATATTGAGTGAAAAATGGGAGCGCATGCGTTCAAGAGGTATCAGACCGCGAGCTGTCAGAGCGATGATCGTTGGGATCCCGAATGTAGGGAAATCAACGCTGATTAACCGTCTGGCTAAGAAAAACATTGCCCAGACAGGCAACCGGCCCGGTGTAACAAAAGCCCAGCAGTGGATTAAAGCAGGTAAAGAGATGGAACTGCTTGATACGCCTGGTATCCTCTGGCCGAAGTTTGAAGATCCTGAAGTCGGTTACAGACTTGCACTGACTGGTGCAATTAAAGATAATATTTTAAATCTCCAGGATATCGCCTTATTTGCATTACGTTTCCTTGAAACGTATTATCCTGACCGCTTAAAAGAAAGATACAGCATGGATGAAATTCCGCAGGATCCTGCAGCATTATTTGATCATATCGGGCGTAAACGGGGCTGTCTGATGGCTGGCGGTGAAATTGACTACGACAAAACAGCTGATATTATCGTCAGAGACGTCAGAAACGTTCAATTTGGTCCCCTGACATTTGATCTTGAACATCTTGATACAGAAGAATGAGACAGAGGACTTCCGCATGAGTGGAAGTCTTTAATTTTTTGTGTAACTAACCGATATAAAGGACAGGTGAAATCATGCGTACAATCAGCCAGATAAAGGAGATGCTTCAATCTCCTGATAAAGAACTGATACAAGCACTAAAAAAAGATGAAAGAAAAGGAGTGCAGCGGCTCCTTAAGTCCCATGAAAGTAAAATGCTTAAAGAAAAAGAACTGTTAAAACAGTTTAATGACATGCAAGCCTTTGAGCGGTCAGCTTTTGCTGCCGGGTATCAGCTAATTGCAGGTACGGATGAAGCCGGCAGAGGGCCACTTGCAGGACCTGTAGTGGCAGCGGCAGTCATCCTGCCTGAAGGCTTCTACCTGCCGGGGCTCAATGACTCAAAAAAGCTGAGCGAGAAAAAAAGAGAAAGCTTTTTTATGAAAATCATGGATCAGGCAAATGTGGGAGTCGGCATCATTGAAGCAGAGGAAATAGACAGAATCAATATTTTAAATGCCTCAAAAAAAGCAATGATCGAAGCAATTGAACAATTAAACCCTGAACCGGATTATATACTTGCAGACGCCGTTACGCTTGATATTAAAACAGCCCAGGAGTCAATTATTAAAGGTGACGCAAAAAGCGTCAGCATTGCAGCAGCCTCAGTAATTGCTAAAGTGACGCGTGACAGGCTGATGAAAGAGGCTGCTGAAAAATATCCGGGTTACGGCCTCGAAAAAAATGCGGGTTACGGTACAAAGGAGCATATTGGGGCGATTAAGCGACTGGGGCTAACAGATGAGCACAGGCGGTCATTCGAACCGATTAAGTCTATGATTCATTCATAATAGGGGGTGGCACAGTGTCATCATTCATTTCAGGTCAGTACCGGCAGGCAAATTCTCTTCCGCCTGAAAGACAGTTCACGCTGAAAGCTGGTCAAATTTTGCACGGTAAAGTATTAAAACAACTTGGACATCAGCAGGTCGAGATACAGTTTGGCGGAAGAACACTTACAGCAGTTACTTCCGGAGGAATAAATGAAGGGGAATCAAGGTGGTTTCAGGTAGAAAGCACCGGGAATCCTCCAGTGATTAAACCAGTCAGAAGTGACGGGTCGGGTAAGCCTGATATGCAGCAGATTTTGCAAAATGCCGGACTTGCAGGTAATAAAGAAGTAAGGGAACTGTTATCATCCATGATTCGCCTTCAGCAGCCTGTTACATCAGAGAAACTGACTGAAGCAGCTGCACTACTCAATAAATCAGCAGATAAAGCAGAAGGGCTTTCTGTGATCAAATGGATGGTCTCAAGGGATCTGCCGCTAAAAGATACGCTTTTTCAGCCTATTCTTTCAGCTAACAGAGGTCTTGCCGAGCCGATGAACGGATTACTTCAGCAGCTGCAAAGCCAATTGAAAACCTCAGGAGAACTCCCATTAAAACAAATGCTTCAGACTTTACAGGATCCCTACTCAAAGGTTACACAGGACCTTGCAATTCAAAAAGTTTTTGAGCGGCTGACAGGAGGAACCGCTGTCGAAAAAAATGAGGCGTTCAATGCATTAAAGCAAATGCAGATCTTACCAAAAGAAGCGACCTTATCCAATTGGTCAAACGGGTTAATAAGCGGTCACACCACTAAGGGGATTGAACAGTTAATCAAATCACTCGCAGCACTTCCACAAAATCAGACCGTCCAGCAGCAGATCAGCGAACTTCAAATCGCTTTAAAAGGATTACAGCCGGGTGCATCACAACAGGCTGCTGAAGCTGTTATTAAAGGTCAGCAGCTGCTTTCTAGTATTAGTCCTCAATCACACCTTTTAAGCTTGCAGGCGCTTCAAATACAGCAGTCTAACACTGTAAGGCCCCAGGTCTTTATGCAGGCATTGGGTGAAGTGCAGCAATTAATTGGTCAGCACACAAACTCTGTATCGCTTCAGTTGATGATAAAAGAAATTGTTCAGAAGATGGGAAGCGATTTTGAAGCGCGTTTATTAAACACAACAAATCCTGCTTCAGCTGCTTTAAATATCAAAGCTCAGCTTCAGGCACTTATTGATACAGCAGGAACGCCTCTACAGACAAGAGATACTGCAGAACAGCTTATAAACAGGCTTAATGGTATGCAGCTTTTATCAGCTGATAACGGACCACAGCAGCAAATACTGATGCAGTTTCCGCTTCAATTAGGAGAAACCAATACAGATGTTATGATGAAAATGAATGGCCGTAAAAAAAGTGATGGTTCACTTGACCCGGATCATGTAAGAGTGTTGTTTTATCTCACACTTGGCACTTTAAAAGAAAGCATTATTGATATGAATGTACAAAACCGGATTGTCTCGCTCGATATTTATAATGAACATGAACATCTTGAACAGATAGCTAAGCCGTTCATTCCTGCTCTGCAAACAGCGCTGGATCAGACAGGATATACTTTTTCATCTGTTAAATTTCACAGTACTAAAGACGTAGATCCCCCGATACTAAATCCTGCAGAGGATGCGCTATCATCTGCTTATCATAAGGTGGATATTAAAATATGAAACAGCATAAAAGACTTGAAGCCGTAGCTTTGTCTTATCAATCAGAAACTGAAACGGCGCCTGTAGTCAAAGCAAAAGGTAAAGGGAAAATTGCCGAATCCATTATAGAAAAAGCAAAAGCCAATGATGTACCGATCCAGCAGGATGAATCACTTGTTGAGCTCCTTAGTCAGCTGGAATTAAACGAGACGATTCCTGATGAATTGTATCAGGCAGTGGCAGAGGTATTTGCTTTTATCTACCGGGTGGATCAGCATAAAAAATAAGAGTATTCAGACAATGATCGTTTTTTCACAATATCTCCTCAAATAGTAGACATCACCCTTTTCATTCTATACAATGAAAGCGCAGTCTATTTTCAAAAGAGTTTGATAGGAGGATGGAACATGAATATCCATGAGTATCAGGGTAAGGAACTCCTTAGAAAATATGGAGTAACTGTACCGCGCGGTTATGTGGCTTTCACGCCAAAAGAAGCTGTAGAAGCAGCAAAAGAACTCGGATCAGCAGTAACAGTCGTTAAAGCACAGATCCATGCGGGTGGCCGCGGTAAAGCTGGCGGTGTTAAAATCGCAAAAAGTCTTGATGAAGTGCGTACATATGCAAAAGAATTACTTGGAAAAACACTTGTGACTCATCAGACAGGTCCTGAAGGTAAGGAAATTAAGCGCTTACTTATTGAAGAGGGCTGTGACATCAAAAAAGAATATTACATTGGGCTTGTACTTGACCGTGCAACGTCACGTATTACTTTGATGGCATCTGAAGAAGGCGGAACAGAAATTGAAGAGGTTGCAGAAGCAACTCCTGAAAAAATCTTCCGTGAAACGATTGATCCGGTTGTAGGCCTGACAGCATTCCAGGCACGCCGAATTGCATTTAACATTAACATTCCTAAAGAAATGGTAAATAAAGCTGTACGCTTTATGCTTGGACTTTACAAAATGTTCGTTGAAAAAGATTGTTCAATTGCAGAGATCAACCCGCTTGTTACGACTGGAGACGGTAATGTAATGGCGCTGGATGCAAAATTGAACTTCGATGCAAATGCATTATACCGTCAAAAAGATGTAATGGAATTCCGTGACCTTGATGAAGAGGATCCAAAGGAAATTGAAGCATCTAAATATGACCTGAGCTATATTTCACTTGATGGAAATATCGGCTGTATGGTTAATGGTGCGGGCCTTGCAATGGCTACGATGGATATTATCAAGCATTACGGCGGAGATCCGGCTAACTTCCTTGATGTTGGGGGCGGCGCAACTGCTGAGAAAGTGACTGAAGCATTCAAAATCATCCTTTCAGATGAGAATGTAAAAGGAATTTTCGTCAACATTTTCGGCGGAATTATGAAGTGCGATATTATTGCTGAAGGTGTTGTAGAAGCAGCAAAGCAGGTTGGACTTAAAGTACCGCTTGTTGTTCGTCTTGAAGGAACAAACGTAGAACTAGGTAAGAAAATTCTAAATGAGTCAGATCTTGATATCGTAGCAGCAGGCACAATGGCTGATGGTGCTCAAAAGATCGTTGAACTTGTAGGCTGAGAAAGGCAGGGAGCATAAATGAGTGTTTTTATTGATAAGAATACAAAAGTATTAGTTCAGGGAATCACAGGCTCTACGGCCCTATTCCATACAAAGCAGATGCTTGAATACGGTACTCAGATCGTAGCTGGGGTAACGCCTGGTAAGGGAGGCACTGAAGCTGAAGGTGTTCCTGTATTTAATACTGTAGAAGAAGCTGTAAAAGCAACTGGTGCGAATGTTTCAGTTATTTATGTACCGGCACCGTTTGCTGCTGATGCAATTCTTGAATGTGTAGATGCGGATCTTGATATGGCAATCTGTATTACTGAGCATATTCCTGTAGTTGATATGGTGAAAGTTAAGCGTTACATGGAAGGTAAAAAGACACGCCTTGTAGGTCCTAACTGCCCAGGTGTGATCACACCTGATGAGTGTAAAATCGGCATCATGCCTGGATATATTCACACTAAAGGGCACGTTGGCGTAGTTTCGCGTTCAGGCACATTAACGTACGAAGCGGTTCACCAGCTTTCTCAGGAAGGAATCGGACAATCAACAGCTGTAGGTATCGGTGGAGACCCTGTTAACGGAACGAACTTCATCGATGCACTTGAAGCATTTAACAATGACCCTGAAACTGAAGCTGTCATCATGATTGGTGAAATCGGTGGTACTGCTGAAGAAGAAGCTGCAGAATGGGTCAAAGCAAATATGAAAAAGCCTGTAGTTGGTTTCATTGGCGGGGCAACAGCACCTCCAGGAAAACGTATGGGTCACGCGGGTGCAATTATCTCTGGTGGTAAAGGTACTGCTGAAGAAAAGATCCGCGTTATGAATGAGTGTGGCATCGCAGTAGCAGAAACACCATCTGTAATGGGAGAAACACTAATCAAAGTACTAAAAGAAAAAGGTTTATACGATAAGTGTAAAACGCACTAATCAGCTATAATGAGCTGTCTGTTTTCAGGCAGCTCTTTTTCATATTTATCGATTAAAATTAAAAGGAGAGAAAAGATGACAAATCAATTAAATCAGAAACTGCTCTATTTGCACTATATGAACGTTTTAACAAATAAACAGCTTCTACTATGGCTGCAGGCGGATCCGGGCCTTGAACGGCCTCTGAACAACCCTCCACACTCAGTTAAACTCACACCGCAACAAAACTTCAAGCTTAATTCCTACACTTCATCTGCAACATTCCAAGAAGTCACCTCTCACATGTCATCTGCTCAAACATCATTTATCACGATTTTTCATGAACTCTATCCAGACCGTTTACTGCGTATTTATGACCCGCCTGTTGTATTGTATACAAAAGGTAATACTGAACACCTGGCTGAACCGAATCAGCTGGCGATCATCGGCTCGAGGAAAGCTGGGCATTATACAAAAAAGGTTTTACAATCTATGATGCCTGACTTACTGAATGCCGGGGTAGGGATTGTCAGCGGTATGGCAAAAGGTGCAGACGGTATTGCACACGAACTCGCACTGAATGGGAAGACAGTCGGTGTTACAGGAAGCGGCTTTCACTATCATTATCCTGCTTGTCATCATCTGTTATATGAGAAAATGGAGCAATCCCAGCTGCTGATTACAGAATATCCCCCGTATGTAAAACCACAAAAGCATCATTTTCCTATGCGTAACAGAATCATCGCCGGTTGTTCAAAGGGTCTTTTAATTACACAGGCTGAAGCGAAAAGCGGAACAATGATTACTGTAGACAGAGCGCTTGAAGAAGGCCGGGATGTTTTTGCTGTACCGGGTCCGGTTGGAGATCCGTTAAGTGCAGGTACTAATCTATTAATTGCCCAGGGTGCAGCGTGCGTTGTTGGTGCCGGGGATATATTAAATGAATGGTCTCTTACATGATAAGAGCTAATAGCGAATCAGTGAAATCTCTTTATTGAAAGCCAGTGGAACAGACTATGAGTCAGGACTTTTGAAAAGAAAAAAGTTGCATTTTAAAAAAATATGGTTTACATTGTGTCTCAGACCGTAAAATGCACATAAGAAGAGATTTTTTCAATCTCCTGAGCTGTAACCGTTATCAAAATGACTACAGCAGGCATTTCGGTAAAGAGGCTTCAAAACCTTTTTAATTATAAATTTAATGAACCAAACAGCGATTTTGTGTGAGAAAAATGATTAAAAAATAATTGACAAATGGAAAAAGTTGCACATATAGTTACGCATAAGAAGGTTAAGCAGACCTCCAGGGAGGATTAAGAATGGCAGATTTTTTAGTAATTGTTGAATCACCCGCCAAAGCAAAGACAATTGAGCGGTATTTAGGAAAAAAGTATAAAGTAAAAGCATCTATGGGACATGTAAGAGACCTCCCGAAAAGCCAGATGGGTGTAGATGTTGAAAAAGAATTCGAGCCGAAGTACATTACAATCAGAGGTAAAGGCCCTGTATTGAAAGAACTGAAAACAGCAGCTAAAAAAGCGAAACGTGTCTTTCTGGCGGCTGACCCCGACAGAGAAGGGGAAGCGATTGCCTGGCATTTGGCACATAGTCTCGACCTTGATCTGGATTCGGAATGCCGGGTTGTATTTAATGAAATCACGAAGGATGCGATTAAGGAGTCCTTTAAGCATCCCCGTAAAATTGATATGGACCGTGTAGATGCACAGCAGGCAAGACGGATATTAGATAGACTTGTTGGTTATAATATCAGCCCGATTCTATGGAAAAAAGTTAAGAAAGGTCTGAGTGCCGGCAGAGTTCAATCAGTTGCTGTCCGCCTTATCATCGACCGCGAAAATGAAATTAAAAACTTTCAACCTGAAGAATACTGGACAATTGATGGACAGTTCAAAAAAGGCAGCAAAGATTTCCAGGCATCTTTTTACGGATTAAATGGTAAAAAGAAAAAGCTTGAAAATGAAGAAGATGTAAAAGAAGTTTTAAATCAGATGAAGGACAAAAAGTTTGAAGTTCAAAATGTAACTAAAAAAGAACGCAAACGAAATCCTGCGCCATCATTTATTACATCATCCCTTCAGCAGGAAGCCGCAAGAAAATTAAATTTCAGAGCAAGAAAAACAATGATGCTTGCACAACAGCTATATGAAGGAATCGACCTTGGTAAAAAAGAAGGCACGGTTGGTCTGATTACGTACATGCGAACAGATTCAACACGTGTATCTGATGTAGCAAAAGCTGAAGCGGCTAATATTATTGAAGAGCAATACGGCAAAGAGTTTCTCACATCGGAGAAGCCAAAATCTGCAAAGAAAAGTAATGCACAGGACGCCCACGAAGCAATCCGTCCGACAAGCGCCCTGCGTACACCGCTTTCTGTGAAGCAATATCTGAGCAGAGATCAGTACAGACTATATAAATTAATCTGGGAGCGCTTTGTTGCAAGCCGTATGGCACCTGCAGTGATGGATACAATGAGTGTTGATCTGATGAATGGTGATGTTCAGTTCAGAGCCAGCGGATCAAAAGTAAAGTTTGCAGGTTTTATGAAAGTCTATATTGAAGGCAGCGATGACAAATCAGATGATAATGAAAACTATCTGCCTGATTTAAAAGAAGGGGAGACAGTATCTTCAGAAGATATTGAACCGAAACAGCACTTTACTCAGCCGCCTCCAAGATACACCGAGGCAAGACTGGTAAAAACGCTTGAGGAGCTGGGGATAGGAAGACCTTCTACCTATGCGCCGACACTTGATACAATTCAAAAGCGGGGCTATGTATCCCTTGATAACAAGCGATTCGTTCCGACTGAGCTCGGTGAAATCGTACTTGAACTGATCGTCGAGTTTTTCCCTGAAATTATTGATGTAGAATTTACAGCAAAAATGGAGAAAGAACTTGATGATGTAGAAGAAGGTCAGATACAATGGGTAAAGATCATTGATGAGTTTTATAAAGACTTTGAAGGACATCTTGAAAAGGCCGAACAGGAAATGGAAAAGGTCGAGATCAAAGATGAGTACGCCGGTGAAGACTGCGAAGAGTGCGGAAATGCAATGGTCATTAAAATGGGCCGATATGGGCGTTTTATGGCCTGCAGCAATTTCCCTGATTGCAGAAACACTAAGCCGATCGTAAAAGAAATCGGTGTAAAGTGCCCAACCTGTAAGGAAGGGAACGTCATTGAGCGTAAAAGTAAGAAAAACCGTATATTCTACGGATGCGACCGCTATCCGGAGTGTGAGTATCTCTCATGGGATAAGCCGGTTGACAGACAATGTCCAAAGTGTGACACGACATTAATTGAGAAGAAACTTAAAAAGGGCAATCAGATTCAATGTCCGAATTGTGACTATAAAGAAGAACATCAGGTATAACAAAGGTCCTGGCGGGTTTTTCCGCCAGGCTCTTTCTTGTGATTTTCAGAATGGAGGAAGTAATCATGACACAAAGCGTTAATGTAATCGGGGCAGGCCTTGCAGGAAGTGAAGCGGCCTGGCAAATAGCTGAACGAGGCATTCAGGTAAACCTTTACGAAATGAGACCTGTAAGGCAGACACCAGCCCACCATACGGACAAGTTTGCAGAGCTTGTCTGCAGTAATTCACTTCGTGCGAACAGTCTGACAAATGCAGTCGGAGTTCTGAAAGAGGAAATGCGTACACTCGACTCAGTCATCATATCAGCTGCTGATGCAAGCTCAGTGCCTGCAGGTGGTGCACTTGCGGTAGACCGTCATGAATTTGCCGGTTATGTCACTGAGAAGGTCAAAAACCATCCGAATGTAACTGTTTATTCAGAAGAGATCACAGAGATCCCTGAAGGCCCTACAATTATTGCAACAGGTCCTTTAACAACTGAAGGATTAGCGAAAAGCATTAAACAGATCACTGGTGAAGAATATCTTTACTTTTACGATGCAGCTGCACCGATTCTTGAAAAAGACAGTATTGATATGGATAAAGTCTATCTTAAATCCCGTTATGATAAAGGTGAGGCGGCATATCTTAACTGTCCGATGACTGAAGAGGAGTTCAATCGTTTTTATGATGCTTTAATTGAAGCAGAGGTTGTGCCGTTGAAGGAATTTGAAAAAGAGATTTATTTTGAAGGCTGTATGCCGGTAGAGGTAATGGCTGCGAGAGGCAGAAAGACGCTTCTTTTTGGACCAATGAAGCCGGTTGGTCTTGAAGATCCTAAAACAGGGAAGCGGCCTTATGCTGTCGTTCAGTTAAGACAGGATGATGCAGCGGGAACGCTTTATAATATTGTAGGCTTCCAGACTCACCTGAAGTGGGGACCTCAAAAGGAAGTTGTTCGAATGATTCCAGGTCTAGAAAATGCTGAGATTGTCAGATATGGTGTGATGCATCGTAATACATTCATCAATTCACCAAGCGTACTTAAATCAACGTACCAGCTAAAAGAAAGAGAAGATCTTTTCTTTGCAGGGCAAATGACTGGTGTTGAAGGGTATGTGGAGTCAGCAGCAAGCGGACTGGTTGCAGGAATTAATGCTGCACGTCTGGTGAAAGGTGAAGAACCGCTGTTGTTCCCGGCTGAAACAGCGATGGGCAGCATGGCGCGTTATATCACTCAGGCTGACACGAAAAACTTCCAGCCGATGAATGCCAACTTTGGCTTATTCCCAGACCTTGGAGAAAGAATCAAGAATAAGAAGGAACGTGCTGAGAAACACGCTGAGCGCGCAATCGAAACAATTCAGAACTTTGTGAAAAAAGTGTAATATTAATTGCAAAAGCCTCTAAATCATGATAAGATTTAGAGGCTTTTGTGAGGTGAAAAAATGATTCAATATTCTGATGAAGCCAAACATTCTTTTATTCAATTTTTACAGACTGAAAAGAATTATTCTTCATTAACAGTAGAACATTATATACATGATCTTGATCATTTTTTTGAATTCCTGATTCGGGAAGGTGTCGGGCATCTGAATGAAACGGATGATCTGCTCGCGAGGGGTTACCTCGTCAGTCTACATGAACAATCTTATTCGCGTGCGTCAGTATCGCGAAAGATTTCGAGCCTGAAAACGTTTTTCAGCTATTTAAATAGAGAGAACCCGGAATTTATTAATCCGATGTCCTACGTGATCCATCCAAAAAAAGAAGGCAGGCTGCCTCATTTTTTTTATGAGAATGAAATGGAGCAGCTTTTTTTAGCATGCAATGGAGATGACCTGTTATCTAAAAGGAACAAAGCGTTACTTGAATTACTGTATGCCACGGGTATCCGTGTGTCTGAATGCACAGGCATTCAATTAAAGGATCTGGACCTTACGATCGGGACAGTCCTGATCAAAGGTAAAGGCAGTAAAGAAAGATATGTTCCATTCGGTCATTTTGCTGAAAAAGCATTGCGGGAATATATAGATCACGCCAGAAAAGATCTCATAAAAGATCAGCACAGCTTTTTATTTGTAAATCATAGAGGGAGCCCGCTCACACCAAGAGGGGTCCGGCATATTTTAACGAAGCTTTTAGAGCAGACAGCCTTAACTCATTCTATTCATCCGCATATGCTAAGACATACATTTGCTACACATATGCTTAACAGCGGAGCGGATCTCAGAACTGTTCAGGAACTGCTTGGACATGCGCATCTATCGTCCACACAGTTATATACGCATGTCACAAAAGAACATTTAAAAAATACTTATCAATCATTTCATCCGAGAGCCTAAATAAGAGAGAAGGGTGTTTATGGAACAATTTCACGCAACAACGATCTTTGCAATTAAACATAAAGACGGTGCAGCAATGGCTGGTGATGGCCAGGTGACAGTTGGGAATGCAGTAATCATGAAGAATACTGCAAAGAAGGTAAGGAGAATTTTCAATGGTCAGGTAGTTGCCGGATTTGCGGGTTCAGTGGCAGATGCATTTACATTGTTCGAAATGTTTGAAGGTAAACTTCAGGAATATAACGGTAATCTGCAAAGAGCAGCAGTGGAAGTAGCCAAGCAGTGGCGAAGTGATAAAGTACTCAGACGTCTTGAGGCGCTGCTGATCGTCATGAATAAAGACGGTCTTCTGCTAATCTCGGGCACTGGTGAAGTCATTGAGCCTGATGATGGAATCCTTGCAATAGGATCAGGCGGCAATTATGCACTTTCAGCAGGCCGGGCATTAAAGCAGCATGCCGGAGAGCATATGACTGCCAGAGAAATTGCGAGTGCATCATTACAGACTGCTGCTGACATTTGTGTTTACACGAATCATAATATCATCGTTGAAGAGCTTTAAGGAGGCGGTCAGATGAGACAATCAACAGAGTTGACACCTAAGCAGATTGTTGAAAAGCTTGACCAGTACATTGTAGGTCAGCGTGAAGCAAAAAGAGCGGTTGCTGTAGCACTTAGGAATCGCTATAGAAGAAACCTGCTTGATGAATCTATGAAAAATGAAGTCATCCCTAAAAATATTCTAATGATGGGTCCTACAGGAGTAGGTAAGACAGAAATTGCCAGAAGAATTGCAAAACTTGTCGGTGCCCCGTTTATTAAAGTGGAAGCGACAAAGTTTACTGAAGTTGGTTATGTCGGACGTGATGTAGAATCGATGGTCCGCGATCTGATGGAAACGGCAGTACGAATTGTCAAAGAAGAAAAAATGGAATCAGTGCAGAGTAAAGCGCAGGAGAACGCGAATAAAAGGCTTGTTAAGCTGATTGTTCCTTCTGCAAAAAAGTCACAGAACTTTAAAAACCCTTTTGAAATGATGTTCGGAGGAAATGATCAGAATCAGGAAGCGCAGTCTGATCAGCAGGAAGATGAATCTTCCCTGAAAGAGAAGCGGACAGAAATCGCCAGAAAGCTCGAAGCGGGTGAGCTTGAAGAACGCATTGTGACAGTGGAGGTTGATGAGAATCAATCAGCTTCTATGTATGACATGCTCCAGGGATCCGGCATGGAACAAATGGGTATGAATTTTCAGGATGCCCTGAGCAACCTGATGCCTAAAAAGAAGAAAAAACGCAAGCTGTCGGTAAAGGATGCCCGTAAGGTACTCACTCATGACGAAGCACAGAAGCTGATCGATATGGATGAAGTATCTCAGGAAGCACTATACCGCGCAGAGCAGACAGGTATCATTTTTATCGATGAAATTGATAAGATTGCATCAAAGTCATCAGGCTCAAGTTCTCAGGACGTATCAAGAGAAGGTGTACAGCGTGATATCCTGCCGATCGTAGAAGGCTCCACTGTTAACACCAAGTACGGTCCTGTTAAAACAGACCACGTACTGTTTGTAGCTGCTGGTGCTTTCCATACAGCAAAGCCATCAGATTTAATTCCTGAGCTTCAGGGACGTTTCCCGATCCGTGTAGAGCTTCAAAAGCTTGCGGTTGAGGACTTTGTAAGAATTCTTGTTGAACCGGACCATGCTCTACTGAAGCAATATACAGCATTAATGGCGACTGAAGGAATAGAAGTAGACTTTACTGAAGATGCTGTAAGGAGACTTGCTGAGATTGCGTATCAGGTCAATCAGGAAACTGATAATATTGGAGCAAGAAGACTTCATACAATTATGGAGAAACTGCTTGAAGATCTATCATTTGAAGCGTCTGATATTGCGCTTGGGACAATATCAATTACACCTGCCTATGTTGATGAAAAGCTCGGTAAAATTGCAGGAAACAGGGATTTAAGTGAGTTTATTTTATAAATGTTTTGAGATTTTTGATTCAGGGAATCATGATAAGAAAAAATAGATAATCGCAGGAGGAATTCAGGATATGAATTTACTAGGAAAAACAAGAGAGATTAACTCAATGCTGCAACAGTCAGCAGGGAAACCGGTTAACTTCAAAGAAATGGGAGAAACACTAAGCGGAGTAATTGAAGCGAATGTATTTATTTTAAGCAGAAAGGGTAAACTGTTAGGATTTGCTGTAAACCAGCAGATTGAAAATGAGCGTATGAAGCAAATGTTAGAAGACCGACAGTTCCCGGAACAGTATACGAAAAACCTGTTTAACATTACAGAAACTTCACCAAACCTTGACATCGATAGTGAATACACAGCATTCCCTGTTGAAAATAAAGACCTTTTTGCTAAAGGACTTACAACAATTGTGCCAATCATCGGTGGGGGAGACCGTCTTGGTACACTCATTCTTGCGCGCGTAGAGCAAACATTTGAAGATGATGATCTGATTCTTGGTGAATACGGCGCAACAGTTGTAGGTATGGAGATTCTTCGTGAAAAGGCTGATGAGATTGAAGAGGAAGCAAGAAGTAAAGCTGTTGTTCAGATGGCGATCAGCTCACTATCTTATAGTGAACTTGAAGCAATTGAACATATTTTCGAAGAACTGGATGGAAAAGAAGGATTACTTGTCGCTTCTAAAATCGCAGACCGCGTAGGGATTACACGTTCAGTGATTGTTAATGCACTTAGAAAGCTTGAAAGTGCTGGTGTGATTGAATCACGTTCACTTGGAATGAAGGGTACTTATATTAAAGTATTGAATGATAAATTCCTATTTGAACTTGAAAACTTAAAAAAATAACCATTTCAAAGCCGGTATAATAACCGGCTTTTTTTAATTCTTTTACATAAAGGTGGTAGAAAAATTTACATAACTTTAAGTCAAAAAAGACAGCGGACTCCGCTGTCTTTTTATATGATTCAATCATTTTTTAAATGTGTCTAATATGTGAACGTGCTGAATAGTATCAGATAATCATAATTGGATGATCATGGATGTATCATTTCAATAAAATGACGACGAAAATCGCTCTGTAATAGTCATTCCATAATTTGTAGAGACTCAATTTAATTCGGGTATTCTCGACACTAAACTGATATAAAAGTATTGAATTTACAAAATATATCTTTAGACCTATAAAACTTTAGGCAGAAAGTATAGACTATAAATGGTCCTACCATTAAAATGATGTATAAGTGATTTTTTATATCGACTGTTTTTTGGTGAATAAGTCGATATATAAGGAAATGAGGTGTTTTGATGAATTTATTTTCAGGCACAATTAGTTCCCTTGAAAGAGGACTTGATTATTCAGCAGTTAAGCAAAAAGTCATTGCAAATAACGTGGCTAATGTTGATACACCAGGTTATAAGTCTAAAGATGTAAGCTTTGAAGCAATGTTACAGGATGAAATAAACTTGTCATCTACTGCCGCTGATCCGAGACATTTCGACCTTTCTAATGTCGGGAGTAATGGCGTTTCAATTACCCAGCGACCGTATAGTATTCGCGAAAATGGAAACGGCGTGGATATGGATAAAGAAATGGCTGATCTTGCAACGAATCAGATCTACTATAACTCGCTTATTGAGAGAATTAGCGGAAAATTCGGTTCGCTCAACAGTGTGATTAAAGGAGGAGGGCAGTAATGACAATGTTTCATTCAATGAATACGACAGCCTCGGCTTTAACTGCACAGCGTCTTAGAATGGATGTAATTTCCTCTAATATGGCAAATGTTGATACGACGAGAGCAACACTTGAAAACGGTGAATGGCAGCCTTATAAAAGAAAATCGGTTGTATTAAAACCACAGGGTGAGAACTTCTCTTCATTTTTAAATACAGCAATGAATAAACCTTCCAATGCAGGACAGGGAGTAACAGTCTCAAGAATTATTGAGGATAATGACACACCTGGTGAACTGCTTTATGATCCTGAGCATCCGGATGCGAATGCAGAAGGATATGTAGAGATGCCAAATGTAGATCCGCTCAGAGAAATGGTTGACCTTATGTCTGCCACCCGTTCATATGAAGGTAACGTAACGGTATTTAATGCCAACAAGTCAATGATGATGCAAGCCCTGCAGATTGGGCGATCATAATATCCGAAGGGAAGATAGCTAAGTGGCCATACAACAGATTAATACGGCAGGGCTGAATCTTTTAAGTCCGTCAACTGAACAACATTCAACAAAAATTTCGCCATACAACGCTCAGCAGAATTTCGCTGCGATGCTAAAAGATTCTATTAATGAAGTAAATGCGGCACAAATTGAAAGTGATAAAATGACAAACCGTATGATCAACGGTGAGAATGTAGAACTTCATGACGTCATGATCGCTTCCCAAAAAGCATCTGTATCCCTGAACCTGACAATGGAAATGAGAAACAAAGCTGTAGAAGCGTATCAGGAAATTATGAGGATGCCAGTTTAATTTAATTTTCAAATGGGAGACCGGAGGATTGTCATGAACGAAAGATTTAATCAGATGTTTACAAACGTAAAGACTTTCGCCGGCACAAGATCTAAAAAACAATGGGGGCTCTTCGGCGGTATTGCATTATTAGTCATCATATTAATTGTTCTACTGACTTTTTTTACAACGAGACAGACGATGGTGCCCCTATATAGTAATTTGACGCCTTCAGAGACAGGGATGATCAAAGAAACACTTGATGGCAGAGGGATCCCTTCTGAAATTACTGAAGGTGGAACTGCGATTCTTGTACCTGATGTGCAGGCTGAAACATTAATGGTCGAGCTTGCTGCTGAGGGTATTCCCAACACAGGGAATATTGATTATTCGTTTTTTAGTGAAAATGCCGGTTTTGGTATGACTGATAATGAATTTAAAGTCATGCATGTAGATGCAATGCAGACGGAGATTGCGACTTTATTAAAAGGGATCGACGGTGTGCAGGATGCGAGGGTGATGATTACGATTCCTGAGCAGGGCGTATTCTTAAATGATAACCCGGAACAGTCTTCAGCATCTGTCGTGCTGAATACACAGCCGGGTTATCAATTTGATGAAGGGCAGGTTCAATCACTTTACCATCTGGTATCGAAGAGTGTTCCTGATCTGCCTACTGAGAATATCGTCATTATGAATCAATTCTTTGAGTACTTTGATATGCAAAATCAAAATTCTTCTTTAGCAGGAGCAAACCTGACTGATCAAATGGCAGTTAAGCAGACGATTGAAAGAGATCTACAGCGGCAGGTGCAGATGCTGCTTGGCACACTTGTCGGTCAGAATAAAGTGGTTGTCAGTGTATCAACCGATATTGATTTTGATCAGGAAAATCGGGAAGTCAATGAAGTAACACCTGTCGATGAAGAAAATATGGAAGGTATTGAAGTTAGTGCCAGAAGGATTACTGAGACCTTCGAAGGTACAGATGAAGCGGGTGGCGTGCCTGAAGGACAGGATCCTGCTGATAACCTGACAGGATTTGTTGAAGGGTCAAATGGCTCTGGTGATTACGAACGTGAAGAAGAAACTGTCAACTATGAAGTAAACAGAATCAGAAGAGAAATCGTTGAGAGCCCGTACCGGATCCGTGATATCGGTTTCCAGGTCATGGTAGAGCCTCCTGAAGCGGACAATCCGGCTTCGCTTCCGGCGCAGAGCATTGCTGATATTGAAAATATGCTTGAAACCATTATCAGTACATCAATTGATGCTGATGTGGCTGCAGAAATGACGCCTGAGGAAATCGCAGACAAAGTTGTCGTATCTGCCCAGACATTCAATGGAAGAGCAGATTTTGATCAGGCTGAGACTTCTCCTGCAATTCCGTTATGGGCATACATTGTCGTTGGAGTTATGCTGCTTGTCATTATTGGATTAATATTCTTTATTGTAAGGTCCAGAAGACAGGCTGTTGAAGAAGAAGAATTCTTTGTTGAGGCAGAGGAACCGATCGATGTGCCTGATGTAAATCATGAAAAAGAAACAGAAGGAACAATGAAAAGAAAGCAGCTTGAGAAGATGGCGAAAGAAAAACCAGAAGAATTTGCGAAGCTTCTCAGGTCCTGGATTGCAGATGAATAGGAGTGTTATAGGTGGCTAGAAGAGAAAAAGAATTAAGCGGGAAGCAAAAGGCTGCAATATTGCTCATCTCACTTGGGCCTGACGTAGCATCTTCTGTTTATAAGCATCTGGATGAGGAGGAAATAGAGCGTCTGACACTTGAGATCTCAGGTGTGAAGAAAGTTGAATCTGAAGTAAAGGAAGAAATTCTTGAAGAGTTTCATCACATTGCACTTGCCCAGGATTATATTTCACAGGGTGGAATTGGTTATGCAAAATCAGTGCTTGAAAAAGCATTGGGAGCTGAACAGGCAAACGCAGTGATTAATCGCCTTACTTCTTCGCTTCAGGTCAGACCGTTCGATTTTGCAAAACGTGCTGATCCAATGCAGATCTTTAATTTTATTCAAAATGAACATCCACAAACGATCGCACTTATTCTTTCTTATTTAAATCCACAGCAGGCAGGCCAGATTTTATCGAGTCTCCCGCAGGATGTTCAGGCAGATATTGCGAAAAGAATCGCCGTAATGGACAGTACAAGTCCTGAAGTGATCAGTGAAATCGAATCAGTACTTGAACGCAAGCTTTCAAGTACTGTTCAGCAGGATCACACAGAAACCGGCGGAATCGAATCCGTCGTTGAAGTCTTAAACGGTGTCGACAGAGCTACTGAGAAAACGATTCTGGATTCACTTGAAATTCAGGATCCGGAGCTGGCTGAAGAGATTAAAAAGAGAATGTTTGTATTTGAGGACATTGTTACACTTGATAATCGTTCAATCCAGCGTGTCATCAGGGATTGTGAAAATGAGGATCTTCTGCTTGCAATGAAAGTTTCAGCGGACGATGTGAAAAACGTATTATTTAAAAACATGTCACAGCGAATGGCTGAAAACTTTAAAGAAGAAATGGAATATATGGGTCCTGTCAGATTGCGTGACGTTGAAGAAGCTCAGAGCAGAATTGTTGCTGTGATCAGAAGACTTGAAGAAGCAGGGGAAATCATTGTAGCGCGCGGCGGAGGAGATGATGTAATTGTCTAGAGTGATTAAATCGGGCTTTATCGGTAATGCCGAATCCGCGGGTAAAGCGATTCCATTCAGACAGATTATACAGAGTGCCAATCATTCAGATGACAGCCTTTCTTGGACTGTTGAGCAGGCCAGACATGAATCTGACCGCCTGATGGTTGATGCCAACGAGCAGGCAAAAAAACTGCTTGAGGACGCACAGCGCGAGACGGAAAAACTGCTTCAGCAGATTGATGAAAAGAAAAATCACTGGATCAGTGAAAAAGAAGAGCTGCAGAAAAAGGCTTATGAAGAAGCATTTGCTCAAGGGTACGAAGAAGGGAGAAATAAGGGTTTTCAGGATGTGTCACATCTGATTACGGAAGCACAGGAGATAGTCGGATCCTCAAAAGCAACGCTGCAGTCACACATTGAAGAAAATGAAATGGTGATTTTAGAGATCGCGATGAGAGCTGCTGAAAAGATCATGTCTCAACAGCTTGAAGAAGCGCCTGAAAAGTATCTTCCGATTGTAAAAAAAGGAATAAAAGAAGCCAGGGAAATGAAAGAAATCAAAATCTATATTGCTGTTCAGCAGTTCACTTTTCTGCAAAGCGAGCGTGAAGAGCTTCTAGCGATCTTTCCAACAGATGTCAGACTGTATATCTATCCTGAAGAAGAGCTCGAACCTTATCAGTGTTTTATTGAAACAGCAAACGGCAGAATCGATATCAGTATCGATACGCAGCTGACAGAGCTAAAAGCTGGTTTGGCTGAGATTTTAAGGAGTTCAACATGAGAGCTGCAGAATTAATTCAGCATATCCAGTCTATTAAAACTGTCCGTCATTTTGGAAAAGTTAAAAGGGTCATTGGACTAATGATTGAATCTCAGGGTCCGGAAAGCTCAATTGGAGAAGTATGTTACATACATGTTCATTCGAGTTCACGAAAACAGACGGTTCAAATCAAAGCTGAAGTAGTAGGTTTTAAGGATGAAATGGTTGTATTGATGCCGTTTACTCACGTTCAGGATATTGCTCCAGGCAGTATTGTGGAAGCCAGCGGAGCACCTCTTGAGATTCGGGTGGGAGAAGCATTGATTGGCAGGATTGTTGATCCACTTGGTCAGCCGATTGATGATAGTGTGCTGCCTGCAGGTATGAAGCAAGTTCCGACCGAAAAGGAACCGCCCAATCCGCTTTCTAGACCGCCTATAAATGAGGTTATGGAGGTCGGAGTGAAAGCGATCGACGGCATGCTTACCGTAGGGAAAGGGCAAAGGATCGGTATCTTTGCGGGAAGTGGAGTCGGAAAGAGTACGCTTCTCGGGATGATTGCAAGAAATACAGAAGCTGACTTAAACGTGATTGCGCTCATTGGTGAGCGAGGGCGTGAAGTCAGGGAATTTATTGAACGCGATCTTGGTCCTGAAGGTGTGAAAAAAAGCATCATTATCGCAGCGACATCAGACCAGCCGGCCCTGATGAGGATCAAAGGTGCCCTTACTGCTACTGCCATAGCAGAATACTTCCGAGACAAAGGACTAAATGTCATGCTTATGATGGACTCTGTAACCCGTGTTGCAATGGCGCAGAGAGAAATTGGACTTGCAGTAGGAGAACCGCCGGCTACAAAAGGTTATACACCATCAGTCTTCGGTTTACTGCCAAAGCTGCTTGAGCGGACTGGGACGAATGAAAATGGAAGTATTACTGCATTTTACACAGTATTGGTGGATGGGGATGATATGAATGAGCCGATCGCTGATACTGTGCGCGGTATACTAGACGGTCATATTGTTCTTGATAGATCAATAGCCAACAAAGGACATTATCCGGCCATTAATGTACTGAAGAGCGTCAGCCGGCTGATGAACCACCTTGCTGATCAGCCTCATTTAAAAGCAGCTGAAAAAATGAGAGAACTGATGAGTACGTATGAACAGGCTGAGGATCTGATAAATATCGGAGCCTATAAAAGAGGATCGTCTGCTGATATTGATCAGGCAATTCAATATCAGCCAATGATCAAGCAGTTTTTAAAGCAACCGACAGATGTAAAAGTGCCTTTAGCTGAAAGCGCTAGACTGCTTGTTCAG
Organism: Jeotgalibacillus malaysiensis; assembly: GCA_000818095.1. Taxonomy (NCBI): domain Bacteria; kingdom Bacillati; phylum Bacillota; class Bacilli; order Caryophanales; family Caryophanaceae; genus Jeotgalibacillus; species Jeotgalibacillus malaysiensis. The sequence goes on from CP009416.1 coordinate 1,569,738, forward strand.
CTATCTGAAAAGGGTGAGGGATAATAATGGCTTATCAATATCGATTTGAACGCGTGCTGACAGTTAAAGAGCGGGAACAAAAAGAAGCAGAAGACCGTTACAGGGATTCGGTTGATTCCTTTGAAAAAATGGCGCAAAAACTATATGAGCTATTAAAAAAGAAGGAATTGATGGAAGACTCTCAGGCAGATCAGATGAAAACCGGAATACCGGTTCAGCTACTGAGACATGGTCAGCAGTTTTTAACCAATATTGAAAAAAGCATCTCTTATCAGCAGAAGCTGGTCATGGACGCCCGAACGAATATGCAGCGTCACGAGCACCGTCTGATGGAACGGAATATTGAAGTGAAAAAATATGAAAAAATACGTGAACATGATAAAAAGCGGTATGCTGCAGAACAGGAGCAGGCTGACAGAGAGCAGATGAATGAGTTGTCGATTGCGCAATTTATGAACCGCAGAAACAGGTGATACAAATGAAGCAGCAAAAGAAGTCAATCCCGAATGAGGCGGAAGAAGAAAAGTCACCCGGTAAATTACAGGTATTTTTTCTGCTGATTTTTGTACCAGTGCTCTTCTTGATTTTCGTTGCGCTGATCGTGACAGCTATTCTGGATATTAACTTAGTTGAAAAAGCAGAAGAAATCGGTATAGATGTGCCTTTTCTTGGTGAAGAGTCAGAACCCGGTGAAACGCCGGTAAATCCTGAAGAAAGAATTACCAGTCTGCAGGCTCAAATTGAAGAAAAAGATGTTTATATCTCTCAGATTGAACAGGAAATGGTCAGTCTTGAGGATGAGAACGACCTGTTAATAGAAGATCAGGAGAGATTGCAGGCGGAAATTGAGCGCCTGCAGACTGAAAGGGATGCAGCGGGAAGAGAGTTTGCAGAAATTGTATCTGTTTATGAGGATATGAAAGGGAAAGAGGCGGCGCCGATCATTATGGACTTAAGTGATGAGGAGGCAATCCGATTATTATCTAACCTTTCAGCTGAGATGGTCGCAGAAATTTTTGCGAGCATGCCGCCAGCAGATGCTGCACGCTATACAGAGTTAATCTCGACGCGCTCACAATAAGAACACGTTAATTGAAAGGAGGTGAAAGAAGAATTGATCGGACAAATTACGATGCAGGCGATACAGCCGTCCCAGCAGCTTGGAAGCGTCAGGGAGAGTAGTGGATCGAAAAATTTATTTGGTGCAATGCTTCTGCAGGCTGGAGGATCAGACTTTCAGATAAATGAAGCTGAACTTAGCGAAATTGAAGTGCTGATGGAACAGCTGTTAACTGCAGTTGAATCTGAAGACTTTTCATCGTTTTTAAAAGCAGCAGGAGAAGCAGATCCTGCAGTTAAACAGATGTTTCTTCTGTTTGATGAAAAAGAATTGATGAACTTAACGGTGCCGGAGCTATTGCTCGCTGCTGGTGTAGGCGAAGAAATCGTTGAAAAAGCAGTCAATGAAAATATATCTGATCCTGCATTATTGCTGCAGCAGATATTGACTGGTGAAGCAGAAGATCAGCCTGACCAACTGCAGCTTCAGACGACACTGGCGGAAATTCAACAGATAGCTAAAAGTGAACAAGTGATCAAAAGTGATCAGCAACCCAGGCAGCTGATTGTGCATGAAGATCTTGCGAAGCTGGTTTTATTATCAAAAGGACTCTCAATACTTGATCAAAAAAAGACCGGAAGCACTGAGAAGAATTACCTGCTGCAAAATGTGTCTGAAGTGATGGAAACCATCCAGACAATTTTTAAAAACGCAGTACGGGATCTTGAAGCTCCAAAGCAGGTTGAAAACTCAAAGCAGCATGTACTGCCTGAAGTGATAAAAAGTGAGCAGGGCATACTGAACCTGCAGTCATTACAGCTTCAATCCGGACCGGTGAAATGGTCACTTCAACAGCCATTAAGGCAGGCCGATCCGTCACAGCAGCTGATGGAACAGTTCCAGCAGGTCATGCAAAAAGCGGGATTTGGCAAGGTAAATGGAACTGAAAAGCTGATGATCCGACTTCAGCCGGAACATCTTGGAACACTGAAGATAGAGCTGCTGCAAAAAGACGGAATGATGACAGCGAGAATTGTCGCTTCAACAGCCGTTGCAAAAGAAATGATCGACTCGCAGTTGAATCAGTTAAGGCAATCATTTAACACTCAGAACCTTCAGGTGGACAAGATAGAGGTTGCCCAGGCAGAAACGACTGAGAACAGGTTGAATAAAGAGAGTGACAGTCAGTCGCGCGAACAGAGAGAGCATCAGCAATCACATGACCAGGAAGACAATGAAGAACAATCATTCCAAGACATATTCCTGAATATTGAGGTGTAACAATTGAATCCAACCAGTATTAATGAAAGCTTATACCTCTCATCGCTTGAAAAGAAAAAGCTTGAGCCTAAAGATCAGTCGATGGGAAAAGACCAGTTCCTAAAATTATTAATTGCACAGCTACAGAATCAGGACCCTACTCAGCCGATGGAGGATAAAGAATTTATCTCGCAAATGGCTAACTTCTCAAGTCTTGAACAAATGACAAACATGGCAAACTCATTTGAAAAGTTTGCAACGATGCAGGAGCAGACAGCATTAATCCAATATAACGAGTTTGTTGGAAAAGAAGTGAAGTGGGACAAAATGGAGACAGTTGATGGAGAGCAGGTTGCAACAGATGGAAAAGGTATTGTTGAAACCGTGAAATTCAAAGGAGGTTCCGTTGAATTCACACTTGAAGACGGAACAACACTCACACCCGGTAACATCTCTGAGGTAAATAAGGGTGAATTACAAGACTCTCTACAGCAGGCGAGTATGATGATTGGTAAGAAAGTCAGCTGGATGAAGGATGAGAAAGAAATTGAGAGTACAGTCGTTTCAGTGTCAAGAAAAGATGGGGCAATCTGGCTGCATACTGCCAATCAGCAGCGTATAACAGCGGATGATCTCATAAAAATCGCACAGTAAAGGATTGAACATGCATGGAGCATATCCGATTTAACCCGATTCACACACCACCGGCTGCTCCAGTAAAAAAACAACCGAAGCAATCCGGTTTTGCTGATAAGCTTCAGCAGGTGCTTGGAGAAGAACTGAAATTCAGCAGACATGCCAATGAAAGGCTTGCGTCAAGAAATATTAATATTACGCCTGACCAGTGGCAAAGGGTATCAGCTAAAGTCAGTGAAGCAGATCAAAAGGGTGTGAAAGATTCACTTGTATTGCTTGATCAGGCAGCGCTGATAGTCAGTATTCAAAACAGGACAGTGGTAACAGCGATAGAGAAAAAGGATTTTAATGATCAGATTTTTACAGGCATTGATGGAACTATCATTTTAGAATAGGTGGACCTTACAAAGGAGCCTAAGAGCCAGCTGACCGACAGAAGCGGCTCATGAAAGGGGAAAAAAACAATGATTCGTTCAATGTATTCAGGTATTGCAGGACTTAAAAACTTTCAGACAAAGCTTGATGTAATCGGTAATAACATCGCAAACGTTAACACATTCGGTTTCAAAAAAGGCCGTGTGACATTCCAGGAAGCAATGAACCAGACAATCCAGGGTGCTTCTGCAGCACAGGAGGGACGTGGAGGAAGAAACGCGCTTCAGGTTGGACTTGGATCTGTAACTGCAACAATTGACAGCGTACAGACGCAGGCCTCACTTCAGACAACAGGACGCTCTCTAGACCTTGCGATTAATGGAGATGGATTCTTTGTTGTATCAGCGCCTGGTGGTCAGGATCTTTATACACGTGGAGGAAACTTCTACCTCGATGAGAGCGGGCTGCTTGTTACTGGTGAGGGGTATAGAGTTCAGCAGTTTGTGGATGGCGTTCAGCAGGACATTGTTGTGAATAGTAGTGGTGTTATACCTGCACAGGTGACTGATGCAATAACACTTTCAGGAAACTTAGCTTCGAATGTAGTAGTTAGTAATGATAACCCGTTTGTCAGAACTCAGCAGATGAAAGTGGTAGATGACCAGGGAACTGAGCATACAGTAGAAGTTAAAATGGAAAAAATAGTCGGAAACGATAATGAGTGGGATATAACTTTTACAAATCACGCGCTTGAAGATATTGATGGCGTTGATAAGTTTGTCAATGGAACTTTATCTTTTGATGCAGATGGAGAGCCAACATTTGACTTAGACCCTGTAAATTTACCGGTAAGTGTGAATGCAGCGGGGGATGGATATAATGCATACAACATTGAAAACCTGAATCTTGACAACCTTACAAACAACCCTGGAGAAGTCTCAGCACAAATGGCTTCTAACGGTAACCTCGAAGGCACACTTGAAAGCTTCAGTGTATCAGCAGGCGGAGAGATTAATGCAGTTTATTCAAACGGACAGGTTCGTGAAATGGCGACATTATCAATTGCACGATTTAATAATCCGTCCGGCCTTGTGAAAGTAGGAAACAATGTATTCCAGGAATCTGTTAACTCAGGTGTTGCAAATATCGGTACAACTGCTGATTCAGGCGGTACGATTTCTTCAGGCGCGCTTGAAATGTCCAACGTTGACCTGTCAGAAGAATTCACTGAAATGATTACAGCGCAGCGTGGATTCCAGGCTAACACAAGAATCATTACAACGTCTGATCAAATTTTAGAAGAGCTAGTTAATCTGAAGCGATAATCCGGTGAGGGGGTGACGGCGTCTTCAGTCAGATGAAGACGCCGGCTTTTATGATTCAGTTAAAGAGATTAAATGGAAAAGAGTTCATGATTAATGCAATTTATATTGAAACAGTAGAAGCATTTCCTGACACAACGATTACATTAACGAATGGAAAGAAGTACATAGTGAAAGATTCCATGAGCGATGTAAAAGGAAAGATCACTGAATTTTACCGTGCAATTCATGTGTTGAACATGACGCACCTTAAGGAGGAAACAGATGAGGAGTAAAAATAAATTACTGATTACCATGCTCGTCATTCTTGTATCCATTACGCTGGTTGGCGTGATTGTACTGGTTGTTTCAAACCAGCTTGCTGAAGGCGGGGAAAAAGAAGAGGTGAGATTATCAGCTGCTGAGATTGTAGAAGCGACAGTGGAAGTACCTGAAGTAACAACGAATATAGGCAGTAATAATTTTGCAAGAGTTTCTATGTCAATTCAGACAGATAGTAAAAAAGCAGCAGAAGAATTAACACAGCTCGAATTTCAGGTGAAAGATATCCTGATTGATGAACTGCTTGAAATGAACAAATCAGATCTTGAAGGAAGTGCAGGGAAAGATGCGCTTGAAGAGATTGTAGCAGACAGAGTGAATGAATTACTTCAAGAAGGCGAAGTCATTCAGGTTTATACGACATCAATTGTCGTTCAATAGTGAAAGAAGCAGATGGACGGAGGTGAACTTAAGTGGCTGGAGATATTCTCTCGCAAAATGAAATTGATGCACTACTATCAGCCATATCAACTGGTGAAATGTCAGCGGAAGAGATTAAAAAAGAAGAGCAGGAAAAGAAGGTTAAAGTTTACGACTTCAAACGGGCGCTAAGGTTTTCAAAGGATCAGATCAGGAGTATTTCAAGAATCCATGAAAACTTTGCCAGACTGCTCACAACATTTTTCTCTGCCCAGCTCCGGACATATGTTCAAATAAATGTAGCATCCGTAGATCAGATCCCGTATGAAGAATTTATACGGTCTGTTCCGAAAATGACGATTTTGAATGTGTATGAGGTTCCGCCGCTTGACGGTAAGATTCTGATGGAGATCAATCCTAACGTAGCTTATGCGATGATGGACAGGGTATTGGGTGGTCATGGTTCAAGTGTCAGTAAGATTGATAACTTAACAGAAATTGAAACAAAGATTATGTCCACCCTTTTTGAGCGGGCATTTGATAACTTACGTGAAGCGTGGGGCAATGTTGCTGACATTGACCCGATTCTTACAGATTTTGAAGTGAACCCTCAATTTCTACAGGTGATTTCACCTAATGAAACAGTTGTAGTAATTTCATTGAACACAGTTGTAGGTGAGACGACAGGGATGATGAATATCTGTCTCCCCCATGTTGTGCTTGAACCGATTATGCCGAACCTGTCGATCAAACACTGGATGCAGTCGCAAAAAAAAGAATTAAAGCCTGAAGAACAGCTTCAGCTTGAAAAGCGTGTAAAGAAAGCCGATCTGCCAATATCAGCGGAACTCGGTTCTTCTATGTTAGCGATTGAAGAGTTTTTGATGCTCGAAATCGGCGATGTGCTTGAATTAAATCATCGATACGATGAACCAGTTGTACTGAAGATTGGTGACATACCAAAATTCATCGCACAGCCTGGACAGCTCGGTAAAAAAATCGGCGTTCAGATTATTGAAGAAGTGAAAGGAGGAGAGGACGATGATGAGTGATGATATGCTCTCCCAGGATGAAATTGATGCATTGCTAAAAGGAACTGCAGATGAAGAACCGGAAGAAAAGAAGCCGGAACCGTCCGAGACGCTGGATGAGGTGGCAATTGATGCGTTAGGAGAGATCGGCAATATTTCATTTGGCAGCTCTGCAACCGCTCTGTCTACACTATTAAATCAAAAGGTGGATATTACAACACCTACAGTAAAAGTTGTAAAAACAAAAGAAATTTCTGACTCATTTCCTCATCCTTCAGTAGCGATCAACGTTCACTATACTGAAGGCTTAAAAGGGAATAACCTTTTAGTCATTAAACAGGCAGATGCTGCTGTTATTGCAGATTTGATGCTTGGAGGGGACGGGACAAGTCCTTCCGGTGACCTCGGGGAGATTCAGCTGAGTGCTGTACAGGAAGCTATGAATCAGATGATGGGTTCTGCATCAACATCAATGTCTACTATTTTCGGTGTGAAGGTGGATATTTCACCGCCAAGTATTGATCTGATGGACCTTGAAAATCAAGAGGGTATGGGAAACCTCCCTGAAGAAGATGAAGTAATCCAGATTTCATTTAACTTAAAAATCGGCTCATTGATTGATTCCAATATCATGCAGCTAATCCCGCTTGAGTTTGGACAGTCGTTAGTGAATCAACTGATGGGTGGAAGTCAGACTGAAGCCATCAATGAAACGGCAGCTGCAGCTCCTATAGCTGAAAGACCGGCTGAAGTTGAAGAGAGAGAAGTACCTCAAAGAACAGAAGTGCCTAATCAGCAGGAAACAGATGTTCATTCTGAAGGCGTTCAGCTGAATAGAGAGCGAGCACTCTCAAAAGCAGTTGATGTTCAGCCTGCACAGTTTTCACAGTTTGAAAGCCCTGGGTTAAGTGCAGGGGAATCAAGAAATCTTAACCTTCTACTCGATATTCCACTTCAGGTAACTGTAGAACTTGGCAGAACAAAGCGTTCAGTACAGGAGATCCTTGAACTGACTTCAGGTTCCATCATTGAATTGGATAAACTTGCTGGTGAGCCGGTGGATATTCTGGTTAATAACAGACTCATTGCAAAAGGTGAAGTTGTAGTAATTGAAGAAAACTTTGGAGTAAGACTGACGGACATTGTTAGTCAGTCAGACCGATTAAATAAATTACGCTAAATATAGCTGGGGGTTTTGAATATGGCGAAGAAAATTTTGATAGTTGATGACGCGGCATTCATGCGCATGATGATTAAAGATATTTTAACAAAAAACGGTTTTGAGGTAGTGGGAGAAGCAGCAGACGGCGCACAGGCAGTTGAGAAGTATAAAGAGACTTCACCTGACCTTGTGACAATGGATATTACGATGCCTGAAATGGATGGTATCACGGCTCTTAAGGAAATTAAAAAAATTGATGGCGCTGCAAAAGTCATCATGTGCTCAGCGATGGGACAGCAGGCTATGGTAATTGACGCAATTCAGGCTGGTGCGAAAGATTTTATTGTTAAGCCGTTCCAGGCAGACCGTGTGATTGAGGCAATCTCTAAAGCGATAGGTTGATGAAAAATGATGTATAAGTTGTTTGTTGTTCTTCTCCTGATGACTGCTGTCACAGGGGGAGAGCAGGTTTTATTCGCAAGTCCCGGTAATGTATCAGATTGTATGGGTGACAATCCATCTGAAGAATGTGCTGAGCAGGATATACCCGCAATCAGTGATTCAGGTGAACCATCCGGTATCAATTTCTGGACCTTTGTCAGGTTAATTGGTGCCTTGGCATTTGTAGTGATTCTTTTATATGCACTATTAAAATTCGTTAATAGTAAAACAAAAAACTTTCAGCAGAGCAGGCTGATTAAAAATATGGGCGGTACCACTCTTGGCGGGAACCGATCAGTTCAGATTGTTAAAATTGCTGACAGCTATTATATTCTCGGTGTCGGAGAAGACGTCAACCTGATAAAAGAAATCAACACACCTGAAGAAATGGAAGAGCTTGAAGAGTATTTTGATCAGGGGGAAAGCCTGCAGCAAAGTCCTGTATCTGGATGGATTAATAAGCTGAAAGAACGTCAATCAGGAACTGTCAGTAATGATGGTCAGTCATTTGGCAGCCTGTTTAAAGATCAGCTGAAAGAACATCAGGCTGAACGAATGAAAATGTTCGAAAAAGCAAAGGGCAAGGAGCGTAATAAAGATGGATGAATTCATACAGTTTTTTAATGACAGTCCGCCGGATGATGTAGCAACCTCTGTCAGGCTGCTGCTGCTGTTAACGGTATTGTCACTTGCACCGGGAATTTTAATCCTGATGACGTCTTTTACGCGAATTGTCATCGTTTTATCGTTTGTCAGAACTTCCCTTGCCACGCAACAGATGCCGCCTAACCAGGTTATTGTCGGTCTGGCGCTGTTTTTAACATTCTTTATCATGGCACCCGTGCTTAGTGAAGTAAATGATAGGGCGCTGACACCTTTATTTAATGAAGAAATAGATTTGGAGACCGCATATGAAGAAGCTTCAGTGCCGTTCAAGGAATTTATGAGCCAGCATACCAGGCAAAAGGATCTTGAGTTATTTTTAAGCTACACAGAAGCAGAAAGGCCTGAAACGATTCAGGATATTCCATTAACAGTGATGGTTCCTGCCTTTGCACTGAGTGAGATCAAGACAGCCTTTCAAATGGGCTTTATGGTGTTTATTCCTTTTCTGGTGATCGATATGGTTGTCGCTTCTATCCTGATGTCTATGGGGATGATGATGCTTCCGCCAGTCATGATTTCGTTACCTTTTAAAATCCTGCTGTTTATTTTAGTAGACGGCTGGTATCTCGTCATGCAGTCACTGCTGCAGAGCTTTTAGGTGGGTGAATACAGATGAATGGAGAAATGGTTATTGCAATCGCAGAACGCGGCGTATGGATCACGCTGATCATCAGTCTGCCGTTAATGCTTGTTGCGTTAATTGTCGGTTTACTGGTCAGTATATTCCAGGCTACCACGCAGATTCAGGAGCAGACGCTCGCATTTATTCCAAAAATCATTGCAGTAATGGTAGCGCTGATCTTTTTTGGACCATGGATGCTGACTCAGCTCGTCAGCTACGCTTCAGATATTTTTACGAATCTTACTAGGTATATCGGTTAGTTATGGAAGAATTGTACCCCAGACTGACAATTTTATTACTGATTATCGTCAGGATTTCTGCTTTCTTTGTGACAATGCCATTATTTTCACATAGAACGATTCCTGCCACTCACAGAATCGGCATTGCAATTATGCTTTCATGGATGATGTATTATACGCTCGATGCTGAACCGTTTGAGATAAATGGTGAATATATTTTCCTTATTTTAAAAGAGGCTGCCGTGGGATTGTTTCTTGGACTTATTGCTTATATTATTCTTTCTGCTATCCAGATCGGCGGTAACTTTATCGACTTTCAGATGGGTTTTGCCATGGCGAATGTCATTGATCCACAGACCGGCGCACAAAGTCCACTTATTGGTCAGTATTTATATACACTTGCGATATTACTGCTGCTGGCTACAAACGGACATCATCTGATCTTAGACGGAATCTTTTTCAGCTATCAATATATCCCGATTGACCAGGTAACGCTCGGTTTTGGAGACCCGATGACTGCTGAATTAATCATTAAGGCTTTTGCGGCAACTTTTGTCATTGCTTTTCAAATGGCTGCGCCTGTTGTAGCTACATTATTTCTGGTTGATATTGCGCTTGGTATTGTAGCAAGAACCTCTCCACAGTTTAATATTTTCGTCATTGGTTTTCCAATTAAAATCACTGTCGCTTTTATTGTATTGATCGTACTAATGGGCGTGACATTTCAGGTGATTCAACGGTTATTTGATTTAATATTTGTTGTAATGCGCGATTTGATGATCACGCTTGGAGGCGGTTAAATGAGATTGAGATTGGATCTTCAGTATTTCGCAGGCGAAAAAACTGAAAAAGCCACTCCTAAAAAAAGACTGGATTCACGTAAAAAAGGGGAAGTTGCAAAAAGTCAGGATATTAATACTGCATTTATTCTTTTCAGTGTATTTCTGTTTTTATTCTTTGCAGGAAGCTGGTTTGAAGAAAGAATGCTGAATCTTGTTGCAGTCCCTTTAATGGATTATATTAAGCGTCCTGTAACGTCTGACACGCTTATACTCGTGTATGGTGAAATGCTGACGGAGGTTGCATGGATTGTGCTGCCGATTATGGCAGTTGCAGCGCTTGGTGGGATTGTCGGGAATTATCTGCAGATTGGTTTCTTAATCTCTGCAGACCCTCTGAAGCCTAAGCTTTCAAAGCTTGATCCGATTAAAGGATTAAAGAGAATTTTTTCAGCCAGAGCACTCGTTGAACTGGCAAAATCAGTGCTGAAGATCTCACTCGTTGGAATGACAACGTTCCTTGTACTGTGGTTCAGTATTGAAGATGTGTTAGAACTTTCATTACTGCCCGTAACATCCACCCTTCAGGTGGCAGGCAGCCTGACTGTTCAGATGGGTCTGTTCGCTTCAGGACTGCTTATCATACTGGCAGTGCTTGATTATCTTTATCAGAAATATGATTTTGAAAAAAATATAAGGATGTCAAAACAGGACCTTAAAGATGAATATAAGAACACGGAAGGTGACCCGCTGATCAAATCAAAAATTAAGCAGCGGCAAAGGGAGATGGCAATGAAACGGATGATGTCTGAAGTGCCGGATGCCGATGTTGTCATTACAAACCCGACTCACTATGCCATCGTTCTGAAATATAAAGATGGGGAATTTGATGCGCCGGTTGTTGTTGCTAAAGGTGTTGATTTCCTCGCACAAAAAATTAAAACCATTGCAAAAGAGAATGACGTCATTGCAGTAGAAAACAGACCGCTTGCCAGAGCATTATACGATCAGGCAGAAATTGGTGATCCGATACCAGAGGAGTTTTTTAAAGCAGTCGCGGAGATTCTTGCTTATGTCTACAGAATAAAAAATAAAGTGTAATGCTTGAAAGGGGACCAGCATGAAAGGAAAAGATTTAGCTATACTCGCCAGTGTCATACTGATTATTGCCATGTTGGTTATCCCGCTTCCATCATGGATGCTGAGTGTATTAATTATTATTAATATCACACTTGGCCTGATTGTATTACTGACATCAATGAATATGAAAGAACCGCTGGAATTTGCTATTTTTCCTTCGTTAATTTTGCTATTAACGTTATTCAGGCTGGGTCTGAACATTTCAACGACAAGAGCAATCCTGAGCAGAGGAGAAGCGGGTGGCGTTGTAGAGACGTTCGGTACATTTGTAACTGGTGGAAACATTCTGGTTGGTATGGTTGTCTTTATCATCCTGATTATTATCCAGTTTATTGTAATCACTAAAGGTGCTGAACGAGTATCTGAGGTAGCTGCACGGTTCACACTTGATGCGATGCCAGGTAAGCAGATGAGTATTGATGCTGACTTGAATGCAGGTATGATTTCTGAAGTGGAAGCGAGAGAACGCCGTGAAAAAGTAGGCAGGGAAGCCGACTTTTATGGTGCAATGGATGGTGCGACAAAGTTCGTTAAAGGGGACGCAATCGCCGGGATCATTATCGTATTGATTAACTTAACATTTGGTATGATTATCGGAATTGTACAGATGGGGATGTCACTCGCTGACTCTGCCAATCAATTCTCACTATTAACTGTAGGTGATGGGATTGTATCTCAAATTCCTGCGCTGTTAATTTCAACTGCAACCGGGATTGTTGTGACGAGGGCTGCTTCAGATGGAAATTTGGGACAGGATATTACTTCTCAGCTGTTCTCATTTGGTCCGATTATGTATGTGGCCGGGGCTACAATCGCACTGCTCGGCATCTTTACACCGATCAGTAACTTTCTTACACTGCCCATTGCGCTAATTCTCGTTATTGGCGGATATATGTTATCAAAAGCTAAAAAACTTGAGGCAGAAGAATTTACTGAGACAGAAGAAGATACTGCGGCGGATGAAATGAAGAGCCCTGAAAGTGTGGTCAGCCTATTAAATGTTGATCAGATTGAATTTGAGTTTGGTTATGGGCTGATTCCGCTTGCAGATGCGAATCAGGGTGGGGATCTGCTAGACCGGATCGTCATGATCAGAAGGCAGCTCGCACTCGAACTGGGTCTTGTCATTCCTGTTGTTAGAATACGGGATAATATTCAGCTTCAGCCGAATGAATACCGTCTCAAAATTAAAGGGAATGAAGTAGCTAAAGGCGAACTGCTGCTTGACCATTATCTTGCAATGAGCCCTGGAGATGATGATTCTATTGAAGGTATTGAGACAATTGAGCCGTCATTTGGTCTCCCTGCAAAATGGATCGATGAATCCGTAAAAGATCAGGCAGAAATGCTCGGCTATACAGTAGTTGATCCGCCTTCAGTCGTTTCTACTCATATTACTGAAATGATTAAAGGTCATGCACATGAATTGCTTGGCCGTCAGGAAACAAAGCAGCTTGTAGACCATCTGCAGGAATCATACCCAATTCTTGTGGAAGAAGTAACGCCTTCTCCACTTAGTGTGGGTGACGTGCAGAAGGTGCTTTCAAAGCTGCTGAGGGAAAATGTATCAATCCGTAATCTTCCTATTATCTTTGAGACGCTCGCAGATTACGCGCGTATGACCTCTGACACGGATGTACTTGCAGAATACGTCAGGCAGTCTCTAGCAAAACAGATTACAAGTCAATTTGCAGATCCCGGAGATACACTGAGAGTTATTACATTATCCGGCAGAGTTGAGAAAATGACTGCAGATAATGTTCAGCAGACAGAACACGGGAATTATTTATCTCTTGATCCAAATGATTCTCAGCGCATTCTTGAAGCGATGGCACAGCAGATTGAGCAGCTGTCGATGACTGAACAGACACCAATTGTTCTATGTTCACCTGCTGTCAGAATGTATATCCGTCAATTAACAGAACGGTATTTCCCGCAAATACCGATTTTATCTTACAACGAACTAGAAGCGAATGTTGAAGTACAAAGCGTCGGGGTGGTGAATATAGATTGAAGATGAAAAAAATTACGGCTCCAACAATGCCAGAAGCAATGAAAAAAGTGCGTAAAGAGCTCGGAAACGATGCTGTCATTATGAACTCTAAAGTCATTTATACAGGCGGTTTTCTCGGACTTTTTAAAACTAAGCAAATCGAAGTCGTAGCAGGTGTTGATTCTGCGCTGTATCAGACTGAAGAGATGACAGCTGCAGCAAAGATTCAACCGGAAACAAAATCGCCCGTAGAAAAAAATGATCACAAACTGGAAAGTGAAATTAAAGAATTAAAACAGATGGTCTCAGCACTTTCAGCACAGCAGACCGGATTTCAGGATTTTCCATCGCCGATCCGGTTAATGCTGAAAAAACTTCAGGATCAGGATTTTAAAGAAAGCTGGATCCTTGAAACAGGTAATCACCTGCATAAGAAATGGGAAAATCAATCTGATGATGCAGAAATAATGAACTGGACAGAAGCGCATATTCATTCTTCATTAAAACCGCTGGCTCACGGTGGGATTGACGCTTCAAAAAAGTATATATGCTTAATAGGACCTACTGGTGTTGGTAAAACAACAACCATTGCGAAGGTAGCTGCAAAACTGGTGATGGAAGATAAGAAAAAAATCGCTTTTATTACATCTGATACCTACAGAATTGGTGCAATTGAACAGCTGAAAACTTATGCTGAACTGCTGAATGTACCTGTTGAAGTCATCTATAACCGTCAGGATTTTCAGGCTGCAGCTGATAAACTCAGTGATTATGACCATATATTGATCGATACAGCGGGAAGAAATTACCGCGAGCTTCAATATGTTGAAGATCTAATGAATACGATTGATTTTCAATCAGATATGCAGGCATTTTTAGTTCTATCCATGACATCTAAATTTAAGGAAATGAAAGCGATTTATGACCGCTTTAAAGAAATGAAATTAGACGGACTTATTTTTACAAAGTGCGATGAAAGTATAACGGTTGGTCCTGCATTTCATATGATGCTTGAGAGTCAGACAGGTGTTGCCTATTTGACACACGGTCAGGCTGTTCCGGAAGATATCAGAGAGGGTTCATTAAAAGAAATAAGAGACATGATGATCAGAGGTGTAAAAAGCTAATGGACCAGGCTGAAACTTTAAGGCAGAGAATGCTCAATATAAACAAGCCGCATGCAAAAGCAATTGCTGTAGTCAGCGGAAAGGGTGGCGTTGGGAAGTCTAACTTCTCAATTAATTTCGCATCCGAACTCTCAGCCAAAGGGCACAAAGTATTACTGATGGACATGGATATTGGAATGGGGAACGTTCATATTTTACTTGGCGCCTCATCAGATCAGAACATTCTTCACTATCTTGAAGGAGATGGTGATATAGAAGATGTGATCGTTCAGATCGAAGGAGGCTTTTCTTATATCTCCGGTGGTTCGGGACTTAATAAGATGGTGGAATGGAAAGACCTTGAAATTAAACGGTTAATGGATGGCTTTCATATTCTTCAGCAGAGTTACGACTACCTGATATTTGATATGGGCGCAGGTGCTTCTGAAAATGGACTTGAACTGATCATGTCAGCTGATGAAGTGATCGTCATTACAACAGGTGAACCGACTTCCATTATGGATGCCTACTCTATGATGAAGTTTATACATATGCGTGATCAGGAGAAAGCTTTTGCACTTCTTTGTAACCGCGTGATGAATCCTGAAGAAGGTAAAATTGCACTGAACAGATTATCATCAGCCATGAATAAATTTCTTGATAAAAAAGTACGTATACTCGGAAGTCTTCCGGAAGATCCTTACGTAAGAAGATCAGTGATCAGTCAGACGCCATTTACTAAGCTGTATCCGGATTCACCTGCATCTAAAACGCTTAAAAATATGGTACAGGCATACATTGCGCAGGATCATGAAGAAATACATGCTGTAAAACCCCGCTTTACAGAGCGGCTGTCTGCATTATTCCGGAGAAAGTGAGGGTGTGCCATGCGAACTCGTATAATTAAAGTGCTTGTTGTTGATGACTCTGCATTTATGAGAAAGCTTGTTCAGGAGTTTTTATCAGAACACAGTCAGATTGCTGTTGTAGGAACTGCCCGCAATGGTGAAGATGCACTTGCAAAAATCCGACTGCTTAAACCTGATGTTGTGACAATGGATGTTGAAATGCCAGTCATGACAGGTCTAGAAGCCTTAAAGAAAATAATGAAAGAACATCCACTGCCGGTTATTATGTTATCCAGTACAACTACACAGGGAGCTGAAAACGCTCTTTTAGCCATGGATTACGGAGCAGTGGATTTTATTGTGAAACCTTCCGGGACTATTTCACTAGACCTCCATCTGGTGAAAGAAGAACTGATCCAAAAAGTTTTGCATGCTGCAGAAGCCACTCTCCGCCCAAATTTAATAAAACCTAAGGTAAAAAATCTATATAATAGTAAAAAAGAACCTGAAATAACCGATAGTAAATATGGTGGGTATGATCAACAAGTAATATTAATCGGTACATCAACCGGCGGACCAAGAGCACTTCAGGAGGTCATATCAAAGCTCCCTGGAGATCTTAAGGCTCCGGTAATCATTGTTCAGCATATGCCGCCAGGATTTACGAAGTCACTTTCACAAAGGCTCGATCAGCTTTCTGCTTTGACAGTTAAAGAAGCTGAAGAAGGCGATATCTGTCTGAACGGGCATGCATATGTGGCTCCGGGGGACTTTCATGTGAATCTGAATGTAAATAGACAGCTGACAATTTCATTAAGCAAAGAGCCGCCTGTTAGTGGACACAGACCCTCAGTTGACTATTTATTTGATTCTGCATCGCGTTTGAAAGGAATTAAAAAAATTGCAGTGATTATGACGGGGATGGGAGCTGACGGATCTAAGGGTCTTATCCGGCTGAGTCAGACGGGTTCTGTAGTTTCAATTGCAGAATCAAAAGAGACCTGCGTTGTCTATGGAATGCCAAAAGCAGCTGTTGCAACTGGCCTCGTTACATATACAGAGCCATTAAATGAAATTGCAAATAGAATTGTTAAATTAGCAGAGGGGTGAAGTTATATGGAGATGAACCAATACTTAGAAGTTTTTATTGAGGAAAGTAAAGATCATTTACAAAATTGCAATACTCAAATGCTTGAGCTTGAAAAAAACCCTTCAGATCTCAGGATTGTAAATGAAATTTTCAGATCGGCCCATACGTTAAAAGGGATGTCTGCAACGATGGGGTATGAGGATCTTGCAAACCTCACGCACCATATGGAGAATATTCTCGATGATATCAGAAATGAAAAGCTCGGGGTGACAACAGCTGTGATGGATGCGCTGTTTTCAGCCGTTGATGACCTCGAAGAAATGATAGCGTCAATTGCTTCAGGTGGAGATGGAAAGAAAGATGTCAGCCATTCACTGTCACTGCTTGAAAGTATTGTTTCTGGTGAGCAGTCCAAGCCAGCTGCTGAACCTTCTCAAAACGTTCATTATGATGAGTTTGAACGGACTGTTATTCTGCAGTCAATTGAACAGGGATATCAGGCGCTTGAGCTGACTATCAGCCTGAGAGATGATTGTCTTTTAAAAGCTGCCAGGGTATTTATGGTGTTTGAAGTGCTTGAAAAGTCAGGTGAAGTCATCAAATCCACTCCCTCAGTAGATCAGCTTGAAGAAGAGAATTTTGATCAGCAATTTTGTGTGACGATTGCAACAAAAGAACAGGCTGATTTTATTGAGAAAAGCGTTATGAAAGTATCTGAAGTTGAATCTGTTTCAATCAAGTCAGTCAGCCCTGATCAGGAAGAAAAGCCTTCAGATGCAGCATCTGAAGCAGCAGTCACAATTGAAGAAGCGTCTGAAGAACCGAAAGAAGCGCTAAAAACGGTTTCTAATAAGACCATTCGCGTGAATATAGACAGATTGGATATTCTGATGAATCTTTTCGAAGAACTGGTTATTGACAGAGGCCGACTTGAGCAGATTTCAAAAGAGCTGAATCACGGTGAATTAAATGAGACTGTTGAACGGATGTCCAGGATTTCCGGAGATCTTCAGTCGATTATCCTCACAATGAGAATGGTCCCTGTAGAAACAGTATTTAACCGTTTCCCAAGAATGATTCGTCAGCTGGCAAGAGATTTGAATAAACAGATCGACCTTAAAATCAGCGGCCAGGATACTGAGCTTGATCGTACGGTAATTGACGAGATCGGTGACCCGCTCGTTCACCTTTTGAGGAATGCGATTGATCACGGCGTTGAATCACCTGCAATCAGGAAAGAAAAAGGCAAACCTGAAACCGGCACGATTCAGCTGAGAGCCTACCACAGTGGAAATCACGTTTTTATTGAAATTGAAGATGATGGAGCGGGGATCAGTAAGGGAAAGGTGCTGAATAAAGCTCTTGCTAAAGGCATTGTTACGAAAGAGCAGGCAGATTCACTCACTGACTCACAGATCTATGAGCTGATTATGGCTTCAGGTTTCTCTACTGCAGAAACCATTTCTGATATTTCCGGCCGCGGCGTTGGGCTTGATGTTGTAAAAACAACGATTGAATCACTCGGTGGCTCTATTACAATCCATTCTTCAGAAGGTCAGGGTTCGATGTTTTCAGTCCAGCTGCCACTTACTTTATCGATTATTTCCGTGATGCTTGTTGAAGTGGAAGATGAAAAGTTTGCCATTCCTCTATCTTCGATTATAGAAACTGCAATTGTTAAAAATGAGGATATTCTTCACGCACATAACCAGCGGGTCATTGACTTCAGAGGAAAAGTAGTACCACTAGTATTTCTGGATGAAGTATTTGATGTTTATAAAGATGCTGAGGATGAGGTCCATTCCGTTATAATTGTACGTAAAGGTGATAAAATGGCCGGTCTCGTTGTAGACTCCTTTATCGGACAGCAGGAAGTCGTATTAAAATCACTTGGAGATTACCTCGGTGATGTATTTGCCATCTCTGGTGCTACGATCCTCGGTGATGGCCAGGTGGCGCTTATAGTAGATTGTAACGCACTGATTCAATAAAAAACCAAAGCTGAGAGGAGCGCTTAATTGTGTCAAATCAGGATAACGAATTAAAGGTCATTGTATTTCAGCTGATGAATAAGGAGTATGCGGTTCCTGTTGAGAATGTACAATCAATTGAAAAAGTAATGCATATTACCAGAGTGCCTGGCGTACCGTCTTATGTGAAGGGTGTCATTAATCTGAGGGGAGTCGTCACGCCGATTATTGATCTTAGAAATCGCTTTTCACTCGAAGATGCTGCTGAAAGTGAGCATACGAGAATTATCATTATTACACTTGACGGTCTGGAAGTAGGTCTGATTGTGGATTCTGCAAATGATGTACTTGATCTTTCCAGAGAATCAATTGAACCTCAGCCTCAGGTGGTGGGTAGCATAGAAACAGATTTTATCAGTGGGGTAGCTAAAATAGACAGAAGATTACTCATACTTTTACAGCTTGATAAAGTCCTGGAGAATGCTGCATGAGCTACGATGAAGAAATCACTGAATACCAGCTTGATATATTAAAAGAGATTGGCAATATTGGAGCAGGAAATGCCGCTACTGCACTTTCTTCACTACTTGGAAATAAGGTTGATATGGCAGTGCCTCATGTGAAGGTCGTGTCATTTGATGAGATGATGGATATCGCAGGAGGGCCTGAAAATGTAGTCGTCAGCGTGTTTTTGAGAATAGAAGGGGAAATGACAGGTAGTATGTTTTTTATTCTTTCGACTGCTCAGGCGGAAAGCTTTATCAGGACATTGACGAAGAATCCCTTATTCAATTTTGAAGATATAAGTGAATCTGAAATCGGTCTCTCTGCACTACAGGAAATGGGTAATATTTTATCAGGCTCATATTTGTCTTCTTTATCAGACTTTACCCATTTGAATTTGTATCCGACCGTACCTGCGATCGCTATTGATATGGCAGGGGCAATTATCAGCTTTGGACTGGTGGAATTGTCACAGGCAGGAGACAAAGTAATCGTAATTGATACAGAACTGACTGACGAAGGAAAGTTTAGTGAAAACGGACAATTTTTCCTGTTACCGGATCCTGAGTCATTTAAGGTGCTGTTTCGATCTTTAGGAGTAGATTGATGTGTTAAGAACAGGTAGTACAATCAAGGTCGGTATTGCTGATGCTAAAATCACTTCAGCGCCGGATACGATCAGAACATCAGGTCTTGGTTCCTGTGTTGGCGTGGTACTATATGATGAGCGTACACGACTTGCAGGTCTGGTCCATATCATGCTTCCGGATTCTTCCCTTGCAAGATCTGGTGAGATCAATCCCGCAAAGTTTGCTGATACGGGTATTCCATACTTAATCAGGCTGATGAACTGCTCCCCAGGCAGATTAAAAGCTAAGATTGCTGGCGGGGCACAGATGTTTCAGTTTTCAGGTCAAAAAGATACGATGAGAATTGGACCGCGTAATGTTGAAGCAGTGAAAAGCATATTAAGCAGTCTTCGTATTAACATCGTCAGTGAAGATACTGGCGGAAGCAGCGGAAGAACAATTGAGTTTGATCCATCTGCGGGTATGCTGTCGATCCGGACAGTTAATCTTGGTGAAAAAGTCATTTAAGAAGCGTTTCCTAAAAGTTCATCATTAAACAAAGAGCCTGCTGATTATATGCAGCTCTTTTTTTATTTGCAAAACACAAAAGCTCCTCCTTTTGATATAATAATAAACATATATAATCACTCTAAAGGTTTATTTGATATTTCAGTTAATGCAGAGCTGATCAGAAAGGAGGCACCATGTCATGGAAGAATCAAAAGATCAGGAAAAGTACTACTGGCAGATGTGGACTGCCTCCAGGGATTCCCATGCTGGAGATATGCTCGTACAGAGATACATGCCGCTCGTACAGTATCATGTTCAGAGAATCAGTGCCGGTCTTCCGAGGAATGTTTCACGTGATGATATTAAAAGTCTCGGTCTGATGGGTCTCCTTGATGCACTGCAGAAATTTGATCCTGACAGAGATTTAAAGTTTGATACATACGCTTCTTTCAGAGTGCGCGGGGCGATTATTGATGGGCTGAGAAAAGAAGACTGGATGCCCCGGTCAGCAAGAGAAAAAGCTAAAAAAGTAGATGCTGTTATTGAAGAGCTGGAACAGAAATCGCTCAGACACGTGGAAGCACATGAGGTTGCGGCTGCTTTAGATATGCCTGTGGATGAAGTCTATCAGATCACTCAGGAGCATCTCTTTGCGAATGTCCTGTCAATGGATGATCAGTCCAATGATCATGATGACGGGGAAGCGACCGCTTTTACACTTAAAGACCACCATGCGAAGATGCCTGAGGATCAGCTGATAAAAGATGAACTTCATCAGGATCTGGCATCAGTTATTTCCCAGCTGAACGAAAAGGAGCAGCTGGTGCTCAGTCTGTTTTACACAGAGGAATTAACGCTTACTGAAATTGGGGAAGTCATGAATTTATCAACTTCCCGCATCTCTCAGATTCATTCGAAATGTCTGTTTAAGCTTCGCAAACTCCTGGCTTCAGAATACAGTCAGGCATAAAGGAGAAGATCAGATGAGTATGAAGCTTGTTGAATTACAGGTGGCTATTCCTAAAACAGTAGACGCTGGTAAACTTGCAGAACAGCACCAGCAGCAAAATGCGATTAACCAGAGTCAGATGGCAGCCCTTGCTGAAAAAGAGCGTCTGAAGAAGCTGGAGACGGTTAACCGGTTTGGGGAAAGCGAGAAAACCAGTAACAAACGCAAAAATGAACACCACGCGAAAGCTGAGAACAAACAGTCTGAAAAGCACAACCTGCCGTCCGGGGAAGCACATCCCTTTAAAGGCAGAAGAGTGGATTATTCAGGCTGACAAGGAGTTAATATGGTTATATTTCTGCTTATCTTATCTATTATATTTAACATTGCAGCTTTTTTATCTATCTACCTGTTATTTCTAAGGCAGAACAGGCTGATCAATAAAGAAGTCGAGCACGAAAAGACATTAAATGAAATTGAACAGACCTTCACGGGTTATCTGCTTGAAATGAAAGAAGAAAATGAGCAGTTTTTAAAACAGTTTGAAAAAATCAGTAATGCTGAGCAGGAGACTGATAAAACGCCATCTCCTGAACCCGTTGTTTCATTAAAGACCGCAAGAAACCTGGCAACAGCTGCTTATAAAAAACCTGAGAAGAAAAAAACGGCTTCCACTCGGGATCAGGCTAAGCAAATGGTGGATGAGGGTTACACAATTGAAGAAGTTGCCAAAGAACTGAAAAAAGGTAAAACTGAAGTAGAATTAATGCTGAAATTTAATCAGTCATAAACCTTGTAAAAGAGTCATCAATAACCACTTGATGACTTTTTTTTTATGTGGTATAGTAGTTAACGGTGTTAATACACACGCTTCGTGATTAGGCGGATGGTGCTGCTTACAAGATAAGCAGTTTCCGACCTGTAAATGACCGGAGCGGAGGAGAATAACCACAAGGAGGAAATAACACTATGTCAGTAATTTCAATGAAACAATTGCTAGAAGCAGGTGTTCACTTCGGCCACCAGACACGCCGCTGGAACCCAAAAATGAAGAAGTATATTTTCACGGAGCGTAACGGAATCTACATCATCGACCTTCAAAAGACGGTTAAAAAAGTAGAAGAAGCTTACAAGTTCGTGAAAGAAGTTGCAGCTGACGGAGGAGAAGTTCTTTTCGTTGGTACTAAAAAGCAGGCTCAGGAGTCTGTTAAAGATGAAGCGGAACGTGCAGGCATGCACTTCATCAACCAGCGCTGGTTAGGTGGAACGCTAACAAACTTTGACACAATCCAGCTTCGCATTAACCGTCTTAAGAAAATCGAAAAGATGGAAGAAGACGGTACGTTTGAAGTACTTCCTAAGAAAGAAGTAGTTCAGCTTAAAAAAGAATATGAGCGTCTTGTTAAATTCCTGGGCGGAATCAGAGACATGAAGAAGCTTCCAGATGCTTTATTCATCATCGATCCTCGTAAAGAGCGCATCGCTGTTGCTGAAGCTCGTAAGCTGAATATTCCAATCGTTGGAATCGTTGATACAAACTGTGATCCTGACGAAATCGACTACGTAATCCCTGCAAATGATGACGCGATCCGCGCCGTTAAACTTCTGACTTCAAAAATGGCTGACGCTATTCTTGAATCTAAGCAGGTTGAAGAAGAGGAAGAAGAAGCAGTAGCTGCTGAGTAATAATTTTAAAAGGTGATAAGCGGGAAAATCCCTTATCACCTTTTTTAAAGGATAAAAATGAAATTTGAACAGATATAAGGAGGAATTTTCATGGCTATTACAGCTCAAATGGTTAAAGAACTTCGTGAAAAAACTGGTGCAGGTATGATGGACTGCAAAAAAGCACTTCAGGAAACAAATGGAGATATGGATCAGGCAATCGACTTCCTTCGTGAAAAAGGAATTGCGAAAGCTGCGAAGAAAGCAGACCGTATCGCTGCTGAAGGTCTTACATTCATTAAGAGCAATGGAAATGACGCAGTTATTCTTGAGCTTAACTCAGAAACTGACTTTGTTGCGAAAAACGAAGGTTTCCAGACGCTTGGTAACGAATTAGCAGATCACCTTCTTGCTACAAAGCCTGAGTCTGTTGACGCGGCGCTTGAAACAGAAATGAGCAACGGTCAGAAAGTAGGAGACTACATTACTGCTAACGTTGGTAAGATTGGTGAAAAGATCAGCCTTCGCCGTTTTGCTGTACGCACTAAGGAAGATAACGCTGCATTCGGCGAATACCTTCACATGGGCGGAAGAATCGGTGTTCTTTCAGTAGTTGAAGGTACAAGTGATGAGCAGGTAGCAAAAGATGTAGCGATGCACGCTGCAGCACTTAACCCTAAATTCATCTCTCGTGACCAGGTTTCTCAGGAGGAAGCTGACAGAGAGCGTGAAATTCTTACAAAGCAGGCACTAGAAGAAGGCAAGCCTGAAAATATCGTTGCTAAAATGGTAGAAGGCCGCCTGAACAAATACTTTGAGGAAATCTGCATTGTTGATCAGCCATTCGTTAAGAATCCTGATCAGAAAGTAAAAGAATTCCTTGCTTCTAACAGCGCTCAGCTGACTGACTTCGTTCGTTATGAAGTTGGAGAAGGTATTGAAAAGCGCCAGGACAACTTCGCTGATGAAGTAATGAGCCAGGTGAAAAAATAATCGTTGATTAAAACGACTTGCGGGGACACTTTGTGTTCCCTCTTTTTTGGAAAAAATGAACCATACGGGAGGACTCTATGAGTAAATCAAGATACAATCGAGTGGTATTGAAACTAAGCGGTGAAGCACTTGCAGGAGAAGCAGGGTTTGGGATTCATCCTCCGATTATAAAGTCAGTAGCTGAACAGATTAAAGAACTTTCTGATCTTGGTGTTGAAGTAGCTGTTGTTGTAGGCGGCGGTAACATCTGGCGCGGAAAGATCGGCAGTGAAATGGGAATGGACAGAGCGTCTGCTGATTATATGGGCATGCTTGCAACAGTGATGAATTCACTTGCACTGCAGGACAGTCTTGAAAATGTCGGTGTACAGACACGTGTACAGACTTCAATTGAAATGCGTCAGGTTGCTGAACCTTACATCAGAAGAAAAGCCATTCGACATCTTGAAAAGAAGCGTGTCGTGATTTTTGCAGCAGGTACAGGTAATCCTTACTTCTCTACAGACACAACCGCTGCACTGAGAGCTGCTGAAATTGAAGCTGAAGTTATTTTAATGGCTAAGAACAACGTGGATGGCGTCTATTCTGCTGACCCTAAAGTTGATACAGAAGCAGTTAAGTATGACGAACTGTCATTTTTAGATGTCTTAAAAGACGGTCTGGCAGTAATGGATTCAACAGCTTCATCCTTATGTATGGACAACGATATCCCGCTCATAGTATTCTCAATTATGGAGAATGGAAATATTAAACGTGCCGCACTTGGGGAACCAATCGGTACAGTTGTCAGGGGGAAAAAATAATGGCTCAACAGACAATGAATGAAACAAAAGACAAAATGTCTAAAGCAATTCAATCTTTCTCACGTGATCTAGCAAGTATCAGAGCAGGTCGTGCGAGTGCTTCTTTACTTGATAAAATTCAGGTGGAGTACTACGGTGCACCAACACCGCTTAATCAAGTAGCGTCTATCTCAGTTCCTGAAGCAAGGCTGCTTCAGATTACACCTTACGATAAGACTGCACTTGGTGACATTGAAAAGGCGATTCAAAAATCAGATCTTGGCTTGAATCCTTCTAATGACGGTTCACTGATCCGTATTACGATTCCGGCACTGACTGAAGAACGCCGCCGTGAGCTTGCTAAGCAGGTGAAAAAAGAAGCAGAAGAAGCAAAGGTAAACATCCGTAATATCCGTCGTGATGCAAACGATGACCTTAAAAAGCAGGAAAAAGCGGGAGATATCACTGAAGATGACCTGCGCGGCTACAGCGATGATGTTCAGAAGATGACTGATGAGCATATTGCAAAGATTGATGAGCTGGCAAAAGCTAAAGAACAGGAAATCCTTGAGGTTTGATCAAATTTTATTAGAAAACCCTCTACAGTGTAGGGGGTTTTCTTTGTTAATGCCCCTTTTCAAAACAAGGCAACATTTTCAAGTATATATTTGATATGATAGGACTAGCATAAAATATGCAATTACCTGATGGGGGAAGTACAATGCTCGAAAAAATGAAAAGATGGACATCCCTGAAAGAACCGGAGTCCCTTTCTCAACGAATAGATGATTGTAAACATTATAAAATTCCGGATCATATCGCGATTATTATGGATGGTAACGGGAGATGGGCGAACAAAAGAGCCCTGCCGCGCGTTGCCGGTCATCATGAAGGTATGAAAACGGTAAAGCCGATCACGAGGCTTGCAAATGAACTTGGTGTAAAAGCACTCACGCTATATGCTTTTTCGACTGAGAACTGGGTCAGACCTAAAATGGAAGTTGAATTTCTGATGAAGCTTCCTGAAGAGTTTCTCGGGACGTTTCTGCCGGAGCTGATTGAGGAAAATGTTCAGGTGCAAATGATGGGTGACAGAGAACAGGTTCCCGCACATACACTTAGAGCAGTGGACCAGGCAATTGAAAAAACGGCCCATAATGATGGACTTGTATTAAATTTCGCATTGAATTACGGCAGCCGCAACGAAATTCTTTCTGCTGTTAAATCCATTGCAGAAGATGTGAAGAGCGGTAAGGTAGATGCAGATGAGATCACAGATGATGTGTTTGATACGTATCTGATGACACCTCATCTCGGAGACCCGGACCTGCTGATCAGAACAAGCGGAGAAATCAGATTAAGTAACTTTATGCTGTGGCAGCTTGCTTACACAGAGTTTTGGTTTACAGATGTATTATGGCCTGACTTTAAAGAAGAACATCTGATTGAGGCGATTGAAGGCTTTCAGAAGCGTTCAAGAAGATATGGCGGGCTGAAAAGCGAGGATTTGACATGAAACAGAGAATTATCACTGGTGTACTCGCAGCAGCGCTATTTATACCGGTAGTCTGGGTTGGTGGATTGCTATTTGTGATCGGAACATACTTTATTGCAACAGTGGCATTATATGAAGTGCTAAGAATGCGCTCAATCCAGTTCCGATCAATCCCGGGTGCAATCTCTATGATTACACTCTGGATATTCCTGCTGCCTAACGAGTATTATGAATTACTTAATCAGCTTAATTATTCAAAAATCGAAACTGCATTGTTATCAGTGCTCCTGCTGCTTGTTTATACGGTATTAAAAAAAAACCGTTTTACATTTGATGACGCGGCATTTGCGGTTTTTGCAATGCTGTATGTAGGAATCGGATTTTTCTATTTTATCGAGACAAGGGATGCAGATATTTTATGGGTTGTCTATGCGCTTATTATTATCTGGACAACTGACTCAGGAGCATATTTTATTGGGAAATCAATGGGTAAAAGAAAACTCTGGCCGGATATTAGTCCAAACAAGACAGTTGAAGGCTTTATCGGCGGTATATTAAGTGCGCTAGTGGTGGTAGTGGTCTTTTACATGATCGCTCCGCTTGATGCGAATTTCTGGTACTTGCTGCCGGCAACTGTAGTTCTGTCTGCTTTTGGACAAATTGGTGACCTGGTAGAATCAGCGCTTAAAAGACATTACGGTGTGAAGGATTCAGGCAATATCCTTCCAGGTCATGGTGGTTTACTTGACCGTTTTGACAGTCTGTTATTTGTACTGCCGCTCATGCATATTCTGCAACTTATCTGATAAAGGAGCTTAATGATTTATGAAAAAGATTTCATTACTGGGAGCTTCGGGATCGATTGGACTCCAGACGCTTGATGTATTACGTGCCCACAAGGATTCATTTGAACTTGTCGCTTTTTCTGTGGGGCGTAATATTGATCAGGCCAGAAAAATTATTCAGGAATTTAATCCTTCACTTGTTTCTGTCCAATCAAAAGAGGATGCAGACATTTTGTCAGGAGAATACATAGGAAAAACAGTGATCATGCACGGTGCTGAAGGACTTGTCGAAGTAGCTGTTCATCCTGAAGCAGATCTGCTTGTGAATGCCGTACTTGGCAGTGTTGGTCTTGAACCTACATTGAAGGCCATTCAAGCAGGTAAGACGATTGCAATTGCCAATAAAGAAACACTTGTTACTGCAGGTCACCTTGTGATGGAAGCTGCACAAAAGCATAACGTATCGATTCTGCCTGTAGACAGTGAGCATTCAGCTATTTATCAGGCATTACAGGGAGAACAGCACAAAAATATAGAAAGGCTGGTCATTACAGCATCCGGTGGCAGCTTTAGGGATCTGTCCCGCTCAGAGCTCGATGGTGTAACAGTAAAGGACGCCCTCAATCATCCGAACTGGTCAATGGGCGCAAAAATTACGATTGACTCAGCAAGCATGATGAATAAAGGGCTTGAAGTCATTGAGGCAAAATGGCTGTTTGATTTGCCTTATGACAAAATTGATGTCCTGCAACACCGTGAAAGTATTATTCATTCAATGGTGGAATTCCATGACAGCTCAGTGATGGCTCAGCTTGGAACACCTGATATGAGAGTGCCAATCCAGTATGCGCTCACTTATCCCGACCGATTTGTTCATAAAACAGACCGCAGACTGAGATTAGAGGAAATTGGGAAGCTTCACTTTGAAAAAATGGATCTCGAACGCTTCAGGTGTCTCGATTTCGCTTATCAGGCCGGAAGAACAGGCGGTACCATGCCAACTGTATTAAATGCAGCAAATGAAGCAGCAGTTGCACTGTTTTTGAATGAGCAGATCAGCTTTTTAGCGATTGAATCTGTAATTGAAAAAGCGATGTCATCCCATCAGACTGTCCTGAATCCTGATCTTGAAACGATTACAGCGATTGATCAGGAAACACGTTCAAAAATTCTTGCGGAATTTAAACGCTGATTGTACACCCGTATTTTTGGAACGTGCTACAATAGGTTAAAGTCTGTTGATACAGACACAACTATGTTAAAGGTGGTATGACGATGAACTCAGTCATCGCATTTATAGTCATTTTCGGTGCGCTCGTATTTTTCCATGAGCTTGGACACTTTGTCTTTGCGAAAAGAGCGGGGATCCTGTGCCGTGAATTTGCAATTGGGATGGGACCGAAAGTACTTGCTTTCAAAAAAAATGAAACACAGTATACCCTCCGCCTGCTGCCCATCGGCGGATATGTAAGAATGGCCGGTGAAGATGCAGAATTAATGGAATTAAAGCCGGGCTTCAGAGCAGGTCTGATTCTTGGCCAGGATGAAAAGGTAGAAAAAGTAGTACTCAATAATAAAGATCGTTATCCTGATCTTCGAGTGATCGAAGTAGCTGAAGCAGAGCTTGAGAAAGAACTTTATATTAAAGGATATGAAGAAGGCGAAGATACGCTTCAGCGATTTGAGCTTTCTGAAAAAGCGGTCTTTATTGAAGATGGAGTAGAAACGCAGCTTGCCCCGTGGAACAGACAGTTTAATTCTAAGAAGCTGCACCAGAGATTTTTAACAATTTTCGCTGGACCTGCAATGAATTTCGTTTTAGCCTTCATTGTGTTATCGATCATTGGGATGTCTGCTGGTATTCCTGTGGACCGCGCAGTTCTGGGTGATATCGTACCTGGTGACCCTGCTGATCAGGCGGGCCTTGAAAAAGGTGATGAAGTCACTGCGATCTCAGGCGAAGAGATTTCCACCTGGGCAGATCTGACAGGCATTGTCAGTGCTTCGCCAGGTGAGGAAATCACGATAGACGTTCAAAGAGGGGAAGAAACCTTATCTTTTGAGGTAACACCTGAAGAGAGAACATTTGAACAAGGTGATGAAACCATCTCACAAGGAATTATAGGCGTATATAATCCGAGGATTGAATCACCGAGTATTTTCCAAAGTATTCAGTACGGTGCTGAACAAACTTATTTCTGGACTGTAACCATTTTTGACCTCCTTGGAGATCTGATTACAGGTCAGTTTTCAATTGATGCATTAGCAGGACCGGTTGGTATTTATAAAAGTACTGAAGAAGTAGCTAAAGCCGGTATCTATCAGCTGATGCAGTGGGGAGCAATTTTAAGTATTAATCTTGGAATTATGAACCTGCTGCCACTGCCTGCCCTAGATGGTGGTAGGCTGCTGTTCTTCGGTTTTGAAGCCCTGCGTGGAAAACCGATCGACAGACAAAAAGAAGGTATGGTCCATTTTGTAGGATTCGCATTATTGATGCTGCTTATGATCGTCGTAACATGGAACGATATTCAGCGGTATTTCTTATAAGCAGAGAGAAAATAGAGGTGCTATAGATGAAACAAAGTCAAACGTTAATTCCAACATTAAAAGAAACGCCTTCAGAAGCTGATGTAAAAAGTCATCAGCTTCTGCTGAGAGCAGGATATATCAGACAAAATGCAAGCGGGATATACTCCTTTTTACCACTTGGCTTAAAAGTGCTGCATAAAGTAGAAAATATTATCCGTGAAGAAATGAATGCTGCAGGCGGTGTCGAAATGCTGATGCCTGCACTTCAGCCGGCTGAACTTTGGGAAGAATCAGGAAGATGGTTTACTTATGGTCCTGAATTGATGAGAATGAAAGATCGTCACGAGCGTGAATTTGCACTTGGGGCTACGCATGAAGAAATGATTACAAGCCTTCTGCGTGATGAAGTAAAGTCTTACAAGCGCCTGCCGCTGACCGTTTATCAGATTCAGACAAAATACCGTGATGAAAAACGCCCAAGATTCGGCTTACTCAGAGGCCGTGAATTCCTGATGAAGGATGCTTATTCATTCCATGCATCTCAGGAAAGTCTGGATGAAGCATATGACAGATTATTTGAAGCCTATAAAAATATTTTCCGCAGATGCGGTCTGAACTTCCGGGCTGTACTTGCTGATTCCGGTGCAATCGGTGGTAAAGACAACCACGAATTTATGGTGCTGTCTGAGATCGGTGAAGATACAATTGCCTACTCTGACTCGTCAGATTACGCAGCAAACCTTGAGATGGCTGCTGTAAATAAACAGTATGAAAAGAAGAACCATAGTGGAAATGAAAAAGAAGAAGTATCGACTCCTGATCAGAAAACGATTGACGCTGTAGCAGACTTCCTTGGTGCGGATAAAGAAGATACAGTGAAATCGATGCTGTTTATTGTTGATGAAAAGCCTGTACTCGTTCTCGTTCGTGGAGATCATGAAGTGAATGATGTAAAGGTGAAAAATGCAGTCAACGGACGTGTCGCTGAGCTTGCATCAGAAGAAGAGACGATGCAATATACGGGCGTTAAGCCAGGTTCAATTGGCCCGGTGAATCTTTCTGAAGACGTAACAGTTATTGCAGACAATGCAGTTGAGGCAATGGGTGATATCATTGCTGGTGCGAACAAAGAAGGTTTCCATTTTAAGCACCTTCAGGCAGGAAGAGACTTTGAAGTTTCTCAATACGCTGATATCCGTGTAGTTGTTGAGGGGGATCCATCTCCTGATGGTAATGGAACGATTCAATTCGCACGTGGAATTGAAGTAGGTCACGTATTTAAGCTTGGTACTGTATATAGTGAGCCGATGGATGCTAATATTCTTGATGAAAATGGACGCTCTAACCCAATGATTATGGGGTGTTATGGTATTGGTGTATCACGTACACTTGCAGCAATGGCAGAGCAGTTCAATGATGAGAATGGTCTGATCTGGCCAACAAATATTGCACCATATGATATTCATTTAATCGCAGTTAATATGAAAGACGAAGCACAGTCAAAGACAGCTGAAGAACTATACAAGCTGTTAACGGATTACCGTTATGATGTGTTACTCGATGACCGGAAAGAACGTGCCGGCGTTAAATTCGCAGATTCAGATCTTATGGGTCTGCCAGTAAGAATTACGGTTGGAAAGCGTGCATCTGAAGGTATAGTTGAAATTAAAATCAGAAAAAATGGCGAATCTTATGAAGTGCAGAAAGAGGAATTGACTGATAAGCTGCAGGAGATTTTCCGTCAGGCTAATGCCTAACATCTAAAAACCGAGGCTGGTGCTTGCACCAGCCTTTGCTGTCTGAATAAGGAGGAACTATGAGTACAGATTTGTCAAAAAAAGAAAAGTTCCGGCTGTTATTAACTCAACTGAATATGACTGGGGATCTGTATGCAGATCATTTTGAAGAAGCAGAAATTGAAAAGCTTGCAGTCCACAAGAAAGAAAAAAAGTGGCATTTTGTTTTTAATCTGAGGTCGGTTGTCCCGTGTCAGATCATGAAGGACTTTACCACGAGACTTAATCAGTCCTTCTCACATATTGCGCAGGTTTCATTCACAGTCAAACTTGCTAATACTGATATTCCTGCAGATACCGTGCTCGATTACTGGGAAACATGTCTAGAAGAGCTGCAGGGCATCGCACCACCATTACTTAATTTGTTAACTGTGCAAAAGCCTGAAGTAAACGGCAACAAAATTACGATTAAGGTATCTAATGAGACTGAAGGAATGCAGATTAAAAATAAATATGCTGATATTTTAAACAGTGCATTTGAAAAATGGGGATTCGGTCCTTTTGTTCTTCATACAGAGGTTTCGACTGAAGGGTCTAATGAAGAATATGAAGCTTTCGTTGAATCCAAGAAAAAAGAAGAAGAAGAGTGGGCCAAGCAGGCGCTTGTTGAGATGCAGAAGCTTGAAGAACAGAAAAATGCAGCTGAAACCCACACTGGTCCTGTTGCAATCGGTTATTCTATTAAACCTGATGAACCTGTAGCAATCAAAACGATCCAGGAAGAAGAGCGGAAGATTGCGATTCAGGGACTTGTGTTTGATGCGGAAGTAAAAGAATTGAGAAGCGGAAGATCACTGCTTACTTTTAAAGTGACAGACTATACAGATTCAATTTTAGTAAAGATGTTCTCACGTGATAAAGAAGATGCGGCAATTATGCAGCAGTTGAAAAAAGGAATGTGGGTCAGAGCAAAAGGATCCATTCAGAATGATACATTTGTCAGAGACCTTGTTATGATTGCGCAGGATGTAATGGAAATACAGCCGTTGCTTAGACAGGACACATCAGAGGAAAAACGGGTTGAGCTGCACCTTCATACGCCAATGAGTCAGATGGATGCAGTATCATCAGTGTCTTCTCTGGTCTCCCAGGCAAAAAAATGGGGACATAAAGCCGTTGCGATTACTGATCATGCTGTTGCTCAGTCTTATCCAGAAGCCCATGCTGCAGGCGCAAAAAATGATATTAAAATCCTGTATGGATTAGAAGCGAACCTGGTGGATGACGGTGTTCCGATTGCCTACAACACTTCAAACAGAGAACTTGAAACAGCATCATATATTGTCTTTGACGTTGAGACAACCGGCTTATCAGCGGTATACGATAAAATTATAGAGTTAGCTGCTGTGAAAGTGAAAGAGGGAGAAATCATTGACCGCTTTGAGCGTTTTGCCAACCCTCATCATCCACTTTCAGCAACGACCATTAACTTAACCGGTATCACAGATGACATGGTGAGAAATGCACCGGAAATAGAAGATGTACTTGCAGATTTTAAAGAATGGTGCGGGGATGATATATTAGTTGCCCACAATGCATCGTTTGATATGGGCTTTTTAAATGTAGGTTATAAACGTGCGGGTATGGAGAAAGCTCCGAATCCCGTTATAGATACGCTTGAACTTGCAAGATTTCTTCACCCGGAATTTAAAAATCACCGTTTAAATACGCTTGCAAAGAAATTCGATGTGGATCTTACACAGCACCACCGTGCGATTTATGATGCGGAAGCGACAGGATATATTCTTGCTAGGCTGCTGAAGGAAGCAAAAGAAAAAGCCATTTTAAATCATAATCAGCTGAATGATTATATGGGTGAGGGAGATGCATTCAAACGCGCAAGACCAAATCACATTACCATTCTCGCTCAGACACAGGCCGGTCTTAAAAACCTGTTTAAGCTTATATCTATTTCTCACCTGGAGTACTTCTACCGGGTACCGCGTATTCCAAGATCACTGCTTAATAAACATAGGGAAGGCCTTCTGATCGGTTCGGCATGTGATAAGGGAGAAATTTTTGAAGGCATGATGCAAAAATCACCTGAAGAAGTTGAAGAGCTTGCAGATTTCTATGACTACATTGAAGTGCAGCCACCAGCTGCCTATCAGCATCTCATAGATTTAGAGCTTGTCAGAGACGAAGATAATCTGAAAGAGATTATTACAAAGGTTGTAGACTTTGCGGACAAAATGAATATTCCTGCAGTTGCGACCGGGAATGTACATTATGTTAATGAAGAAGATAAAATCTACCGTGAGATTCTGATTGCCTCTCAGGGCGGTGCAAATCCGCTTAACAGACATAAGCTGCCTGACGTGCACTTTAGAACCACAAACGAAATGCTAGACGCCTTTTCATTTATCGGAAAAGAAAAAGCAAGGGAAATTGTGATTGATAATACGAATAAGATCGCTGATATGATTGAAGATGTGACGCCGATCAAGGATGAACTCTACACACCTAAAATTGAAGGTGCAGATGAGGAAATGCGTGAGATGAGTTATGGAATGGCAAAAAGCATTTACGGGGAAGAACTTCCCGAGATTGTTGAAGCACGTCTTGAAAAAGAACTGAAAAGTATTATTGGTCATGGGTTCGCGGTTATCTATCTGATCTCGCATAAGCTTGTTAAAAAGTCACTGATTGATGGCTACCTGGTTGGATCACGTGGATCTGTAGGATCATCTTTTGTTGCTACAATGACTGAGATCACAGAGGTTAATCCGCTGCCGCCACACTATGTATGCCCGAAATGTAAGGAATCTGAGTTCTTTAATGACGGTTCAGTCGGTTCCGGGTTTGACCTTGATGATAAAGACTGTCCGAAATGTGAAGTGCCATATATTAAAGATGGACAGGATATTCCGTTTGAAACGTTCCTAGGATTCAAGGGGGATAAGGTGCCTGATATTGACTTGAACTTCAGTGGTGAATATCAGCCTGTTGCGCACAATTATACAAAAGTATTATTCGGTGAAGATTATGTCTATCGTGCCGGAACAATCGGTACTGTAGCTGATAAAACCGCCTTTGGCTATGTAAAAGGATATGCAGGTGACCATAATCTGCACTTTAGAGGAGCAGAAGTTGAGAGACTCGCAGGCGGATGCACAGGCGTAAAGCGTACAACAGGACAGCACCCAGGTGGTATTATTGTTGTGCCTGATTACATGGATATTTATGATTTTACACCAATTCAGTTCCCTGCTAACGCAAGTGAATCTGAATGGAAAACAACGCATTTTGATTTCCATTCCATACATGATAATCTGCTGAAGCTCGATATACTCGGTCACGATGATCCTACTGTGATCAGAATGCTTCAGGATCTGTCAGGTATTGATCCTAAAACCATTCCTACTGATGACCCTGAAGTCATGAAAATATTCAGTGGAACAGAATCACTCGGAGTAACCGAGGAGCAGATTATGTGTAAAACCGGTACACTTGGGATTCCGGAGTTTGGAACAAGATTTGTAAGACAAATGCTTGAAGATACAAAGCCGACAACCTTTTCTGAATTAGTTCAGATTTCCGGTTTGTCTCATGGAACGGATGTATGGCTCGGTAACGCACAGGAGCTGATTCATAACGGTATCTGTGAACTGTCAGATGTAATCGGATGCCGTGACGATATTATGGTTTATCTGATCTATCAGGGACTTGAGCCTTCTCTGGCATTTAAAATCATGGAATTTGTACGTAAAGGAAAAGGTCTTTCTCCTGAGTGGGAAGAAGAAATGAAAAATAATGGTGTGCCGGACTGGTATATAGATTCTTGTAAAAAGATTAAATATATGTTCCCTAAAGCGCACGCAGCAGCCTATGTACTAATGGCTGTCCGGATTGCTTACTTTAAGGTTCACCACCCAATACTTTATTACGCTGCTTATTTTACAGTACGTGCAGAAGATTTTGACCTTGAAGCAATGGCTGCAGGTTCTCAGGCTATAAAAGCTAAAATCGAAGCGATTAATGCTAAAGGGCTTGATGCTGCACCGAAGGAAAAGAGTTTACTGACTGTACTTGAATTATGTCTTGAAATGGTGGAAAGAGGTTATACTTTTAAACAAGTGGACCTTTATAAGTCAGATGCAAAAGAGTTTAAAATAGAAGGCAACTCGTTAATACCGCCATTTAATGCAATTCCGGGTCTTGGTACGAATGCCGCTATCAATATTGTTGAAGCCAGAAAAAATGGTGAGTTTCTTTCAAAAGAAGACTTACAAAAGCGTGGTAAGGTTTCAAAGACCATTATTGAATATCTGGACTCACAGGGGTGCCTTGCAGGACTGCCTGATCAGAACCAATTATCGCTCTTCTAGGCGATTTGCACGGGTTCGCAATATATGGTATTATATTCACGGAAATGTTTTAGATAACTCTGACGTCAAAAGAGTGGGTGCCGCCCGCTCTTTTGTGTTGTTTCAGGCATTTTTCAGAGAATGATGGAGGAAACAGATGAGTAAAATTACAGAACTAACTGAAGAACTTGTAAACCCAATTCTAGATGATATGAATCTTGAACTAGTAGATGTGGAGTTTGTGAAGGAAGGATCCAACTGGTTTCTTCGCGTATTTATTGACAAAGAAGCAGGCGTTGATATTGAAGAATGCGGGATTGTCAGTGAACGGCTGAGCGAAAAACTGGATGAGCTTGATCCGATTCAGCAGAACTATTTTCTTGAAGTCTCGTCTCCAGGTGCTGAGCGCCCTCTGAAAAAGGAAAAAGACTTTCATAATGCAATTGGCAAACAGGTATATGTAAAAACATACGAGCCAATCGATGGCATGAAGGAAATAGAAGGCGTACTGGACCATTATGATGGAGAAACACTAACGGTTACTGTAACCATCAAAACGAGAAAAAAAGAAATGGCAATTCCAAAAGAAAAAGTTGCGAAAGCAAGGTTAGCTGTTACATTCTAACCGGTGAAAGGAGAGAAACTAATGAGTACTGAATTACTCGATGCGCTCACATACCTTGAGAAAGAAAAAGGGATTGACCGCGATGTTTTAATTGATGCGATTGAAGCTGCACTTGTCTCTGCTTATAAGCGTAACTTCAACCAGGCACAAAACGTACGCGTGGATCTGAACCTTGAAAACGGCTCAATGCGCGTATTTGCCCGCAAAGAAGTTGTTGATGAAGTGTTTGATTCGCGTCTTGAAATCTCAATTGAAGATGCCCAGGAAATTGATCCTGCCTATGAAGTTGGCGATATAGTAGAGCTTGAAGTAACACCGCGTGACTTTGGCCGTATCGCTGCTCAAACTGCCAAGCAGGTTGTTACTCAGCGCGTCAGAGAAGCTGAACGAGGCATTATCTACACTGAGTTTGTTGATCGTGAAGATGACATTATGACTGGAATTGTCCAGCGTCAGGATCATCGTTTTATCTATGTTGCACTGGGTAAGATTGAAGCGCTTCTGCCACTGAATGAGCAGATGCCAAATGAATCTTATAAGCCGCATGACCGTATTAAGGTTTATATTACCAAGGTTGAAAGAACAACTAAAGGTCCTCAGATCTTTGTATCAAGAACGCATCCAGGCCTGTTAAAGCGTCTATTTGAAATTGAAGTACCTGAAATTTTTGACGGTACTGTAGAAATCAAATCCGTATCACGCGAAGCCGGAGACCGCTCGAAGATCTCTGTGCATTCTGATAATGAAGAAGTGGATGCAGTAGGTGCTTGTGTTGGTGCTAAGGGCGGACGTGTTCAGGCTATAGTAAACGAGCTGAAGGGTGAAAAAATTGATATTGTCGAGTGGTCAGAAGACCCGACTGTCTTTGTTGCAAATGCACTCAGCCCATCAAAGGTTGTAGATGTGCAGGTAAATGAAGAAGATAAGGCAACGACTGTCATTGTACCTGATTATCAGCTGTCACTTGCAATTGGTAAGCGTGGACAAAATGCAAGACTTGCTGCAAAGCTTACAGGCTGGAAAATTGATATTAAGAGTGAGACAGATGCCCGTGAAATGGGAATATTCCCACGTGATGATCAGCCGCTTTTCTCAGATGAAGATATGGAGAATTCATTCTCTTATCCGGAAGATGACATCGAGTAAAGGAGTTTATTCCAGTGACGAAAAAACGCAAAATACCTTTACGCAAATGTGTTGCAACACATGAAATGAAAGAAAAGAAAGAAATGATCCGAATCGTCCGTTCTAAAGAAGGAATCGTATCAATCGATCCCACAGGAAAGAAATCAGGACGCGGTGCATATCTATCTAAAGATAAAGATGCAATATTAAAAGCAAAAAAGAAAAATGTATTAGCAAGCCACTTAGAAGCTGAAGTACCGGAAGAATTGTATGATGAGCTTCTTGACTATGTGGAAGCGGGACGCAAATGAAGCAGCCGAAATGGATGTCATTATTGGGTCTGGCGACTCGGGCAGGAAAAGTTATATCAGGCGAAGAATTAGTTGTAAAAGAGATCAGAAACAGTAAAGCAAAACTGATTTTACTGTCAGAGGATGCTTCAGCCAACACGAAGAAAAAAGTGACGGATAAAGCATCTTTCTACCAGGTTCCGGTCAGAACGGTACAAGACCGGTATATACTTGGTCAATTGATCGGTAAGGACGCAAGAGTAACGGTTGCCGTTCTTGACAAAGGCTTCGCTGATAAACTGATCTCACTGCTCGACGAATCTTAACGGGGGTGAACGAATGAGTAAGGTACGTGTATATGAATACGCAAAAAAGCAAAATGTCACCAGTAAAGAAGTAATTGATAAATTAAAAACGTTCAACATTGAAGTGAAAAACCACATGGCAGCGCTTGAAAATGATGCTGTAGCTAAGCTAGATAAGGCTTATACAAAAGGGCAGGATCAGCAGGCCAAGCCTCAGAATCAAAATAAACCACAAAATCAAAACCGCGGTGCTCAGCAAAATCGTGGAGGCCAGGGCGGCGGACCACAAAACCGTGGCGGTAAAGGTGGACAAGGTAACCAGGGTGGCAAAGGCCGCGGTGGACAGCAGCGTCCCGGGCAGAACAGAGGCGGTAAGAACAACCGCAATCAAAAAAACAAGCAGCCATTTACACCGACGCCAATGAAGCCTAAAGAACTGCCTGAAAAAATTACTTTCACAGAATCTCTGACAGTAGCAGAGCTTGCAAAGAAACTGCACAGAGAACCTTCTGAGATCGTTAAAAAGCTGTTTATGGTTGGCGTTATGGCAACAGTCAATCAGGAGCTTGATAAAGATTCAATTGAGCTAATCTGTGATGATTACGGTGTAGAGGTTGAAGAAGAAATTCTTGTAGATTCTACAGATCTTGAAACTTATTTCGAGGAAGAATCAGATCCAGCTAAGCTGGTTGAACGCCCATCAGTTGTTACAATTATGGGACACGTTGACCATGGTAAAACAACGCTTCTTGATTCGATCCGTAAAACGAAGGTTACTGAAGGTGAAGCAGGCGGTATCACACAGCATATCGGTGCTTACCAGATTGACCATGAAGATAAAAAAATCACTTTCCTTGATACGCCGGGTCACGCAGCTTTTACAACTATGCGTGCACGTGGTGCAAAGGTAACGGATATTACAATTCTAGTTGTAGCGGCAGATGATGGCGTTATGCCACAGACAGTTGAAGCGATTAACCACGCTAAAGCTGCTGAAGTTCCAATTATCATTGCAGTTAATAAAATGGACAAGCCATCAGCAAACCCTGATCGCGTTATGCAGGAATTGACTGAGCATGCACTTGTACCTGAGGCATGGGGCGGAGACACGATCTTTGTTCCTGTATCTGCACTTACTGGTGAAGGAATTGATAACCTGCTTGAAATGATCGGTCTTGTATCTGAAGTTGAGGAATTGAAAGCTGACCCTACACGCCGTGCAATGGGTACGGTAATTGAAGCCGAGCTTGATAAGGGCCGTGGCTCAGTTGCTACACTTCTTGTACAGGATGGAACACTTCGTGTTGGTGATCCAATCGTTGTTGGTACAACATTCGGCCGAGTTCGTGCGATGGTAAATGATGTTGGCCGCCGCGTGAAGGAAGCAGGTCCATCAACTCCTGTTGAAATTACAGGGTTAAATGATGTACCTCTTGCCGGGGACCGCTTTGTTGTTTTTGAAGATGAGAAAACAGCACGTTCAATTGGTGAATCACGTGCACAGCAGGCACTTCAGGCACAGCGTGGAGAAAAAACCCGCGTCTCACTTGATAATCTTTTCGAACAGATGAAGCAGGGTGAGATGAAGGATCTTAACGTTATCGTAAAAGGTGATGTGCAGGGTTCTGTAGAAGCAGTTGCTGCATCTCTTCTCAAGATTGAAGTAGAAGGTGTAAATGTTAAAATCATTCACACTGCAGTAGGTGCAATTACTGAATCTGATATTACGCTTGCTGCTGCATCGAATGCAATTGTTATTGGTTTCAATGTTCGTCCTGACGCCAATGCGAAGCGTGCAGCAGATGCAGAACAGGTTGATGTGAGACTTCATAGAATTATCTATAAGGTAATTGAAGAAATCGAATCAGCAATGACAGGCCTTCTTGATCCTGAGTTCGAAGAAAAAGTGATCGGTCAGGCAGAAGTCCGTCAGACGTTCAAAGTATCAAAAGTCGGTACAATTGCAGGAAGCTATGTAACGGAAGGTAAGATTACGCGCGATAGCGGCGTAAGATTAATCCGTGATGGCATTGTTGTATTTGAAGGTGAACTCGATACACTTAAGCGTTATAAAGATGATGCGAAGGAAGTAGCAAAAGGCTACGAATGCGGTATCACTTTAAAGAATTATAATGATGTAAAAGAAGGGGACATTTTTGAAGCGTTTGTGATGGAAGAAATCAAACGCTGATGATTGTCCGCGCTGAATGTGAATTTCATTTACCTCTTTCACACTCATTAAAAGATAAGCGATCTGTGTTAAAACGGGTCCTTACAAGGGTAAAGCAAAAGTATAATGTTTCCGCTGCTGAGACAGACTATCAGGATAAGTGGCAGCGCACAGTCATTGAACTCGTTTCGGCAGCTGCAGATTATTCTGCTGCTGAAACTGAAATCAAACGGGCAATCTCGCTGATGGAATCCTTTCCGGAGTGGGAGCCTGTCGCTTCCGAGATAGAAAGACTTTAACGGAAACAAATCTTCTTGATAAGAGGTGGCATGTTATGTCATTGCGCTCAAACAGAGTAGGAGAACAAATGAAAAAAGAGCTTGGCGATATTATCGGCCGCAAGATCAAAGACCCAAGAATTGGTTTTGTGACAGTCACTGACGTTGAAGTAACAGGTGACCTTCAACAGGCAACTGTCTATATTACCGTGCTTGGTGATGATGAACAGCGTGAAAACACACTTCGCGGCCTTGCTAAAGCAAAAGGGTTTATCCGTTCTGAAATCGGACAGAGAATCAGGCTAAGAAAAACACCTGAACTGTTATTTGAATTTGATGAATCAATTGAAACGGGTAACCGGATTGAATCATTAATTCGTGACTTGAAAGAACGTGAATAAAACAAAGGCAGGCAGAATCTATTCTGCCTGCCTTTTTTAAATATTTAAACCGAACAGGAGTTATTATAATGAACGGTATATTACCACTCTGGAAAGAACCAGGAATGACTTCCCACGATTGTGTATTCAAAGTCAGAAAAATACTGAAAACAAAAAAGGTCGGACACACCGGTACATTAGATCCTGATGTTGATGGTGTACTGCCGATCTGTATAGGAAGAGCTACCAAAATTGCTGAGTACATAACAGAAGCCGGGAAGTCTTACAGAGCAGTATTTGTAATAGGAGAATCTACCGAAACAGAAGATGCATCCGGTGAGATTGTTGAGAAAAAAGAAGTTGAACAGCCTTTTACAATGGAACAACTTCTTTATGAAGCTGATCGATTGACCGGTAGTATTGAACAGACCCCTCCTATGTATTCTGCTGTAAAAGTAAACGGTAAAAGACTATATGAATATGCAAGGGAAGGCAAAAAAGTCGAGCGGCCATCACGCATTGTCAAAATCCATCACATTCAAATTGATGAATCATCATTAAGTTATGATCAGGATAGAGGTACATTTTCATTCGTAGCTGATATTGCCTGCGGGAAAGGGACATATATTCGTACACTCGCCGTCATGTTTGCCGAACAGCTTGGGTTTCCCGGCCATATGTCAAGGCTGACAAGAACCTCATCGGCAACGTTCACAGCTGAAGATTGTATTACACTTGAAGAACTCTCCGCTATTGAAGACCGGCAGTCTGTGCTAAAACCGCTTGAGCTTGGGTTATCCGGATTGAAGAACATCACAGTTAGTGATACAGTTGCAAGTAAAGTAAAACACGGCGCTGTACTTCCCGTACCCTCCGACTGGACAGGCGAGATGGGGGAGCCGGTCGCTGTATATGATAAGCAAGAGGTTTTGGCTATTTATCACCTACATCCGGAAAAAGCTGGAATGATAAAGCCAGTAAAAGTGATTTGGACAGGATGAGAAAGGAATTGTCATGAAAGTTTTTACACTTCGTCACCCTCATGAGATGAGTCAGAATGATTTTCCTCCATTATCAATCGCGCTAGGTTTTTTTGACGGTGTTCATCTCGGTCACCAGAAAGTGATTGGTGCAGCACTTAATTATGCAAAAGAAAATGGGGTTAAAAGTGCCGTAATGACTTTTGATCCGCATCCTTCAGTTGTATTAAGCTCTAAAAAAAGCAGTGTACAATATTTATCAACGCTTGAGCAGAAAATCAGCAAAATCGAAGCCCTGGGCGTTGATTATGTTCTGGTTGTCCGCTTTACTTCAGCTTTTGCATCACTGGAGCCCCAGGAGTTTGTTGATCAGTACTTAATTGGGCTAAATGCTGTTCACATTACAGCCGGATTTGATTATTCCTATGGAAAATTTGGTAGAGGGAAGATGGAAACACTGCCATTTCATGCCCGAGGAAAATTCACTTCTACAACTGTTGAAAAGCAGACGGATGAGCATGAAAAGATCAGCTCGACCAGGATACGTGAGCTTTTATCAAAAGGAGAAACAAATAAAGCAGCAGCATTACTCGGAACTCATTATGAAACTGAAGGTCTGGTTGTCCATGGTGAAAAAAGAGGACGGAAAATCGGATTTCCTACTGCTAACATCGATACAAGAGATGGATTGTTAATTCCGTCACCCGGCGTGTATGCGGTGAAGTTAAAAGTAAACGATACCTGGCATGATGGCATATGTAATGTAGGCTATAAACCGACTTTTAATAATCCAGATCATGCACAGCTGAGTGTGGAAGTTCATCTATTCAGTTTTGATGAAAGTATTTATGGTGAACATGTACTTGTTAAGTGGCTTGACCGGATCAGAAGTGAAAAGAAATTCAACGGAGTAGATGAGCTGGTTGCACAAATCGAAAAAGATAAAGAAAAGGCGCTCAGCATTCACCGTGCCTAGCTTTTTGCAGCAGTAACTACAGGTTGCAACGGCATATCGCTTATGATAGTATAACTATGTACGAATGAACCTTTGCTTGGCATCGCGGTTTCTCCGCCGTCTGCTCGGTAACAGGGGATTTTAATAAAAAACACAGGAGGCTATTAACTATGGCTATTACTCAAGAACGTAAGAACGAAATTATTCAGGAATTCCGTACACACGAAGGAGATACAGGATCTGTAGAAGTACAGGTTGCGATTCTTACTGAAGATATCAACAACCTGAACCAGCACCTTCGTACTCATAAGAAAGACCACCACTCACGTCGCGGTCTATTCAAAATGGTAGGACGTCGCCGTAACCTGTTGACTTACCTTCGTAATAACGACGTAGCTCGTTACCGCGAACTGATCAACAAGCTTGGTCTTCGTCGATAAGAATGCAATGATGAAAAGCGGGCCTCGTCCCGCTTTTTTATTAGGATAAAAATGAAAGATTTTGTACATAGTGAAAACAACAGAACGTTGCTATGTTAAATACAGAAAGGGGTTTTTCGATGGACCAGAATAAACAGGTTTTTACAACTA
The DNA here is from genome assembly GCA_000818095.1 of Jeotgalibacillus malaysiensis. NCBI lineage: Bacteria > Bacillati > Bacillota > Bacilli > Caryophanales > Caryophanaceae > Jeotgalibacillus > Jeotgalibacillus malaysiensis. The sequence continues at coordinate 1,612,744 of CP009416.1, forward strand.
ACTGGGCAGGAAGAGAGCTTACAGTTGAAGTTGGCCAGCTTGCTAAACAGGCAAGCGGAGCAGCTTTGATCAGATATGGCGATACAGTTGTGTTAAGTACAGCAACAGGTTCAAAAGAGCCAAAACCACTTGATTTCTTCCCGCTTACTGTTAACTATGAAGAAAGAATGTACTCAGTAGGAAAAATCCCTGGTGGATTTATTAAACGTGAAGGACGTCCAAGTGAACGTGCAGTTCTAACAAGCCGTCTTATTGACCGTCCGATCCGTCCACTTTTCCCTGACGGCTTCCGTAATGATGTACAGATCATGAGCATGGTTATGAGTGTTGATCAGGATTGCTCATCAGAAATGGCAGCGATGTTTGGCTCATCACTTTCACTTTGTGTATCAGACATTCCGTTTGGCGGACCGATCGCGGGTGTAATGGTTGGATTAATTGATGGTGAGTTTATTATAAACCCAACAATCGATCAACAGAATAAGAGTGAAATGGAATTAATCGTTGCAGGAACGAAAGATGCTATTAACATGGTAGAAGCAGGCGCTTATGAAGTATCTGAGGAAAAGATGCTTGAAGCGATTATGTTTGGTCATGAAGAGATTAAAAAACTGATCGCATTCCAGGAAGAAATTGTTGCTGCATGCGGTAAAGAAAAAAGAGAAGTCGTTCTTGCTGAGCTTGATACAGAGGTTGTCAGCCGTATGCAGGAAATGGCTGGAGAAAAGCTTGTATCAGCTGTTCAGACACATGAAAAGCATGCGCGAGATGAAGCGATTTCAGGTGTGAAGAATGAAGTGCTTGCAGTGCTTGAAGAAGAAGAGGCTGATGAAGACTATGTGAAAGACGCAAAAAAAGCGCTTGATCAAATGGTCAAAGCAGAAGTGCGCCGTCAGATTACACAGGACAAGCTGCGCCCGGATGGACGTAAGCCAAATGAGATCAGACCGCTGTCTTCTGAAGTTGGCAAGCTTCCTAGAACACACGGTTCAGGCCTGTTCACACGTGGACAAACTCAAGCCTTAAGTATTGCAACGCTTGGACCGCTTGGAGACGTGCAGATCATTGATGGTCTTGGTCTTGAAGAATCCAAACGTTTTATGCACCACTATAACTTCCCTCTATTCAGTGTAGGGGAAACAGGACCAATCCGTGGACCTGGCCGTCGTGAAATTGGTCATGGTGCCCTTGGAGAGCGTGCTCTTGAAAAAGTACTGCCTGACGAAAAAGACTTTCCATATACAATTCGTCTTGTATCAGAAGTACTTGAATCAAACGGTTCTACATCACAGGCGAGTATCTGTGCAAGTACGCTTGCAATGATGGATGCGGGTGTACCTTTAAAAGCACCAGTAGCCGGTATTGCAATGGGGCTCGTTAAATCAGGTGAAGATTATACAATTTTGACTGATATCCAGGGGATGGAAGACTTCCTTGGCGACATGGACTTTAAGGTAGCAGGAACTGCAAAAGGTGTTACTGCTCTTCAAATGGACATCAAAATTGACGGTCTGACGAAAGAAATTCTTGAAGAAGCACTGATGCAGGCGAAAGAAGGCAGAATGCATATCCTTGATTCAATGCTTTCAACGATCAGTGAGCCTAGAAAAGAACTTTCAGAATATGCACCGAAAATTATTCAGCTGTCTATTAACCCGGATAAGATCCGTGACGTAATTGGACCAAGCGGAAAAACAATCAACAAGATCATTGAAGAAACTGGTGTTAAAATTGATATCGAGCAGGATGGTACGGTATTCATTGCATCAGCTGATTCTGAAATGAACGCAAAAGCGAAGCAGATCATTGAAGACATGGTCAGAGAAGCAAAAGTTGGTCAAAACTACCTTGGTAAAGTGAAGCGCATTGAAAAATTCGGCGCGTTCGTCGAAATCTTCAGTGGTAAGGATGGTCTAGTTCATATTTCTGAACTGCAGGAAGAACGCACAAACAAAGTGGAAGATGTTCTCTCACTTGGCGATCAGATTGAAGTAAAAGTAACAGAAATTGATAACCAGGGACGCGTTAACTTATCGCGTAAAGCGGTTATCAAAGAGCAAAAGGAAAGAGAAGAGCAAAAGTAAAATGAAGAAACCGGCTAAAATAGCCGGTTTTTCTATGTCAAAATGGATAGCTGCAAGCTTTTAAAAGCTTTTTTAGATGAAATAATCCTATATCCATAGTAAAATGTTTCATTAAGTGCAATAAGTTTAGGAGATGTTTTAAATGATTACACGTCACACTTGTAAAAACGGTTTGAGAATTGTCTATGAGCATATCCCTTCAGTCAGATCAGCTGCAGTGGGGATCTGGATTGGTACAGGCTCAAGAGACGAAAGCCAGGAGAATAACGGGATTTCCCATTTTATAGAGCATATGTTGTTCAAAGGAACAAAGGAGCGTTCAGCAAGAAGAATTGCTGAAAAGTTCGACCGAATCGGTGGACACGTTAATGCGTTCACATCAAAAGAATACACGTGCTATTATGCAAAAGTACTGGACAATCACGCAAAGCATGCTTTAGAAGTGCTTGCAGATATGTTCTTCAACTCAGTGTACGATAAAGATGAGCTTGAAAAAGAAAAAAATGTCGTACTTGAAGAAATAAAAATGTATGAGGATACACCGGATGATATTGTGCACGACCTTCTGGGTGAAGCTGTGTATGGAAACCATCCGCTTGGTTATCCGATCCTTGGAACTGAATCGACGTTAAAGTCATTTTCAAGTGAGGGTCTGAAAAAGTACGTTTATGAAATGTATCGTCCTGAAGATGTTGTCGTCTCTGTTGCAGGCAATATCAGTGAAGATTTCATCAAAGAAGTAGAAGCGTTGTTTGGTAGTTACACGGCTTCAGCTGAAGAAAAAAGAACAAATGAATTGCCTGAATTTAATTACACACACCTTTCTAGAAAAAAAGAAACCGAACAGGCGCATCTATGTCTTGGCTATGATGGGCTTCCGATCGGACATGAAGATACGTATAGTCTGATTGTCATGAATAATGTGTTAGGCGGAAGCATGTCATCAAGACTGTTTCAGGATGTAAGAGAAGATAAAGGTCTTGCTTATTCCGTCTTTTCTTATCATTCAGCGCATCGTGACAGTGGGTTATTAACAATTTACGCAGGAACCGGTGCAGATCAGCTTGATGCACTTTATGAAACGATTCAATCCACAACAGCTAAGCTGAAAGCAGACGGTCTGACAGATGACGAACTGCATTCTTCAAAAGAACAGCTGAAAGGTAACTTAGTACTCGGACTTGAAAGCACGAATGCAAGAATGAGCAGAAACGGTAAAAATGAACTGATGCTCAGAAGGCACCGCTCTATGGATGAAATGATCGAGAAAATTGATCAGGTTTCACAGGACTCTGTTAAAAGAATTGCTGATCAGATTCTTGGCGGAAGATTTGCGTCTTCTGTGATATCACCTCAGGGAGAAAAGGTATCAGTTTAATAAAAATTGAAGCTTGTATACAGTTGTTTCTATCGGTGAATGATTAAAAATACAGCAGAACTGTTAGAGGGTGAGATGACTCACCCTCTTTTATTTATATATTCTTTTTGGGCACATATAGTAAAAGGTCAGCAATTTTATTTAATTGGAGGGTTACGATGAGAATGAGTGAGCTGTATAGAAAAGAAATGATTGATATTGATCAGGCAGAAAAGATGGGCATCCTCGGAAATGCTGATATCGAATTCAACGATGAAACAAGTGAAATCATTCATATTCTCGTTCCGACAGGGAAAATCAGTCCATTCAAAAGTAATAGAGCTGAATATGCAATTCCCTGGAAATCAGTGCATGCAGTAGGAAAGGAACTTATTCTTATTCATGGCAAGCGGTCACCACTTGAGTCTCCATTACATACTATACCGGAGAATAAAGAAGAATGAAGTGAGTGAATGCTGTGTGAAAAAGGAACTGACAAATAAAAAGACAGCTGTAATTGGAGGAGACGCAAGACAGCTTGTCATTGCTGATGCTTTATGTAAGAAGGGAGCAGAGGTTTTTCTTTGCGGGTTTGATCAATTAAATCTTTCTGAACCCGGTTACAGGAAAACCCATGTAGACCTGCTTCCATTTGAAGCACTTGATGCAATCATCTTCCCGGGAAGCGTAATAGGAGCTGGCGGTTATATTAAATCATCTTTTAGTGCAGGGAGCTTATTCATCAGTGAACACCAGTTACTAACGCTGCCGGAAACCTGTTTATTATTTACTGGTATAAAGACGGCCTGGTCAGAGGAAAGCGCAAAGCAATTTATTTATCTGTTTGAAGAGGATGATATTGCAATTTCTAATTCAATTCCGACTGTTGAAGGAATCTTATTGCTGATTATTCAGCATACTGACTTTACCATCCATGGATCCCGTGTCGTTATCACAGGCGGTGGAAGGGTTGGAAAGACGGCAGCAAGAGTACTTCATGCACTTGGCGCTTCAGTCACTGCGCTGTCATCGGATAAGTCAGAAATTGCCCGGATGATTGAAATGGGTGTAACAGGCGGGGACCTTACGGAGTTAAAAACGCATTTAACAAGGGCTGATATCTGGATCAATACAATTCCTTCGATCGAATTAATTAATCAGAACACCTTAACAGCCTGTCATCCGACCATATTAATAATAGAGCTCGCATCTAACCCGTCCGCCGCTCAAAAAGATCATGCGTTGCAAAAAAATATCAGTTATCTGGAAGCGCCAAGTCTTCCTGGATTAGTAGCACCAAAAACTGCAGGTGAAATTCTCGCAAAGGCAATTCTTAATCAGATTATTAATAAAGGGGAATGAAGAGATGCTAAAAGGAAAGAGAATCGGTTTTGGTTTTACGGGCTCTCATTGCACTTATCACCTTGCATTGCCGGAGCTTGAACACCTTAAAAAGCTTGGAGCTGAGATTATGCCAGTCGTGAGCTATACAATGCAGACGACAAACACCAGGTTCGGTGAAGGGGAGGAGTGGGTTGAAAAAATTGAAAAAGCCGCCGGTAGAAAGTGTATCAGGTCTATAGCAGAAGCTGAGCCCCTTGGACCTGCAGAACCGCTTGATTGCATGGTTATTGCCCCGTTAACAGGAAATTCACTTGCCAAGCTTGCAAATGCCTTAACAGATTCACCTGTTTTAATGGCAGCTAAAGCAACAATGAGAAATCATAAACCGGTCGTCATCGCCATTTCAACAAATGATGGTCTTGGACTGAATGGGATGAACCTGATGAAGCTGATGGGGGCAAAAAATGTTTATTTTGTTCCTTTCAGTCAGGATGATCCCGTAAATAAACCGAACTCCCTTGTCGCTCATATGGAGGAAATTCCTCAGACTGTATCTGAAGCATTAATTGGAAAACAGCACCAGCCTGTCATTACATTAAAGGGTTTGAATAAAAGAGATTGAGAAAAGCAAAGAATAAATGATACAATGTGTTGTATGAATACACATTAGTGCTTTACCTGTCTAACGCATTACAGGGAAAGAGTGGAAGGGAGTTTTTTATATGAAGGGTACAGGATATAACATAGCAGTAGTAGGAGCAACAGGAGCAGTTGGAACTCAGATGCTTGCGATGCTTGAGCAGAGAGATTTTCCGGTCGGAAAAATTAAACTCCTTTCTTCAGCGAGATCAGCAGGTCAGACTATACAATTTAACGGGGCACCGGTAACAGTAGAAGAGGCAACACCTGAGAGCTTTGAAGGAATTGATATCGCGCTGTTTTCAGCAGGAGGCGGCATTTCTAAGCAGCTGGCTCCGGAAGCGGCAAAACGTGGAGCAATTGTTATAGATAATACAAGTGCATTCAGAATGGATCCGGATGTGCCTCTTGTCGTTCCTGAGGTAAATGAGCTGGATCTTCAGCATCATAAGGGTATCATAGCGAACCCGAACTGTTCTACAATTCAAATGGTAGCAGCATTAGAACCAATCAGAAAAGAACTGGGACTTTCAAAAGTAATTGTCTCCACTTATCAGGCAGTGTCCGGAGCAGGTGTGCAGGCAATTGATGAGATGAAGGCACAGTCGCAGGCAATCCTGAATGGTGAAGAACCAGAGGCGAATGTCTTACCGGTTAAAGGTGATAAGAAGCATTATCAGATTGCTTTTAACGCAGTTCCACAGATCGATGTATTTGATACAAATGGATATACCTTTGAGGAAATGAAGATGATCAATGAAACAAAGAAAATTATGCATATGCCTGAGCTAAAGGTTTCAGCAACATGTGTCAGACTGCCTGTTGAAACAGGTCATGCTGAATCTGTTTATATTGAAGTAGATGCAAAGGGTAAGGATACAGCTGATATTCATAGAATCCTGTCTGGTGCACCTGGTGTAACATTACAGGATAATCCCGGCGAGCAGGAATACCCAATGCCAAGTACGGCAGCGGGCAAAACCGATGTATTTGTAGGAAGGGTCAGAAAAGATCCTGATGAAGATCACGGATTCCATATGTGGATTGTATCTGACAACCTATTAAAGGGAGCTGCGTGGAATTCAGTACAGATCGCAGAAAGCCTGATTAAACTAAAACTAGTATAATACGCACTCAGAGAGAGGAGCGTAACATTGCCAATTTCAGTCTTGAAATTCGGTGGTACTTCATTATCTGATGAACACAAAAGGGAAGCTGCAGTCCGGAATGTAAGACGTGAACTCGATCAGAAAAAACAGGTCATTGTAATTGTATCGGCTATGGGCAGATTAGGAGATCCCTATGCTACTGATACACTTTATTCATTGACTAAGCGAGATTGTCTTCCTGATCATCAGCAATTTCTTTTATTATCATGCGGAGAGCTCATATCAGCAGCAGTCTTTTCTGCAGCGCTGCATCAGAGGGGCATTAAATGTGAGATTCTCACGGGGGAGCAGGCAGGAATCAAAACGGACAAAACCTATCTGGCTGATATATGTTCTGTTGATCCGCGAAAACTGCTTGAAACCTTGACATATGCAGAAGTCGTTGTTATACCCGGCTTTCAGGGGATAGATGTAAGTGGTAGAATATCCACTCTGGGCAGAGGAGGAAGTGACACTTCTGCATGTGCAGTTGCAGCAAATGTTAAAGCGGAATATTGCAAAATTTTTACTGATGTAGCAGGTATGATGAGTGGTGATCCGAAAATTGTCAGTCATGCCTCAGTTGTGAAAAGGCTTCATTATGATGAGGCCTTTCACGTGGCGCATCAGGGTGCTAAAATTATTCACCCAAAAGCAGTTGAATGGGCAAGTAAAGGCGGCATTCTTTTGTGGACCGGTGATTTGACCGGGGAAGGCGGAACATGGATCGGACCTGAATCGCACGCTGAATCAGTCCATTCCGTCACTGCAGTAGAAAATCTGGTGCAGATTTCAGTCCGTGCCCAGGATTGTGATGAGTTATTCAGACTGCTTGCAGAAAAAGAGATCAGTATTGATCTGATATCAATTCAGCCGGTTGAAGTGAAATTTACAATCGATCATGAATCTTTTCAGCGCGTGAATGATCTCTTGCAGCAGCATAAAATTGATTTCCGATGCAGAAAAAACGTATCAAAAATTGCACTGATCGGCTCAAGCATCGCCGGACGGCCAGGAGTTGCTTCGGCAATTGTAACACTGCTTACAGAGAATAAAATCAGAATCTGGCAGACAGCTGATAGTCATATGACTTTCTGGATTCTGCTTGACAGTCATAAATCGGCATCCGCCCAGCAACTGCTGCACGAATTTTTTATTAATCATGATACAGTAACGATACAGGAGTGAAGAAAATGAACTTTGGCAGAGTTTCCACTGCGATGGCGACCCCTTTTGATCAGGAAAATCGCATTGATTTCAGCAGACTGGAAAATCTTATTAACCACTTAATTGAAAACGGCACGGATTCACTTGTTGTAGCAGGTACAACAGGAGAATCACCAACACTATCCTCTGATGAAAAAGTGGAGCTGTTCAAAGAGACAGTAAGAATTGTAGATGGAAGAGTCCCGGTGGTAGCCGGTACAGGAACAAACAATACTGAATCAAGCATCACACTATCTCTCGCTGCTAAAGAGGCTGGAGTTGATGCAGTAATGCTTGTAGCCCCTTATTACAGCAAACCGAGCCAGACAGGATTAAAAAAGCATTTTACAGCAATAGCAGAGCAGGTTGGTTTGCCTGTTATGATCTACAATATTCCGGGACGCTCAGCTGTTAATATTGAGCCTTCAACAATGATTGAATTGTCTAAAGTGCCGAATATAGTAGCTGTTAAGGAAGCAAGCGGAAGTCTCGATCAGATGACTGAAATCATCGCAGGAACTGATGATCAATTTCTGGTCTACAGCGGAGACGATGGCTTGACACTGCCACTGCTATCAATCGGTGGAGCAGGCGTTGTATCCGTTACATCTCACGTTGCAGGTAATGAAATGCAAAAAATGATCAGCTATTTCCAGAATGGAGATCTTTCAAAGGCTGCAGCAATCCATCAGCTGCTTTTACCTTTAACGAGAGCGCTGTTTGCTCAACCAAGCCCCTCACCGGTAAAATCAGCATTAAATCATCAGGGTGTGATGTGCGGTGGTGTAAGGCTGCCTCTAGTTGAACTCAATACGGAAGAAGAAAACAGCCTGTTACGGGCTGTAAATCATTTTCGTTCTGAAATAGCACGAGTGTCATAAAGATCACCAGAAGGTCTTTTTCCGGATAGGAAAAAGACCTTTCTGATATCAAGCCTCAGCAGTTCACAAATACATGTACAGTTTTCCAATCTTACAGTATAATGAACACAGCTGTTTTAAAAGGTCGGATAACATATTTGTAGGAGGAAATTGGTTTGTCTAAAGATAAAAATGAAAAAGTAAAAATTATTCCTCTCGGCGGAGTAGGCGAGATAGGAAAGAACATGTACGTGATTGAAGTGGACGAAGACTTATTTATTATTGATTCAGGATTGATGTTTCCTGAAGATGAAATGTTCGGAATTGATATTGTTATCCCGGATTTTCAATACATTGAAGCAAATAAAGAGCGTGTGAAGGCGATCTTTCTGACGCATGGTCACGATGATTCAATCGGCTCTCTGCCTTATTTGCTTGAAAAAGTGAAAGTCCCGGTTTACGGTTCAAAGTTAACAGTTGCCCTGGCTAAGGCGCTGCTGAAAGAGTACGGATTCAAAGAGCGCGTGAAGTTTTACACTGTACATGAGAAAAGTAATATGAAGTTTGATTCTGTGAATGTAACATTCTTTAATACAACTCACAGTATTCCCGACTCGCTTGGTATTGCAATACACACTTCAGAAGGTGCGATTGTACATACAGGTGAATTTAAATTTGACCAGGCTTCTAAAGGTGGATACGCATCCAATATTGGTAAAATGGCTAAGCTTGGTGACAAAGGTGTATTTGCACTGCTTTCAGATAGTACTGAAGCTGAAAAGCCCGGTCATACAACATCTGAAGCGGTGATTGAGAAACACGTTTCAAACAGTATTAATCAGGCAAACGGAAGAGTCATTGTTACATGCTATGCTTCCAACCTGATCCGTATACAGCAGATTTTTGAAGCAGCCGCTGCTTCAGGAAGAAAAGTTGCTGTGATTGGTGAAGCAGCAGAGCGAGTAGTAAATGTAGCTTCAAGACTTGAGCACTTAACATATGATGAAGATACAAGAATTAAACCGAATGAAATTGATCAGTACCGTAATGATGAAATTGTCATCATTCTGTCAGGAACGCACGATGAGCCATTTAAGGTGATGGAAAGTATGGCAAATCAGACGCATCCGATCGTAAATATTCAGGAAGGTGATACAGTATTAATTACGTTCACGCCATCTCCTGGTATGGAAGTATACCTGTATCGTTCTGTTAACGAAATGACAAAAGCCGGCGCTAACGTCCTTACATCGAGTAAGAATGTACACGTTTCCGGCCACGGCAGTCAGGAAGATCTGAAGATGATGATCAATCTGATGAAACCGAAATATTTTATTCCAATTCAGGGCGAGTACCGTCATTTAATTACGCACGGACGCCTTGCTGAAGAGATGGGTATTCCACGTGCTAATATTTTCATTGCTGATAAAGGTGATATTGTAGAATATCAGTCCGGTAAAATGAAAATGAGTGGCAGAGTGCAGACAGGTAATGTACTCATTGATGGTAAAGGTGTCGGTGATGTAGGAAATATTGTACTACGGGACAGAAGATTACTGTCACAGGATGGTGTATTACTGGTCGTGGTCACGTTAAACCGCAAAACAAAAACAATCGCTGCAGGACCTGAAGTAATTTCAAGAGGCTTTGTTTATGTAAGAGAATCAGAAAAGCTTATGGAAGAGTCTGTAACTGCAGTGCGCAATATTGTTGAGAAAAACGTTGAAAACCGTACATTTGACTGGTCAGGTATCAAGCAGGAGATCAGAGACTCGCTTAATCATCTGCTTTATACGCGTACAAAGCGCCGTCCGATGATTTTACCGATCATTATGGAAGTCTAAGTTCAGCATGGTCTGAATGTAAGTATCAAAACAGGCAGAAATTTTTCTGTCTGTTTTTTTCAGCCGGAAAAGGAGGTTGTTTTTATGGCTGAAGCCAAAAGAAAACCGGTAAAAAGAAAACCACAGACACGCAAGAAAACCAGAAAAACAAAGAAAAAGAGTACACCTCTTACATATGAGTTAACAGGTATTATCATGATCGCACTGTCACTGATTGCTGCTTTTGAGCTTGGGGCGGCCGGGCGTGTATTGACTTTAATGTTTACGTATTTAATCGGTAACTTTCAGCTGCTGTTTCCTATTGCCATTATTTTATTGTCAGTATATGCCATTCTCTACAGAGGTTTTCCTTCTTTTAAAGGCTCAAGAATGATTGGCAGTCTGCTGATCCTGATCAGTTTATTCCTTTTAAGCCACGTATTATTATTTGATCAGCTGGCGCGGGATCAACTGATCACAGACAACAGCGTGCTTGTACAGACGCATACAATTCTTACAGATGAATTCACTGAAAATGCAGGTGCAGGAATGATCGGTGCATTGATATTTTCAATTTTCAATCTGTTGTTTGGCTCTGTCGGTTCAAAGGTTGCCTCAGCTACACTGATCATTATCGGCGTGATGATGCTGTCGGGTAAATCAATTGGTGAGACAGGACGATTGATCATCAGCTGGACTGGTAAAAAACTGAGAGAATTAATTGCCCTGATTACTGACTGGATCGATGAAAAGCGTCAGGTTAAAAAAGCAAAAAGAAAGCAAACTCAGATCAATAGACGGTCTGCTTCAAAAGATAAAGCACCTGCTGAAGAATTAATGAGTGATGCAGAAGAGGAAGACACTGAAGAAACAAGTGGCTTTGAACCGCTGATATCAAGTTTTGCAGAAAAAGCAGCTCCGGTTCAGCAGGAATCTGCTCCAAAAGAACAGTCACCTTCTGACATTGACGTGGAAGAGGATGCTGCTGATCCGGCTCTTGAAGCATTTACAGCCTCGCCGGGAGTTGAAGAGGTTGAAAATAAAGAGTATCAAATACCAGCTCTGGATCTGCTGGCAGTCCCACCACATGCTGATCAAAGCAGTGAATACAAAGCAATACAAAAAAATGCTTCTAAGCTTGAAAAGACTTTCCAGAGTTTTGGGGTGCGTGCAAAAGTTACACAGGTGCATCTTGGTCCTGCTGTAACAAAATATGAAGTACATCCTGATGTTGGCGTAAAGGTTAGTAAGATTGTTAACCTGAATGATGATCTTGCACTTGCCCTTGCTGCAAAGGACATCAGAATTGAAGCGCCGATTCCGGGCAAATCTGCAATCGGTATAGAGGTTCCAAATACCGAAGTAGCGATGGTATCTTTAAGAGAAGTTCTTGAAGCAAATAAAAATAAACGTGACGATGCAAAGCTACTGATTGGACTTGGAAGAGATATTACAGGAGAAGCAGTTGCAGCCGAGCTGAACAAAATGCCTCATATGCTTGTAGCAGGCGCTACAGGAAGCGGAAAGTCTGTTTGTATTAATGGCATTATCGTATCCATCCTGATGCGGGCTAAACCGCATGAAGTAAAACTAATGATGATTGATCCCAAAATGGTGGAGCTAAATGTCTATAACGGGATTCCTCATCTACTGGCACCTGTTGTAACAGATGCTAGAAAAGCATCACAGGCGCTGAAAAAAGTAGTCAGTGAAATGGAAAGACGATATGACCTGTTTTCACATACCGGCACGAGAAACATTGAGGGTTATAATGAATATGTAAGAAAGCATAACGAAAAAAATGAAGAAAAACAGCCTCAGCTTCCATTTATTGTAGTAATAGTAGATGAGCTTGCAGACCTGATGATGGTTGCTTCTAATGACGTTGAGGATTCGATTACAAGGCTTGCACAGATGGCCAGAGCGGCGGGTATTCACTTGATCATCGCGACCCAAAGACCTTCAGTTGATGTCATCACCGGGGTAATCAAGGCGAACATCCCATCGAGAATTGCATTTGCAGTGTCATCCCAGATTGATTCAAGAACGATTCTCGATACCGGTGGAGCTGAAAAACTCCTCGGGCGAGGGGATATGTTGTTTATGCCAGTTGGTGCAAATAAGCCTGTTCGTGTTCAAGGAGCATTTTTAAGTGATGAAGAAGTTGAGAAAGTAGTTAATGCAGTCATTGAACAGCAAAAAGCACAGTATCAGGAAGAGATGATTCCTGATGAAGTGGATGAATCAAAACCCGAAGAATCAGATGATGAATTATACGGAGAAGCTGTTGATCTTGTTGTGGATATGCAGACTGCCTCAGTATCTATGCTTCAGAGAAGGTTCAGAATCGGTTATACACGTGCAGCCAGATTAATCGATGCAATGGAACAGCAGGGTGTAGTAGGCCCTTATGAAGGCAGCAAGCCGCGTACAGTATTAAAAGGAAAAGTAGAAGATGAATAATTGTAAAAGCAGGGTGCTTCAATGCCCTGCTTTTTTATGGCTTTGTAAGTTGTCTGATTATTATGACTGAAAGCGTCTTTTAGATGTGCAACAGCAGCAAACATTTACAAATTCAGCAGCTTAATCGGAAATTAGAAAAAAATCAGACCTTTGATGTCAGACCTATATACAAAGAATGAAAGAATAAGCTATACTATTGTTACCGCTTTCAAAAATACTATAACGTAAGAAAGAAATGTTTAATTTCCTTTCATTAACAATGTTAAGGGTTTCATTTCACTGTTTTTTATAATACTGTAACAAATGTAATTATTATGTAACTTAATAGAAAGAATTTTTGTGAAAACTACACAATTGTATTCCTTTTAGAAAGGAAAAGTGTTATAGTATTTTCGATTAGTAGGAATGAAATACATCAGATGTCTGATGTCAAAAGAGTTGGTGGTGTCTTTATATGACTATTAAATCAGATAATCGGCATCTGTATCTTCAGGTAATTGACAGACTGAAGAAAGATATCGACAAAGGCGTTTATAAAGAAAAGGAACGCCTGCCTTCGGAGTTTGAACTTTCAAGGCAGCTGGGTATCAGCAGGGCTACACTAAGAGAAGCGCTGAGAATTCTCGAAGAAGAAAACAGAATTGTCAGAAGGCATGGTGTAGGAACATTTGTTAACGCAAAACCATTATTCTCTTCAGGGATCGAACAGTTATACAGCGTAACTGACATGATCCGGATGGCAGGTATGGAACCGGGAACAGTATTCTTAAGTTCTTCTGTTCATCAGCCGACTGATGAGGATATTAACCGTTTTAACTGCACGCCAGATGATGATATGACCATTATCGAACGTGTCAGAACAGCAAACGGTGACCCGGTGGTTTACTGTGTCGATAAAATCCCGACAGACTTGATGCCTACTTCTTTTACACACCAGGACCGGTCGATTTTCTCTTTGCTTGAGGAGAATGGGGGAATGTACATATCTTATGCCGTAACCCACATTGAACCTGCAGGCTACCATGAGAAGGTTTCGCCAATTCTCGGTTGTGAACCTGAAACTGCTTTACTTGTTTTAAAGCAGCTTCATTATGATGATAAGGATCAGCCTATTCTGTATTCTCTGAATTATTTTAAAGCTGATCGATTTAGTTTTCATGTTGTACGTAAGCGTGTTTAATGCATTTATGCATTCCTACTAATACACGAAAAATTTTAGGGGGTAACAAAATGAAAAAGCGTAAGTACGGAGTAGCACTTTCAATGATCCTTGCAGCAGGTACTGTTCTTGCAGCATGTGGAAGCGATGAAGCTGACACAGGTACTGATGAAGGCAACGGCGGCGGAGAAGGCACAGAAGAAACAAGTGACTTTAAAGTAGCAATGGTAACAGATACTGGCGGTGTTGATGATAAATCATTCAACCAGTCAGCGTGGGAAGGTCTTCAGCAGTTCGGAGCTGATAATGGTCTTGAAGAAGGTACAGACGGTTACACTTACTTCCAGTCAAATAACGATGCAGACTATGTAACAAACATGAACACTGCAGTACGTAATGACTTCAACCTTGTTTTTGGTATCGGTTTCCTTCTTAATCAGGCAATTACAGACGTTGCAAGTCAGAACCCTGATACTAACTTTGCCCTTGTAGATGACGTTTCTGAAGGTGATAACGTTGCTTCAATTACATTTAAAGAGCATGAAGGTTCATTCCTTGTAGGTGTTGCAGCAGGTATGGCAACTGAATCAGATCAGATTGGGTTTGTCGGAGGAGTTGAATCTGACCTGATCAATAAATTCGCAGCAGGTTTCCAGGCTGGCGTTGAAGCGGTAAATCCAGATGCAGAAGTTCAAATTGAATTCGCTGGTGACTTCAATGACGCTGCGGGTGGTCAGCAGATCGCAGCTTCAATGTACGGTTCTGGCGTTGACGTAATTTATCACGCAGCAGGTGGAACTGGTAACGGTGTATTCACTGAAGCGAAAAACCTTAAGCAGCAGGACCCTGATCGTCAGGTTTGGGTAATCGGAGTTGACCGTGACCAGTGGGAAGAAGGTCAGGTTGGTGATGATAACGTAACACTTACTTCAATGGTTAAGCGTGTTGACGTTGCTGTCCAGGATATTTCTACTCGTGCAATGGAAGGCGACTTCCCTGGTGGAGAAGTAATTGAGTACGGAATTCAGGAAGAAGGTATTGCAATCGCTGAAAGCCAGGACAACCTGTCACAGGAAATCCTTGACGAGATTGCTAACTACCAGCAGCAAATCGTTGATGGTGAGATTGAAGTTCCATCTACACTTGAGTAAAACAAATGCATAGGGAATGGAGGGGCTGAATCAGTCCTGAAATTCCCTTTTTTTTTGCAAGAATGTTAACTGAATAAGGGAATTTTCTTCCTTCTTCATTTAGCATTTTTCATAACAGGTCTGGAAAAAGAAGTCAGACCTCATTCAACCTACCACCGCATGATAAATAAAGGAGTGATAACGGATGGATTACGTAATAGAAATGCTCGACATCCGAAAAGAGTTTCCGGGGATTGTAGCCAATGATAATATCACACTTCAATTAAAGAAGGGTGAAATTCATGCGCTGCTTGGAGAAAACGGAGCAGGGAAATCTACATTAATGAATGTTCTTTTTGGCCTGTATCAGCCTGAAAAGGGAGAAATAAAAGTACGCGGGGAAAAAGTAAAAATTACAAGTCCGAACGTAGCTAACGACCTTGGGATCGGGATGGTACACCAGCACTTTATGCTTGTAGATACGTTCACTGTAACTGAAAATATTGTGCTCGGTCTGGAACCTAAAAAAGGTTTAAATATTGATATGAAAAAAGCTGAGCGTGAAGTTCAGGAAATTTCCGACCGGTATGGCCTTAAAGTTGACCCGAAGGCAAAGATTGCTGATATTTCTGTTGGAATGCAACAGCGAGTGGAAATCTTAAAAACGTTATACCGAGGTGCTGAAATCCTCATTTTTGATGAGCCGACAGCTGTTTTAACACCACAGGAAATCAAAGAACTGATTCAGATTTTCAGAACGCTAATTTCAGAAGGGAAATCAATCATTCTAATTACTCACAAGCTGAAAGAGATTATTGAGGTGTGTGATCGCGTAACTGTTATCAGAAAAGGAGTAGGGATCGATACGCTGGATGTTGAAGGCGCAACCCCAACGCAGCTTGCAAGTCTGATGGTAGGACGTGAAGTTACTTTTAAAACAGATAAAACTGAAGCAAACCCTAAGCATAATGTACTTGAAATATCAAAATTGAACGTGAAAGATTCCCGTGGGGTAAATGCAGTGAAAGATCTTGATCTGAATGTCAGAGCAGGGGAGATTGTTGGAATTGCCGGGGTTGATGGGAACGGACAATCTGAACTGATCGAGGCCATTACGGGACTTAGAAAGATTACTTCAGGAAAAATAAAGCTGAACGATCAAGATTTGTCTTCTTATAAAACAAGGAAAATTACTGAAGCGGGTGTGGGACATATTCCACAGGACAGACATAAACACGGTCTGGTCCTTGACTTTCCAATCGGTGACAACATGGTGTTGCAGACTTACTACCACAAACCATATTCAAAATACAGTCTGTTAAATAATAAAGAGATTAATAAGCAGGCCAAAAAACTGATTCAGGAATTTGATGTGCGGACTCCGTCAGAAATGACTCCTGCACGTGCGCTCTCAGGTGGTAACCAGCAAAAAGCCATCATTGGTCGTGAAATTGACCGTGATCCCGATCTTTTGATTGCTGCCCAGCCTACACGTGGACTTGACGTAGGAGCAATTGAATTTATCCACAAGCGTCTGATTGAACAGCGTGATAGTGGTAAAGCTGTTTTGCTTGTCTCTTTTGAACTTGAAGAAATCATTAATGTAAGCGATCGGATTGCTGTTATCTATGACGGTAATATTATCGAAATCGTCGATCCTAAAACAACTACTGAGCAGGAACTCGGATTACTAATGGCGGGTTCAAAGAAAAAGGCAGGTGAAGCAGAAAATGTTTAGTCAATTTAGTAAATGGCAAAAAATCCTGATTCCAGTCATTTCAGTTATTCTAGGCTTGATTGTAGGAGCCATTGTCATGCTTGTGTCTGGATATAACCCGATTGAAGGTTATTCAGCACTTCTGGCTGGTTCGCTTGGAGAAGGATTTTATATTGGTGAAACAGTCAGACAGATCACTCCATATATCTTTGCAGGACTTGCAGTTGCATTCGCATTTCGTACAGGTCTATTTAATATAGGTGTTGAAGGACAACTTCTAGTAGGCTGGATAGCATCTGTATGGGTAGGACTTGCGTTTGATCTCCCTAAAATTATTCACCTGCCAATGGCTATACTTGCAGGTGCAGTTGCAGGTGCGATTTGGGCGTTTGTTCCAGGTCTGTTAAAAGCAAAACTTCGCGTTCACGAAGTAATTGTAACAATCATGATGAACTATATCGCACTTCACTTGTGCAACTACCTTGTTCGTTATGTTATTTCTGATGAACAGAATACTACAGATCGAGTACCAGAGTCTGCATCTCTGAAGTCACCATTTTTTGAAACGCTGACTGAATTTTCTACAATGCACTACGGGATTTTTCTTGCGCTCGCAGCAGCGATCATCTATTTTGTCGTACTTGAAAAAACAACAACTGGTTTTGAATTGCGCTCAGTAGGTTTTAATCAGCATGCTTCAGAATATGCTGGGATGAACGTAAACCGCAATATTATTCTTTCAATGGTCATCTCAGGTGCTTTCGCAGGACTTGGAGGAGCGATGGAGGGTCTTGGAACGTTTGGTTATGGATTTATTCATGGGGCTTTCTCTGGAGTAGGCTTTGATGGTATCGCAGTAGCTCTTCTAGGTGGTAACGTAGCCTCAGGTATTATCCTGGCAGCAGCGCTCTTTGGAATATTAAAACAGGGTGCATTGATTATGCCGCTGCAATCTGGTGTTCCTACAGAACTCGTTGAAATTGTTATTGCCATTATTATTTTCTTTGTTGCATCTAGTTACATTATTGCGTATCTGCTGCAGCGTCTTAAAAAGGGGGCAAAATAAATGGATGTATTAACAGCGTTTGAAATATTAGTGAAATCCATGCTATTTGCATCAGCCCCGCTAATTTTCACAGCACTCGGTGGTGTATTCTCAGAGCGGTCTGGTGTGGTTAACATTGGTCTTGAAGGTCTGATGGTCATTGGTGCCTTTGCAGCAGTTGTATTTAATATTACATTTGCTTCGGCTCTTGGTGGCTGGACACCATGGATTGCGCTACTTGCAGCTATGGTGATCGGAGGACTATTTTCACTCCTTCACGCAGTTGCGTCGATTTCTTTCAGAGCTGATCAGGTTGTCAGTGGGGTGGCGATTAACTTCCTGGCACTAGGACTTGGAGTTTATTTAATCAAGGACTGGTATGGAGCTGGGCAAACACCACAAATACCTGTACCACTCTATTATGAGAGAATTCCATTACTTTATGACATTCCAGTTATTGGACCTATTTTCTTTAATAACTATATTACATCTTACCTTGCAATATTTGTTGCAGTAATTGCTTGGTTTGTTCTTTATAAAACACCGTTTGGACTTCGCTTACGATCTGTGGGTGAGCACCCAATGGCCGCTGATACAATGGGAATCAATGTATACAGAATGCGTTATATTGCTGTATTTATCTCGGGAATCTTTGGTGGACTTGGCGGCGGTGTGTATGCACAAACTATTACACAGGATTTCAGTGCCGGTACAATTACCGGACAGGGATTTATTGCTCTTGCCGCTGTAATTTTTGGTAAATGGCATCCGCTTGGTGCAATGGGAGCAGCAATGTTCTTCGGTCTTGCACAATCGCTTGCGATTATTGGTTCAAGCTTCCCGCTTCTTGCGGATGTGCCTAACTGGATTTTACTTTCAGCTCCATACATTCTGACAATCCTTGCACTTGCTGGATTTATCGGACGAGCTGACGCGCCTAAAGCAAATGGACAGCCATATATTAAAGGCAGTCGCTAATAAATAAAACCGTCTGATTCAGTGTCAGGCGGTTTTTTTTATAGCTTTAAATGCTTGTTGTACAAGTATCAAGAAATGTATAGTGAATGTAGAGAATATAAATACTATAAAGCAACCACGAACCCGGGAGGAACCTGTATGCATTTAGATGAATATAAAATAAAACAGAACGGCCTGAACATAAGAATTGTTAAAACAGAAAAATTTAAAACGAATCAGTTTGTCTTTAAATTTAAATCTCTGCTGACTAAAGATGATGTCACAGCAAGGGCACTGCTGCCATATGTACTTCAGAGCAGTACAGATAAGTGGCCGACAACCGCAATATTTAGAAGTCACCTTGATGACCTTTATGGTGCCAGTGCTGCAGTAGATGTCAATAAAAAAGGGGAATATCACATCCTGACATTTGCAGTAGATGTTCCTAACGAAAAATATCTTCAGGATAAAACGCCTTTAACAGAAAAGGCACTCGAGGTATTGTCTGAAATGATCTTTAACCCCTTGCTTGAGGATGGTGTATTCAGTGAAAAGGTTACAGAAGCTGAAAAGCGTACGCTTATGCAGAAATTAAAAGCGGTTAAAGACGATAAAATGCGCTATGCATCTCAAAGACTAGTCGAGGAAATGTGTAGTGACGAGGCATATGCACTGCATCCTAATGGAATCGAAACTGAACTTGAGCGTGTAACCCCTGAAAGTCTGTTTAATACCTACAATCAAATGATACAAAATGATGAAGTGGATTTATATATTGTCGGCGACGTTGAAACGGATCAGATTGAAGCGCTTTGCAATGAGAAATTTTCATTAGGTGAACGTGAAAATATCTATGCCAAGCAGCAGCATATAAAAATTGATGAATCGAAAAAAGTTGTTGAAAAGCAGCAGATAAAACAGGGGAAATTAAATATTGGATACAGATCGCAGACTGTCTATGGAGATGATGATTATCTGTCAATGGCTGTTATGAATGGTATTCTTGGGGGCTTTCCTCATTCGAAGCTCTTTATTAATGTCCGTGAAAAAGAGAGCCTGGCCTATTATGCTGCAAGCAGGCTTGAGAGTCATAAAGGATTAATTGTCATCATGTCAGGTGTTGACCCTGGTAAAATTGAAAAAGCAGAAGAAATTATTGAGCGTCAGCTTGAGTTAATTAAAAGCGGTGAAATTTCTGATCAGGAGCTGAGTCAGACAAAAGCAGTAATGACAAATCAGATGCTTGAAACACTTGACTCCCCAAGAGGAATTGTTGAGGTGCTTTATCAGGGTGAGACAGCAGGTATTCCTGTAAAGATCCAGGATTGGTTTAAAGGCATAGAAGATGTGACTAAAGAGAACGTTATAAAGGCAGCTAATAAGCTGATAAAAGATACAACCTACGTATTAACTGCTAAGGAGGTGGCTGAAAGTGCATAAAAAGGAATTTACTCAGCTCAATGAAGCATTATATATGGAAACAATGGAAAATGGCCTGCAGGTATGCATATTGCCGAAAAAAGATTTTAATAAAACTTTCGCTACCTTTACAACTAAATACGGTTCAATTGATAACCAATTTGTTCCGCTCGGAGAAGAAAATTTAGTCCAGGTGCCTGATGGTGTGGCCCATTTCCTTGAGCATAAAATGTTTGAAAAAGAAGAAGGCGACGTATTCCAGAAATTCAGTATGAATGGAGCTTCTGCGAATGCCTTTACATCCTTTACCAGAACCGCTTACTTATTCTCAAGCACCTCTCACTTTGAGAAAAACCTTGATGTATTAATAGATTTTGTACAATCGCCTTATTTTACAGAGGAAACAGTTGAAAAAGAGAAAGGCATTATCGGCCAGGAAATCACAATGTACGATGATAATGCTGACTGGCGTCTGTACTTCGGAGCGATTGAAAATATGTTCAAACATCATCCGGTAAAGGTGGATATAGCAGGAACCGTGAAATCGATTTCCTCAATTACTAAGGATCATCTATACCAGTGCTATCACACGTTTTATCATCCTTCTAACATGATGTTATTCATTGTCGGTTCGGTAGACCCTGAAGATGTGATGAAATATGTAAGGGGAAATCAGCAGCAAAAGCATTTCGATCCGAAAGAAGAGATTGACCGGAAGTTTGTAGATGAGCCTGAAGAAGTCAATAGGGCCCATCATGAGCTTCATATGGATGTTCAGGTAGCAAAGTGTATGGTAGGCATCAAATCCAATGAAAAAGACATCAGCGGCGAGCGTCTGATGAAAAAAGAACTATCTGTCAATACAGCGCTGGATGTGTTATTTGGAAAGACATCAAAACACTACACCGCACTATATGAAGAAGGGCTGATAGATGACCACTTCTCATACGACTTCACCCAGGAAAACAATTTTGGCTTTGCGTTAATTGGCAGTAACTCATCAAACCCGGAGAAACTATCAGCAAGAATTAAACAAATTCTGCTTGAGGAAGTTAAAGCTCCTTCTATCAGTGAAGAGCAGCTCCAGTCAGTTAAAAAGAAAAATATCGGAGGGTTTTTGCGATCATTGAACTCCCCGGAGTTTATTGCGAATCAATTTACCCGCTATGCTTTTAACGATATGGATCTTTTCGAGGCAGTTCCTGTTCTAGAAACATTAACACTAGAGGATGTAAATGAAGCTTTTTCTGAACTTGTCAGCGAAGACAGAATGACCAGCTTTTATATCCTGCCTAAAGTAAATGGATAAAATCGCACTCGTCCTCGGCAGCAGCGGAGGAATCGGCGTTGAAATATGCAAAAAACTCCTCGAGGCTGATTGTACTGTACTTGCCCAGTTTAATACCAACAGTGAACCGCTTAATGAATTAAGCAGTCATACAACGCGCGATGGTCAGTTAATCCCACTCAAACTTGACCTGTCAGATCAGGATGCAGTAGACATTGTAAATGAACATATTCTTAAGCCGGATATGATTATTCATGCAGGAGGACATCACTACGAGGGACTGTTTGAAGAGATGCCTGATCATGAAATTGAAAAGCTATGGAATGTTCATTTATATCAGCCCGTCAGAATGATTCGTGGTCTGATACCGGCGATGCGTCACAAAACAAATTCATCCATTATTTTTGTCAGCTCAATATGGGGAGAAACAGGTGCTTCCTATGAAGTGATGTACTCTACTGTAAAAGGTGCTCAAATCGCTTTTGTTAAAGCACTTGCTAAGGAACTTGCCCCAAGTGATATACGTGTAAATGCAGTTGCCCCTGGTGCAGTCAATACCAAAATGACAGATCATTATTCCGACGAAGTTAAGAAGGAAATAGCTGAAGAGATTCCTGCAGGAAGATTTGCACGCCCGGATGAAATTGCTGATGCAGTTATGTTTCTTGCAGGACCGCAGTCGAGCTATATAAATGGTCATATTTTGTCTGTAAACGGCGGCTGGTACAGCTGAATCGCATAATTTCAACTCCTGCAGCCATACTATTGATGAGCCGGGTGAGGTTCACCAATAAAGGAGGAAAAGATGATGTCGATACTGGATAACTGGCAGCAGTGGAAAGACTTTTTAGGTGATAAAGTCATTGCAGCTCAAAAACAGGGAATGGATAAAGAAAAAATGTCAGAAGTAGCCTTTCAGATCGGGGATTACCTTGCAAAAAACGTTGATCCGAAAAATGAACAGGAACGTGTACTTGCAGACCTCTGGAGAGCTGCAGATGAAAAAGAACAGCACGTACTGGCAAACCTGATGATCCGTCTTTCAGGCGGTTCAGTGAATCATTAAGTAGAAAATTGCCTCCTCAGTCTGTGAGGAGGCAATTTTCTACTTATTTCGATACAATTTCTGTTTTTCCTTTTCTAATCCATTCAAATGATTTATTATTAACCATATAGATATGAATGTTTTTTATATTTAGCTGTTTGAAAGATCATGATTGTCTGAAGCTGAAAATAACAGCTGACTTGAACCGTGTTAACTATAAAGGAGCTGACACCATGGAGAAAAAGGAATGGTACCTCGAATACGAAATTCAAAAGAACCGTCCTGGACTGCTTGGTGACATATCATCTTTGCTTGGTATGCTTTCAATTAATATTGTAACAATCAATGGCGTCGATGAAGGTCGCAGAGGTATGCTGCTGCTTGCAAGAAGTGATGAGCAAATTGTCAGACTTGAACTCATTCTGCGCACGATGGACACGATTCAGATGACGAAGCTGAGAGAGCCGAAACTGCGTGACCGAATGGCAGTCCGGCACGGCAGATATATCCAAAGAGATGCTGATGATAAAAAAACATTCAGGTTTATTCGTGATGAACTGGGGCTGCTTGTGGATTTCATGGCAGAACTTTATAAACAGGATGGTCATAAATTAATCGGTATACGCGGCTTACCGCGTGTTGGCAAAACAGAGTCAATCGTTGCGGCAAGTGTGTGCGCAAATAAAAAATGGCTGTTTATGTCATCCACTCTTCTTAAGCAGACAGTCCGTGATAAATTAATTCCTGATGAATATAATGAAAACAATTTATTTATTATAGATGGCGTTGTATCAACCCAGCGCGCTTCAGATAAGCACTGGCAGCTCGTACGGGAAATTATGAGAATGCCATCCATCAAAGTGATAGAGCACCCGGATATTTTTGTTGAGAACTCTGAATATTCGATTGATGACTTTGATTATATTATTGAACTGAGACACGATCCGGACGAAGAAATTACATATGAATTAATGCACAAAAATGCAATGTTCAGCGGATCAGATTTTGGGGAATTTGAATTTTAAGCATTGGCAGGTGTAAACATTGACAGAACTAGGAAACCGCCTGAAAGAAGCCAGAGAAGCGAAAGGCTACTCTCTTGAAGAGCTTCAGGGGTTAACAAAAATACAAAAAAGATATCTCCAGGGGATTGAAGAGGGAGATTACTCAATGATGCCTGGAGCATTTTATATACGGGCATTTATTAAGCAATACGCTGAGGCAGTAAATCTGAATGTAGATGAATTATTTGAAAATTATGCTTCCGATATTCCTAAAAACCAGGATGACCACATGCCTACTCAACTTTCAAGGGTTAAAACCAGAGGTAGTAAAAATACATCCACTGCCTTCAGATTCATACCTACTGCAGTAATGGCTGTGTTTGTAGTAGGGATTGTGGCACTTGCATATGTCCTTGTGCAGTCTTTTATGTCAGCTGACGGTGATGAACCGCAGGGAAATGAAGAGGTTCAGCAGGAAGAAGCTGTATCACTTGATCAGTCTGATGATACTGAGCAAGCTGTTGAAGAAGAACCTGCTGAAGAAACTGCAGAGGAAGATGTTGAAGAGGAGCCAGCAGAAGCTGAAGAAGAGCCTGCAGAGCCTGAAACACCTGCACTGGAAATTGAAAACGCAGGTACTGAAGGTGACACAACTAATTATCAGATCTCTTCATCTGAAGAGCTGACTGTGACGATTAATTCTGATTCTACATGGGTTGGAATTACAGATCAGTCAGGCAATCAGCTGGTGGATCAGATGCTTTCAGGCAGCGAAGAACTAACCTTTGATGCAACTGATCTGAATTGGTTCCGGATCCGCGTTGGAAGTGCTCCAGGTACTACAGTTTCCATTAACGGAGAACAGGTGGACTTCGGCGCAACAGATATCATTACCCAAAACATGATTTTTGAAGTGCAAAATCCATCATAATCTTTAAAATAGTCATCATGCGTGATGACTATTTTTTTGATTGGGGTTTACATAGATGTAAGGGAAGGCTATTAATTAATAAGTAGAAAATATCAGATTTAAAGGAGCACTAATATGAATGTACCTAATAAGATCACGATTTCAAGAATTTTTCTGATCCCATTATTTATGGTGATTATGCTGGTTGATTTCGGCTGGGGGGAAATCACTCTTCTTGGCGCGGAAATGCCGGTTGCGCACTTTGTTGGGGCACTGATTTTTATTTTTGCAGCTACAACCGACTGGGTGGATGGTTATTATGCAAGAAAGTATAATCAGGTAACAAACCTGGGGAAATTTCTTGACCCTCTTGCTGACAAACTTCTTGTTTCAGCAGCATTGATTATTCTCGTTGAGCTGCAAATGGCTCCGTCATGGATTGTGATTGTGATCATTTCACGTGAATTTGCTATTACCGGTCTTAGACTCGTACTTGCTGGAACCGGGGAAGTACACGCTGCTGCCATGCTTGGTAAAATTAAAATGTGGATGCAGATTGTGGCCATTTCAGCGCTGCTGCTTCACAATATATTCTTTACGATGTTTAATGTACCGTTTGATTTAATTGCCCTCTATATTGCGGCATTTTTCACGATCTGGTCCGGAGTTGATTACTTTATCAAAAACTGGGGTGCTTTTAAAGATTCCAAATAAGGAGCTACCTATATGAATGCTGAAATTATTGCAGTGGGGTCTGAACTTTTGCTTGGTCAGATTGCCAATACTAATGCACAATTTATCTCTGCGAGGCTCGCGGAATCAGGAATCAATGTCTATCATCACAGTGTGGTGGGAGACAATGAAGAGCGGCTTTTACAAACGCTTTCCCATGCTGATAAGAGATCTGATCTGATTATTATTACAGGTGGTTTGGGACCTACTAAAGACGATTTAACAAAAGAAACGACAGCGGACTTTCTCGCCTGCGGACTTTCCTATGATGAAGAGTCTTTAAAAGCAATAGAGCAGTATTTTATCCAGACAGGAACTACTATGACAGAAAATAACCGCAAGCAGGCTCTCGTGCTTGAAGACAGTACGGTATTCTTTAATTTTCACGGGATGGCTCCAGGAATGCTGAAGTCTTCTGGTGATAAAAGCTATCTTTTACTGCCAGGGCCTCCGCGTGAAATGAAGCCGATGCTTGTTGACCAGGTACTTCCTTATCTGCAGCACCATAAAACTGAAAACAGTTCAATTCATTCAAAAGTGATGCGTTTTTTCGGTATAGGTGAAGCAGACCTTGAATCCCGCATAGAGGATATTCTAAGCGAACAGTCAAATCCAACAATCGCACCCCTTGCTGAAGACGGTGAGGTAACGCTCAGAGTTACTGCAAGAAGCAGTGACTTAAATGAAGCTGAACACCTTGTGGATCAGATGGTTAGAGTGATCGAAGACAGAGTTGGTGATTATTGCTACGGATATGATCAGAACAATCTTTTACAAAAGCTGTCTTTGCTGCTTGAACATAAGAAAATGACTGTATCCTCAGCTGAAAGTCTCACGGGTGGGCTCTTCTCTTCAGAACTTGCTTCAATCCCGGGAGCAAGTAATTACCTTTCTGGTGGCATTACAGTCTATACAGATGAAGCAAAGAAAAATGTACTTGGCGTAGAGAAGGACCTTTTAGATCAGTACGGTGCTGTAAGCCGGGAATGCGCTGAATCCATGGCACAACAAATCCGTATAAAGTTCGGCAGTGATGTGGGTATCAGCTTTACAGGCGTTGCGGGTCCGGGGGACTATCATGGTATTGCTGAGGGCACAGTATGGATTGGTGTTTCACTCTCGAGCGGATATACGGCTTCCTTCACACTGACATTAAAAGGAGACAGAAACTTTAAAAGAATCAGTGCGGTAAAATACGGTATTTATTCACTTATTCAGCTGATTGAGAAAGATGCGGGTCCGTTGAAAGTATAATAACAATCTGAATTTCAAATATGACCGGATTAAAAAGATCATTTTTGCAGGTTGATCAGTGTTTTTTTAGCACATACCTGTTAAAAATGATCTTTTAAAAAAATACGAATAAATGTTCGGTTTTTACTTGTTATCTGTTCTGAAAAAGAGTATAGTAGAGTTAGGTTATGAGACGTCATCGTGGCGTCTATTTTAAAGGAGGAATTAATGTGAGTGATCGTCAGGCAGCGCTCGATATGGCGCTTAAACAGATAGAAAAACAGTTCGGTAAAGGTTCAATCATGAAGCTTGGAGAACAGACAGACAGAAGAGTAAATACAGTATCAAGCGGTTCCGTTTCACTCGATGCAGCACTTGGGGTAGGCGGATACCCTAGAGGCCGTGTAATTGAAATCTACGGTCCTGAAAGTTCAGGTAAAACGACAGTTGCACTTCATGCAATCGCTGAGGTACAGGCAAATGGCGGACAGGCTGCTTTTATCGATGCTGAGCACGCACTTGATCCTGTATATGCACAAAAGCTTGGAGTTAACATAGATGAATTGCTTTTATCACAGCCGGATACCGGTGAACAGGCACTTGAGATTGCTGAAGC
Source organism: Jeotgalibacillus malaysiensis (assembly GCA_000818095.1). Lineage (NCBI taxonomy): Bacteria > Bacillati > Bacillota > Bacilli > Caryophanales > Caryophanaceae > Jeotgalibacillus > Jeotgalibacillus malaysiensis. The sequence goes on from CP009416.1 coordinate 1,639,923, forward strand.
CCTGGTACGAAGCGGAGCGGTTGAGATTGTGATCGTCGATTCAGTAGCGGCACTTGTACCAAAAGCGGAAATCGAAGGAGAAATGGGAGATTCACACGTTGGTCTGCAGGCGCGTTTAATGTCTCAGGCACTTCGAAAGCTTTCAGGTGCAATCAGTAAATCAAATACAATTGCAATCTTTATTAATCAGATTCGTGAAAAAGTAGGCGTGATGTTCGGAAGCCCGGAAACTACACCAGGCGGACGTGCCCTTAAGTTCTACTCTTCAGTGCGCCTTGATGTACGCCGTGCAGAAACACTGAAGCAGGGTAATGATATGGTTGGAAACAAAACGCGTATTAAGGTCGTCAAGAATAAAGTTGCGCCACCATTCCGTATTGCGGAAGTAGATATTATGTATGGTGAAGGGATTTCAAAAGAAGGAGAAATCATTGACCTTGGTGCAGAAGCGGATATCGTCCAAAAGAGCGGCTCATGGTATTCTTATGAAGGTGAACGTCTTGGTCAGGGACGCGAGAATGCGAAGCAGTTCCTGAAAGAGAATACAGACCTGCGCCAGCAGATCCTTCTGAAGATCCGGGAGCATTATGGTATGGATCAGGCTCATAAAGCACCTGAAAATGAACAAGATGATGCAGAAGCAGAAGAATTTGATCTGCTTGAAGATAAGTAATAGGACTTTAAAAAGGCGGGAAAATGACTCCTGCCTTTTTTCTTATTAAAATGTTATAGGACAGATTATTCAAGGTTACTTGACAATGAAAAATTGCAGACTTAAAATTAAGATTGTATATTTTTCAATTTTTCTAATTGATAAGTAAATGTCATGAAGTCTTCCGTGAGCATTCGGAAGATCCTGAAAAGACAAGCATGAAGAGAATAAGCAAGAGGAGGTGAATACGATGGGAGCATTCGAGATCACCTTCATTTTGGCTGGCATTATCGTCGGTGTGGTTGTTGGTTATTTGATACACAAATTCATGATGGACGCGAAAGTCGGCGGTGCGAAAGGAACTGTTGAACAAATCCTGGCAAACGGGAAACGTGAAGCAGAGGCACTGAAGAAAGAAGCGCTGCTTGAAGCGAAAGATGAGAATCATAAACTTCGCTCAGAAATTGAAGCAGAACTCCGTGAACGCAGAAATGAACTGCAAAAGCAGGAAAACCGCCTGATGCAGCGGGAAGAAAACCTGGATCGCAAAGATGACTCGCTTAATAAGCGGGAGTCAATGCAGGAACGTAAAGATCAATCACTGCATGAAAGACAACAACATATTGAAGAGATGGAAAGCAAAGTGGAGGAGATGGTTCAAAAGCAAGAGCTCGAACTTGAACGTGTATCTGGACTGACGCGCGAAGAAGCGAAAGCAATTATACTTGATCAGGTAGAGAAAGAACTGTCACAGGATATTGCAGTTATGGTGAAAGAACAGGAAAACCGTGCAAAAGAAGAATCAGAGAAGAAAGCAAGAGAACTGCTGTCTCTGGCAATTCAAAGGTGTGCGGCTGACCATGTGGCTGAAACCACTGTTTCTGTCGTAAACCTGCCGAATGATGAAATGAAAGGCCGCATCATCGGAAGGGAAGGACGAAATATCAGAACGCTGGAAACGCTGACAGGAATTGATCTTATTATTGATGATACACCGGAAGCGGTTATTCTATCAGGATTCGATCCTATCAGAAGAGAAACAGCAAGAATTGCGCTTGAAAAACTGGTTCAGGATGGGCGCATTCACCCTGCAAGAATTGAGGAAATGGTTGATAAGGCACGTCGTGAAGTAGACGAGCATATTCGTGAAATCGGTGAACAGACGACATTTGATGTTGGTGTACACGGGCTTCACCCGGATCTGATCAAAATTCTTGGCAGGCTGAAATACCGTACAAGTTACGGACAAAATGTACTCAAGCATTCTACTGAGGTGGCTTACCTTTCAGGCTTACTTGCAGCTGAACTGGGTGAGGATGTTGCGCTGGCACGAAGAGCAGGACTCCTTCACGATATCGGTAAAGCGATTGACCATGAGGTTGAAGGCAGTCACGTTGAAATTGGTGTGGAACTTGCAACTAAGTATAAGGAACATCCTGTAGTGATTAACAGTATCGCGTCACACCACGGTGATTATGAAGCAACTTCAGTCATTGCGGTACTCGTTGCAGCAGCTGATGCACTTTCAGCAGCTAGACCGGGCGCAAGAAGTGAAACGCTTGAAAACTATATCAGAAGACTTGAACGCCTTGAAGAAATCTCTGAAGGCTATGAAGGTGTTGAAAAATCATTTGCTATCCAGGCGGGCCGCGAAATTCGTATAATGGTTCGTCCTGAGCAGATTGATGACCTGACCGCTCACAGACTTGCTCGTGATATTCGCAAGCAGATCGAAGAAGAGCTGAATTATCCTGGTCACATTAAAGTAACAGTCATTAGAGAAACAAGGGCTGTTGAATACGCGAAATAATCAAAGCGATGTGCTTCAGCACATCGCTTTTAACTTGTTCAATTTTTAGGCAGGGGATTAGCCGTTATATTGAAACGTCGAACTTTTCATGCTAAAGTTTGAACAAAGTCCATATTTAGAAAGAGGAATATAATGAAAATACTTTTTATTGGAGACGTTGTAGGTTCTCCCGGGAGAGAAATGATAGATGAATACCTTCCAAAATTAAAAGAAAGACATGAGCCGGATGCGGTGATCGTAAATGGTGAAAATGCTGCGTCTGGACGAGGAATCACGCAAAAAATTTATGATCAGCTGATTCAGGCAGGAGCTGATATGATCACTCTCGGGAATCACACCTGGGATAATAAAGACTTATTCAATTTTGTTGATAAAGCGGATCAGCTTGTCAGACCGCTTAATTATCCTAAAGGAACACCGGGTAAAGGGATCCGCTTTTTTCAGGCGGGCAGTGCTGAAGTCGCAGTAGTGAATGCGCTGGGCAGAACCTTTATGAATCCTGTAGATGATCCTTTTCCCGCAGTGAGACAGGCGGTCACAGAGGCAAAGAGACAGACGCCATTTGTATTTGTTGATTTCCATGCAGAGGCTACAAGCGAGAAGCAGGCTATGGGCTGGTATCTTGACGGTAAAGCGTCTGCAGTGGTCGGTACCCATACACATGTTCAAACTGCAGATAACAGAATTCTTCCTGGGGGAACAGCATATTTATCAGATGTAGGGATGACCGGACCTTACGATGCAATTTTAGGGATGGAAAAAGAAGCAGTACTAAAGCGTTTTATTACAGGCTTACCTTCAAGGTTTGAAGTGCCTAAGACCGGCAGAGCGATTTTAAGCGGCTGTCTGATTACACTGGATCGGAAATCAGGTAACGCTTTGTCTATTGATCGCATCTTAATTAATGAAGACCATCCTTTTTAAACACTGTAATATTGCTTCCTTCTGCATAACTTCACGCTAAATGGAATATAGTGAATGGACACTAGCACATGTTAGCGGTTGAAGAAGGGGGATCTGCAGTTGAATGTATTAAAAGTATCGTCAAAATCTAATCCAAATTCAGTGGCAGGTGCATTAGCAGGTGTTTTGAGAGAAAAAGGCTTTGTTGAAGTTCAGGCGATTGGTGCAGGAGCGCTGAATCAGGCGGTCAAAGCGGTCGCCATCTCAAGAGGTTTTGTGGCACAGGCAGGGATTGATCTGATCTGTATTCCAGCATTTACAGATATTCAGATTGAAGGAAAAAAGAACCGCCATTAAATTAATTATTGAACCAAGGTAAGAGTAAGCCGCTGCTTTTGCAGCGGCTTTTGATTTTGTATATAGTAATATTATTATGTAAACTAATATTCAACCAAAGGACTGAATTTACTGCATGTCTCTTCAAATAGATGTGCCGCTTCAGTAAACGTGATAAAATGAACAATGATGAATTTCTACATATTGCGCAGTTGAAGGAGAGATTAGAATGAAACAGCAGCTTTCCTGGAAAGTGGGCGGTCAGCAGGGAGAAGGAATTGAAAGTACAGGCGAAATCTTTTCCATGGCTATGAACCGTCTTGGTTATTTCTTATATGGCTACAGACATTTTTCTTCGAGAATTAAAGGTGGACACACAAATAATAAAATTAGAGTCAGTACGACCCGCGTCAGAGCGGTAGAAGACCGTCTGGATATATTAGTAGCATTTGATCAGGAAACGATCGATGTGAATTATCACGAAATGGGTTCAGATGGTGTAATTGTAGCAGACGCAAAATTCAAGCCGGTTAATCCTGAAGATTGTCAGGCGGAATTGATTATCGTGCCTTTTACTGAAATTGCTTCTGAACTTGGCACATCATTAATGAAAAACATGGTTGCGATTGGTGCAACCTGCGCCATTATGGACCTGCCGACAGATGTTTTTTCAAAAGTACTGCAGGAAACCTTTAATCGTAAAGGTGAGATTGTAGTGCAGAAGAATATGGAAGCAATTGAAGCTGGTTTTAAAGCAACTTATGAATTGCTTGCAGATAAAAAAGGTTCCCATAAACTTGAAGAAGCAGATGGAATTCAGAGAATGTATATGATTGGAAACGATGCTATTGCACTCGGTGCGATCTCTGCAGGTGTAAGATTTATGGCTGCTTACCCAATCACGCCGGCTTCTGAAATTATGGAATACTTAATTAAAAAGCTTCCTGCATTGGGCGGAGCAGTAATCCAGACTGAAGATGAGATTGCAGCTGCCACTATGGCGATCGGATCAAATTATGCAGGTGTAAGAGCATTTACAGCATCAGCAGGACCGGGTTTATCTTTAATGATGGAATCAATCGGCTTATCAGGAATGACTGAACAGCCGCTTGTAATCGTTGATACGCAGCGCGGTGGACCGTCAACCGGATTGCCGACAAAGCAGGAACAGTCGGATCTGATGCAGATGATTTACGGTTCCCATGGCGATATTCCAAAAATTGTTCTGGCACCTAGTACAGCTGAAGAAGCATTTTACGATACAATCGATGCATTTAATCTTGCTGAAAAGTATCAGTGTCCTGTTATCGTTTTATCTGACTTACAGCTTTCACTTGGTAAACAGTCTGTGGATCCTTTAGATTATTCTAAGGTCCAGATCGGCAGAGGTAAGCTCGTGACAGACGAATCAGACCTTTCTGAGCTCGAACCGAAACAATATTTCAAACGGTATGAAGTGACGGAAGACGGGGTTTCAAACAGGGTACTTCCAGGGATGAAAAACGGTATACATCACGTTACAGGTGTTGAGCATGATGAGACCGGAAAGCCCTCAGAATCCTCATTGAATCGTCAGGTTCAGATGGATAAAAGAATGAGAAAGCTTATTCAGGTTTCACTCTATAAAGCGGTGGATATAGACAATGCAAAGCATGAGGATTCAGATATCTTACTTGTTGGTTTTAATTCTACACGCGGAGCACTTGAAGAAGCACAGGAAAGACTTGAGGAGCAGGGACTGAAAGTTAATCATGCACATATCAGATTACTGCATCCTTTCCCGACAGATCAGCTTGCACCACTAATGGAAAAGGCAAAGAAAGTAGTAGTAGCTGAACATAATGCGACGGGGCAGCTGGCATCATTAATCAAAATGAATGTCGGAATGGCTTCAAAAATTCACAGCCTGAAGAAGTATGACGGAACACCGTTTTTACCTTCAGAAGTTGAATTATTAACGAAGGAGCTGATTTAAGTGGTTACATTTAAAGATTTCAGAAATAATGTTAAGCCTAACTGGTGTCCTGGATGCGGAGATTTCTCAGTTCAGGCTGCAATCCAGCGTGCATCAGCAAATGTCGGATTAACACCTGGAAATCTCGCTGTCATCTCAGGTATCGGTTGTTCAGGAAGAATTTCAGGTTATATTAATTCATATGGCTTTCACAGTATTCACGGCCGTGCACTTCCACTTGCACAAGGTGTTAAAATGGCTAACAGGGACTTGACCGTCATTGCATCAGGAGGAGATGGAGACGGGTTTGCTATTGGACTTGGTCATACAATTCATGCAATCAGAAGAAATATCGATATGACTTATATTGTTATGGACAATCAGATTTATGGGCTAACAAAGGGTCAGACGTCCCCGCGTTCTTCGGCGGGTTTCAAAACGAAATCAACACCTAAAGGCGCAATTGAGCCTTCTATTAACCCAATGGAAATGGCACTGACTTCAGGTGCTACATTTGTCGCACAGGGCTTTTCCTCAGACCTGAAAGAACTGACAAGCCTGATTGAGCAGGGGTTAAATCATAAAGGGTTTTCTCTTATCAATGTATTCAGTCCATGTGTTACCTACAATAAAGTAAATACGTATGACTGGTTTAAAGAAAATCTGGTGAAGCTCACTGAGATTGAAGATTATGACGCAGGTAATAAAGAAGCCGCAATGCAGACACTTATGAAGCATGATGGTCTTGTAACCGGTCTGATCTATCAGGATATCGAGCAGCCTTCTTATCAGGAGCTGATTGACGGGTATGATGAAGCGCCGCTCAGTAAGCAAAACCTGAAGCTTGATGAGGAGTATTTTAATTCTCTTGTCAAAGAATTCATGTGAAGGTAAAAGCGCACGTGTGTAAAGCGTGCGCTTTTATGCTGAAGTGATTGGAATTGAGTCAATTTATCGACATCCATATCAGTTGTGTTGTCAGTGACTCAATTTACATTTATACTTGTGTAACATGGGGTTTTTTAACTCTGTTTATGAATATCGACGGGAAGAAAGGGGACATCAGGATGAATGAAGAGCAGCGCCTTGCCAGTCAGGATGCCACTCAGACATCAGAGGGACAGAAGAAAGAAAAAGACTATAGTCAATACTTTCAGACTGTTTATAGCCCGCCATCGTTAAAAGATGCAAAAAGACGCGGTAAAGAAGATGTGAATTATCATGAAGATTTTAAAATAGATCAGTCCTTGCAGGGAATGGGTAAAGGACGTAAGTTTTATATCCGTACTTATGGCTGTCAGATGAATGAGCATGACACTGAAGTGATGGCAGGTATTTTCCTGCAGCTCGGATATGAGCCGACTGATACAACTGAAGATGCAGATGTAATTTTATTAAATACTTGTGCCATCCGTGAAAACGCTGAAAATAAAGTGTTCGGTGAAATCGGTCATCTAAAGCCGTTAAAGCTTGAAAAGCCGGATTTGCTGATTGGTGTATGCGGATGTATGTCTCAGGAAGAATCAGTTGTAAATAAAATTCTTAAAACGCACCCTCACATTGATATGATCTTTGGTACTCATAACATTCACCGCCTTCCGAACATTTTGAATGAAGCATATATGAGTAAGGAAATGGTGATTGAAGTATGGTCTAAAGAGGGGGATGTAATTGAGAATCTTCCTAAAGTCAGAAAAGGTGCCATTAAAGGGTGGGTAAATATTATGTACGGCTGTGACAAATTCTGTACATACTGTATTGTCCCTTACACCAGAGGAAAAGAGCGAAGCAGGCGTCCTGAGGATATTATTCAGGAAGTCAGACACCTTGCTGCTCAAGGTTATCAGGAAATTACCCTGCTTGGGCAGAATGTGAATGCTTACGGTAAAGATCTGAAGGATATGGAATATGGTCTTGGGCAGCTGATGGACGAGCTAAGAAAGATTGACATCCCGAGGATCAGGTTTACAACAAGTCATCCAAGAGACTTTGATGATTATTTAATCGAAGTACTCTCAAAGGGTGGAAATCTAGTAGAGCACATTCATCTTCCGGTTCAGCACGGATCATCTCAGGTGCTCAAGCTGATGGCTAGAAAATATACACGGGAGCAGTTTTTAACACTTGTTGGAAAGATTAGAAAAGCAATCCCCAATGCAGTGCTGACAACAGACATTATTGTCGGATTCCCGAATGAGACTGAAGAGCAGTTTGAAGAAACGCTCTCTTTATATAAAGAAGTTGGATTCGAAACTGCATTTACTTATATCTACTCTCCACGAGAAGGTACACCTGCTGCAAAGATGAAGGATAATGTCCCGATGGAGGTTAAAAAAGAGCGCTTGCAGCGTTTAAATAATCTCGTGAATGACATGTCTCTTGCAGCAATGAAAAAGCTTGAGGGTCAGACAATTGAAGTATTAGTAGAAGGTGAAAGCCGCAAAAACGCTGAAGTCCTCTCGGGCTATACAAGAACAAGTAAACTAGTTAACTTTAAAGGGCCAAAAGAGATCGTTGGAAAAAGAGTCATGGTCAAAATTACTGATGCTAGAACCTGGAGCCTGAATGGTGAACTGGTTGAAGCAGAGGAACCAGCAGGAGTGAATGGATAATGGAAAAGAAATATACTAAAAAAGAAATTATCGCACGTGCAAAAGAACTTGCACAGATGATTACAGAAACAGAAGAAGTAGATTTTTTCAAACGCGCTGAAGCACAGATTCAGGAAAACCAGAAAATAAGAGAGAAAATTGCCAGCCTGAGAAGCCTTCAGAAGCAGGCAGTTAATTTTCAGCACTATGGTAAGCATGAGGCGCTGAAAATGATCGAAGCTAAAATCGAAAAAGTGGAAAATGAAATTGATGAAATTCCGATTGTACAGGAATTTAAGCAGTCACAAACTGAAGTCAATGATCTTCTGCAAATGGTGGCTAACACGGTGTCGAACACTGTAACAGATGAGATTATCCGTCAGACAGGCGGAGATGTTATGAAGGGTGAAACTGGTGCTCAAGTAAAAAATGCACCGGGCGGCAGCTGTTCATAAAATTAGATATAGGATCCGGATCTTACATCCGGATCCTTTTTTATCTATTTTGTTCTGAAAATTGACAATGATCTTAATATTTGATAAAAATGAAATATGGCTCAATATGAGAGCTTAATATTTTCCGTTAAAATGAAAGCGATTACATAAAGGGGGATAGGGAGAAATTCAGTACAACTATTATTAAATATAGGGGGAAAAATAATGACTTACGCAAATCCGAATACTGATGGATCTCTAGTAAATTTCAAAGAAAAATATGATAACTTCATAGGAGGGGAATGGGTAGCACCTGTTAAGGGGCAGTATTTTGATAATCCTTCTCCGGTAGATGGCAAAACGTTTTGCCAGATTGCACGTTCCACTGAAGAAGATATTGAAAAAGCACTTGATGCAGCACATGCGGCAAAGGATGCCTGGGGTAAAACTTCTGTTACAGAAAGGTCAGTTATTCTTAATAAGATTGCTGACAGGATGGAAGAAAACCTTGAAATGCTTGCAGTAGCTGAGACATGGGAAAATGGAAAAGCGGTACGAGAAACCCTGAATGCAGACATTCCGCTTGCAATTGACCATTTCAGGTATTTTGCCGGTGTAATCCGTGCACAGGAAGGCACACTTGGTGAGATTGATCATGATACAGTTGCGTATCATTTCCATGAACCGCTTGGTGTTGTGGGGCAGATTATACCCTGGAACTTCCCGCTTTTAATGGCGGTCTGGAAGCTTGCACCTGCACTTGCTGCAGGTAACTGCGTTGTGTTAAAACCTGCAGAGCAGACACCTTCATCTATACTTGTATTGATGGAACTGGTAGGAGATCTTCTGCCTAAAGGAGTAGTGAATATTGTAAATGGATTCGGACTTGAAGCAGGTAAGCCGCTTGCATCAAGTAAACGGATTGCAAAAATTGCATTTACAGGGGAAACAACAACTGGCCGTATGATTATGGAATACGCATCTCAAAACCTGATTCCGGTTACGCTTGAGCTTGGTGGTAAGTCACCGAACATTTTCTTTAAAGATATTATGGACCAGGATGACGAATTTGTAGATAAGGCTGTAGAAGGGCTTTTAATGTTCGCACTCAACCAGGGTGAAGTTTGTACTTGTCCTTCAAGAGCATTAATCCATGAAGATATATATGATGAATTTATGGCTCGTGTTGTAAAGAGAGTCAAAGAAATTAACACCGGTAATCCGCTTGACCCTAATACAATGATGGGTGCACAGGCATCGACTGAACAAATGGAAAAAATCCAGAAATACCTTCAGATTGGTAAAGAAGAAGGAGCCGAACTTGTAACAGGTGGAGACATCAATAAAAAAGAAGGCGAATTTGCTGAAGGGTATTACATTCAGCCGACAATTTTTAAAGGAACAAACGATATGAGAATCTTCCAGGAAGAAATTTTTGGACCGGTTCTATCAGTTACGACTTTTAAGACAGATGAAGAGGCAATGGAGATCGCAAATGATACACTATACGGTCTTGGTGCGGGCATCTGGACAAGAAATGTAAATACTGCATACCGCTTCGGAAGAGGAATCCAGGCTGGACGTGTCTGGACAAACTGTTACCATCAATACCCTGCACACGCAGCATTTGGCGGTTATAAGATGTCAGGTATCGGTCGTGAGAATCATAAGATGATGCTTGATCATTATCAGCAGACTAAAAATATGCTGGTCAGCTACAGCCCTAAGAAGTTAGGATTCTTTTAAAAAAAGGCTTAGTATAATCATTTAACACCAAAGCAAAAAAGGATGGGGGAACCTTACTGAAGGGTAAACACCCTTCAAGTTGTCCGATCAATGTGAAGATGAAAGCAGCTCAGTTCATATACTGGAGCTGCTTTCATATTTTTAAAACGTGCATACCAGAAATTGTGAATGGTTTAAAGGGGTGGATTAAGGGTAAAAGTGCTGTAAACTGTACTGCTGAGGAGGATGAAGATGGAACATCATTTACAGGCCTATTTTAAAAATGAAAGTGATGCAGAAACTGCATTAGCAAAATTACAGAGGTGTCCAATCAGAGATGCAAGAATCGATTCGATACCTGATACTGACAGCAATCCGTTTTTGCTTCCCGCGTTAAGCTTTACTACAAATTCATCACCAAATACAGGAATTATTACAGACCGCGATGTAATAAGCCAGGCAGATTCTTCAGACACTTTTCATTATCTCCTTGAATTTTATGTAAAGGAAGAAGACAGAAAAGAAGCTGTCTCTATCTTAAGTAAGACTGATGCGCACCTAGATAAGGAAGCATATGAGAAAATAAATAAAAATTAAGTAAAGCTCTAATAATAACGTTGTTATTATTAGAGCTTTACTGTGTAATTAAGCATAATTTCGGGTTTATTGTTTACATAATCAAATTCCTGTTCATTAATCTTAGCAGTAATATAATCAGCGGTTTTTACTGCTGATTTTTCTGCTGAATAACCGAATAAGGAAATAGGAGAACCCGGTTCAATATTTTCCTCATACGCTATTATCGAGCACTCAACAGGAATATTCAGCCCCAGACTCTTACTGATCATCAGTGTCAGTTCTGCCAATTTTCGGCTTGAGCACATAATGGCATCAGGTAAAGTTTGATCCAGCGCCTTTTTAATTGCTGTAAATAAGCGCTCAAGGTCATTTGTATTCACATAACAATGGTGCACTTTATCAAATAGCGCTTCTTTTTTTATCACTTCACTTAACCAGTCTTCTTCATATTCACTCACGGTAAGAACGGAATGATGACCGGAATGAGTGAGGAGGGATGCAGCTTTTATAGCGGCATCCTTTTTTAACGCGTAAAATCGCTCTTTCGTTTCATTATTTTCTGTATAAGGGTTATAAGTGAAGTCCACGTTAGTGAAATAAAAATCCTGTTGATCGAGTATGATAATACATGCGACTTTTAACCGGGAGAACAACTCCTTAGCATCATTGAATGAGGATGTAGAAAGTGCCGGGAGAAATCCGCGCAATTTCAGCTGATGACTAATCTCTAGGCATGCAGCTGCATACGCCGGTTTTGTAATAGAAGGACAGTATATCCCGACTGCGTTGGATTTGCCTGTAGCAAGTATTTTAGCAGATGTATTAATTTCGTAGCCCATCTCTTTTGCTAAAGCAAGAATCATCTGTTTTGTAGGTTCTTTTACAAGCGGGCTGTCATTTAGTGCTTTAGAGACAGTAGAAAAACTGACGTTAGCTTCTCTTGCGATATCTTTAATTGTTATAGACATATCATCACCTCGAAATAATAACGTTATTATTAATGAAAGTATAAATCATATGATAAAAACAAACAATTATTATAATTGTTAATTAAAATAACAACGTTGTTATTAAGAGTATACCGGGTTATTTGCACATGTTTTGAATCCTGTGCATAAGATAAGGGAGAAATGAAAGGAGGCCGCTTTAATGACGGAATACCGTGAGATCATTACGAAATCGGTGGTCGCAAAAGGGCGTAAATATGTGAAAGCTAAACATACTGTTCAGCCGCCGCACAAACCATCGAGCATTCTGGGTTGCTGGATTATCAATCATAAATACGCGGCAAAAAAATCCGGTCATAAAATTGAAGTGAATGGATCATATGAGCTGAATGTCTGGTATTCACACCATCACAACACTAAAACATCTGTAATGATTGAAAATGTAAACTATAGAGATGAGATTAATCTAAGATACCGCGATAAGGACGCAAGGAATGATCACGAAGTCATTGCAAGAGTGCTTCAGCAGCCGAATTGTATAGAGGCTGAGATTTCAGATAAGGGCCAGCATATTGTTGTTCATGCAGAAAGAGAAATTGCAGCAGAATGTGTTGGAGAAACCAAAGTATGCGTTGCTTTTACGCATGAACAGCCTTCAGATGATGACTGGGAAGGTTACGATCTTGATGAAGAACTTGAACATATCAATCAAAATGTATTTGATCACGATTAAACACTGTCCCCGGACAGTGTTTTTTTAATGAATTGACAGGTATACAGGTAAGTGATCAGAGGGTATTTATGCTATACTCTTCACATATATTATGATGACGAACGGAGAGAATGGTTTTGACGAAATACACACCAATGATGCAGCAATACTTAAGGATAAAAGCAGAGGTGCCTGATGCTTTTTTATTTTTCAGGCTCGGAGATTTTTATGAAATGTTTTTTGATGATGCACTCAAGGCATCAAAAGAACTTGAAATTACATTAACAGCCCGTGGAGGAAATAAAGAAGATAAAATTCCGATGTGTGGTGTTCCGTATCATTCAGCAGCAGCTTACATAGAAAAACTGATTGATAAAGGTTATAAGGTGGCGCTTTGTGAGCAGACGGAAGATCCGAAGCATGCTAAAGGCGTTGTTAAAAGAGAAATTGTTCAAATGATTACACCAGGTACAGCTGTGACTACTGTCAATGACCGTGAGAATCATTTCCTTGGCTCAGCTGTCCAGCTCAACGGTGAACGATACAGTATTGCCTATTTGGATCTGTCTACAGGAGAATCAAAAGCTTCGGTTGTTGAAAGTGAAGATCTTCTTCTTCAGGAAATGTCATTGATAAAAGCGAAAGAAATAATTTTACCTGCTTCAGTCAGTGAGAAATTGATCGGTAAATTCAGAGACAGAGGAATCACATCCATTTCAAAAGTCGAGCAGGAAGAGCTGTTTTTTGATGAAACACTTTTATCCCTTCTTGAAGGTGAGGAGGTAAAGCGGGGGATCAGTCTTCTGCTGCATTATACGACAGACACTCAAAAAAGAGCGCTTGACCATCTGCAGCAGACTGAACAGTATGAAGTTAGTGCTTATTTGCAGATTGACCCCAATTCAAAAAGAAATCTTGAACTGACTGAGAATAACCGCAGTGGTGCTAAAAAAGGATCTCTTGTCTGGCTGCTTGATGAGACAGTCACAGCGATGGGCAGCAGGCAGTTAAAGTCTTGGGTTGAAAGGCCTTTGATTAATCAGTCAGATATTAAAGAAAGGCTTGGTCTTGTTGAAAGTCTGAAGAATCATTTTTTTGAGCGTGAATCTTTAAGAGAACTGCTGCAGAATGTATATGATCTTGAGAGACTTGCAGGCCGCGTAGCATTTGGTTCGATCAGTCCGAGAGACCTTGTGCAGCTGAAAAAGTCACTGCAACAGGTACCATTTATTAAAGAACAGCTAAAAGAAATCCCGGATAACGGTCTGATCAAAAGAGCTGATGAAATGGATGCCTGTATAGATCTTGCTGATCTGCTAGATGCAGCAATTGATGATCAGGCACCGATTACAATCAAGGATGGAAATTTCATTAAAGATGGTTATTCCGAAGAGCTTGATCAATATAAGGATGCAAGCCGGAACGGGAAGAAATGGATTGCGGAACTCGAACAGAAGGAAAGATCAATTACAGGGATAAAATCACTTAAAATCGGTTATAACCGGATATTTGGCTATTACATTGAAATCACTAAAGCAAACCTTACGTCTTTAAATGATGATCGATACGAAAGACGTCAGACACTTGCAAATGCCGAGCGGTATATCACCCCGGAGCTCAAAGAAAAAGAAACACTGATTTTAGAAGCTGAAGAAAAGTCGGTTGAACTTGAACAGCAGATCTTCCAGGTTGTCAGAGAGCATGTGAAGCAGGAAATCCCCCGGATTCAGCAGCTTGCAAAAGAAATTAGTGAAATTGATGTGCTGCAATCATTTGCGTTTGTCAGTGAAAAGAGGCATTATGTAAAACCGGTCTTTTCAAAGACAAAACAGCTTGATATTCAAGAAGGCAGACACCCCGTTATTGAAAAAGTAATGAATATGAACGAGTATGTACCTAATTCATGCAAAATGGATAAAGAACGGTCTATGCTTTTAATTACAGGGCCTAATATGTCTGGGAAAAGTACATTTATGCGGCAGATTGCACTGATTTCCGTGATGGCGCAAATGGGCTGCTTTGTCCCGGCAGACTATGCAGAGCTTCCTGTGTTTGACCGGATTTTCACAAGAATTGGTGCGGCGGATGATCTTGTAAGTGGACAAAGTACCTTTATGGTGGAAATGCTTGAAGCAAAACATGCGCTTGAACATGCGACTGATAATAGCCTGATATTATTTGATGAAATAGGGCGTGGTACCTCCACGTATGATGGGATGTCTCTTGCGCAGGCAATCATTGAGTATGTTCATGATTCAATTAAAGCTAAAACACTATTTTCTACCCACTATCATGAACTGGTTGAGCTGTCTTCAAAGTTGAAGCGATTGAAAAATATCCATGTGGCTGCTGCTGAACAGGACGGCAAAGTCGTATTCCTTCATAAAGTAAAAGAAGGTCCTGCTGATAAAAGCTACGGAATTCATGTAGCTGAACTGGCAGAATTGCCTCCGTCGCTGATTAATCGGGCGAACGAATTGCTTACTCTATTTGAAGCTGAAAAAGAGGCTGGTGAATCTAGAGAGCAGATGACGCTGTTTGATATAACTGAAAAAACCGCGGTTGATGAAAGTGCAGTATTGAAAGAAATCCAGGAGCTCAATGTGCTGGAAATGACACCAATGGAAGCAATGAATGAGCTTTATAAACTTCAGAAAAAAGCTGGTAAGCTCCTGGCTGAGTCAAAATAATGGGAGGAGATCGATATGGGACGGATTCAGCAGCTCAATGAATTTTTATCGAATAAAATTGCTGCAGGTGAAGTAGTTGAACGGCCTGCTTCAGTCGTGAAAGAGCTGATGGAAAATGCCATCGATGCTCATTCTACAATTATCGAAATTGATTTAGTAGAAGCTGGTCTTTCAAGCATCAGAATTAAAGACAATGGAGACGGAATAGCAGAGGAGGATCTGCTGACTGCATTTTCAAGGCATGCAACGAGTAAAATAAAAAATGAACATGATCTCTTCAGAATCAAGACGCTCGGTTTCAGAGGGGAAGCGCTGCCAAGTATTGCCTCTGTGTCAAAAGTTGAGATCGCTTCTTCAACAGGTGGGCAGGGGACTGCCGCTGTCATTCACGGAGGCAGATTGATCAGCCAAAGTGCTGCCCCTGCAAGAAAAGGCACTGATATCAAAGTGGAAGAGCTTTTTTACAATACTCCTGCAAGACTAAAGTATATGAAAACAATTAATACTGAGCTCGGTAATATTACTGATATTGTGAATAGGCTGGCGCTATCTCATCCCGAGATTTCAATCAGACTGATCCATAACGGGAGAACGCTTCTTCATACAAACGGTCAGGGAGATGTACGCCAGGTGCTTGCTGCTATATATGGTATGCAGACAGTGAAGAAGATGGTCCCTTTTAAAGGAGATTCACTGGATTTCAATGTTTCAGGCTGGGCTGCGCTCCCGGAGATTACAAGAGCATCAAAGAGCTATGTTTCTATTCTTGTAAATGGCCGTTATATTAAAAATTACGGTATTACCAAGTCAGTGCTTGAAGGTTACCGTACCATGCTTCCGATCGGCAGATTCCCTGTCATTTTATTATCAATTGAAATGGACCCGATACTCGTTGATGTAAATGTACACCCGTCAAAACAGGAAGTGCGGTTTAGTAAAGAAAAAGAACTGCAGCATGTGATCTCAGAAACAATTAAAAAAACTTTTAGAAAAGAAACGCTGATTCCAAGCGGTTTGACTGAAAAGAAAGAGCCGAAAAGACAGAGTGAGCAGACTTCATTTGACTGGAATCTGCCGAGTAAAAAGCATGAAGCAGCTGAACAGTCATTTGTGAGAGAGTCAGAGTTCAGAGAAGAAGTTCCTGCTGCTATTAAAACGCCAGTTACTGAACCTGCTTTGACAGAACCGGATCAATCTGAACCACCTTTATATGAAGAGTCTGAGCAGGTACAGGAGGAGCGTAAAAGAATGCCTGAGCTTTCTGTAATCGGACAGGCTCACGGAACTTATATTATCTGTCAGAGTGAAGAAGGCTTATATATGATCGATCAGCATGCAGCGCAGGAAAGAATTAAGTATGAATATTTTAGAGAAAAGCTTGCCCGTGACCCGGGTGATGTTCAGGACCTCCTCGTACCGATAACCTTTGATTTTTCTAATGATCAATTCATTAAAATCAAAGAAAATATTCACCTCCTTGAACAGTCAGGTGTTATAGCTGAAGAGTTCGGTCAAAACAGTTTAATTGTAAGAGCTCATCCTGCGTGGTTTCCTGAAGGGGAAGAACATGAGACCATTGAAGAAATGATTGAGCAGCTATTAACAAATAGAAAAATAGACCGCTATCAACTTAGAGAAGAAGTAGCTATTCTTATGAGTTGTAAAAGATCTATAAAAGCAAATCACTATCTCAAAACAGATGATATGGAATCATTGCTCGATCAGTTGTCTGAATGTGTAGACCCGTTTACATGTCCTCACGGCAGACCTGTTATTATTCATTTTTCCACATATGAAATGGAAAAAATGTTCAAGCGTGTAATGTAAATTATAAAGTAGGTGACGTATGGAATTTGGTAACCAGAAAATTCTGCCTGCCGTTCATTCGATGAAAGATTTTGATAAAATGCTTAAGTATTCTTTTGAATATGGTGTATTTCTGGATCTTCATGTAGGTATGGTTAAAAGTGTATTTGATTACGCCAATAGTAAAAACAAAAAAATGTTTCTACACATGGACCTGATTCAGGGGCTCTCAAATGATGAATATGCATGTGAATATATATGTCAGACGGTTAAGCCGTACGGTATTATTTCCACAAGAAAAAATGTTGTAAAGAGAGCCCGTGAGCTTAATGTAAAAGCGATTCAGCGGACTTTTGTCATCGATTCCAATGCATATAGAAGAAGTGTCGAACTGATCAGACAGTCTGATCCTGATTATATTGAGCTGCTTCCTGGTGTTGTACCTAAAATGATTGAGAGAATTAAAACAGAAACCGGCAAACCGATCATTGCCGGGGGATTGATTGATGATCCCGAAGAGGTGCAGGCGGCGCTTAATGCAGGTGCCAGTGCCATTTCGACTTCTTCAAAAGAACTTTGGACAATTTTCGGCAAATAGATTGACAGCGTTTTCATGAACTGATATTATAATCCTCAAGTTAATAAAACGTGAAGAGACCAAGAGACTCACAGATCCTATTTTATTTATAAAGGGAATCTGTGGGTCTTTTTTCTTTTCATCATTTAGGAGGATTAGAGATGAATGAATACATCGCAGAATTAATTGGCACAGCTGTTTTAATCTTATTTGGGGGAGGCGTTGTAGCGAACGTCAACCTGAAAAAATCTCTTGCAGAAGGTGCCGGCTGGGTAGCGATTGCAATTGGCTGGGGGCTAGCTGTCTCAATGGGCGTGTATGCCGTAGGGCAGTTTAGTGGTGCCCATTTAAATCCGGCTGTAACATTAGGGCTCGCATTTAACGGAGATTTCAGTTGGGCGCAGGTACCTGGGTATATGTTAGCGCAGATTGCAGGAGCGTTTATTGGTGCAACACTAGTGTGGCTTCACTTCCTCCCTCACTGGAAGGTTACAGAAGATCAGGGTGCGAAATTAGGGGTTTTCTCAACGGGACCAGCTATTCCGCATAACTTTTCAAATCTGCTGAGTGAAATCATTGGAACTTTTATTCTTGTAGTGGGAATATTATTTATCGGTGCAAATGATTTTACAGAAGGCCTGAATCCACTGATTGTAGGTACTTTAATTGTTGCGATCGGGTTATCGCTTGGTGGAACAACAGGATATGCAATTAATCCTGCGCGTGACCTTGGTCCGAGGATTGCTCATTTTGTTTTACCAATCAGCGGGAAGGGTAATTCTAACTGGGGATACAGTTGGATTCCGATCCTGGGACCGGTTCTTGGCGGGTCGTTTGGCGGACTGTTTTACAGATATATATTTTCCGGAGACTTTCATGTCATGTTCTGGATCATGGCAGCGGTAACACTACTATGTTTGCTGGCTGCGTACTTAATTGATAAGAAACAAACTTCATTAATCCAATAATTTATCAGGGAGGAATTTCAAATGGAAAAATTTATTTTATCACTAGATCAGGGTACAACAAGCTCTAGAGCGATTCTATTTAATAAAAAAGGTGAGATTGTTAAAATTGCTCAAAAAGAATTTGAACAGATTTTCCCTAAGCCTGGCTGGGTTGAGCATAATGCTAATGAAATATGGGGTTCAATTCTTTCAGTAATCGCGTCTGTTCTTTCCGAAGCGGAAGTTAAGCCTGATCAGATAGAAGGTATTGGTATTACGAACCAGCGGGAGACCGCGGTGGTATGGGATAAGCACACAGGAATGCCTGTTTATAATGCGATTGTGTGGCAATCCAGACAAACGGCTGATATTTGTAATGAACTGAAAGACCAGGGCTTAAATGATACGTTCAGGGAAAAAACCGGTCTTTTGATAGATGCCTATTTCTCAGGCACAAAAGTTAAGTGGATTCTAGATAACGTAGATGGTGTAAGAGAAAGAGCAGAAAAAGGAGATCTTCTTTTCGGCACAATTGATACGTGGCTGATCTGGAAACTTTCAGGTGGTGAAGCGCACGTAACTGATTATTCAAATGCATCAAGAACGCTCATGTATAACATATACGACCTTAAATGGGATCAGGAGCTGTTAGAGCATCTCACAGTACCTGAATCAATGCTGCCGGAAGTAAAGGCTTCTTCAGAAATCTATGCTAAAACAGCACCGCACCATTTCTTTGGAAAGCAGATTCCAATCGCAGGGGCTGCAGGGGATCAGCAGGCAGCACTTTTCGGTCAGGCCTGCTATAAAACGGGGATGGCCAAAAACACATATGGTACAGGATGCTTTATGCTGATGAACACAGGTGATAAAGCGGTGAAGTCGGAAAGCGGGCTGTTAACAACCCTTGCGTGGGGAATGGACGGAAAAGTTGAATATGCGCTTGAAGGCAGTATTTTTGTAGCAGGAAGTGCGATTCAGTGGCTTCGTGACGGAATGAGAATGCTTAAAACAGCCGCAGCAAGTGAGGACTACGCAAAGAGAGTCGATTCGACTGACGGTGTGTATGTCGTACCGGCATTTGTCGGACTTGGAACTCCTTATTGGGATAGTGATGTCAGAGGAGCGGTCTTCGGTCTGACGCGCGGTTCTTCTAAAGAACATTTCGTCCGTGCGGTACTTGAGAGTCTTGCGTACCAGACAAAAGATGTGCTTGATGCGATGGAAAAAGATTCAGGGATTGAACTGAAAAAGCTTCGTGTGGACGGTGGAGCGGTTCAAAATGACTTCCTTATGCAGTTCCAGAGTGATCTTTTAAACGTTCCTGTTGAGCGTCCGGTAATCAGTGAAACAACCGCGCTTGGAGCAGCTTATCTTGCGGGTCTTGCTGTAGGATTCTGGGAAAGTAAAGAAGAAATAGCAGAAATGTGGAACACTGATAAAGAATTTGATCCTGTTATGGATAAGGAAAACAGTGATCAGCTTTACAGCGGGTGGCAAAAAGCAGTAAAAGCAGCTCAGGCTTTTAAGTAAACCTCATTTATGCTATGATAGTACCAAGTTAATAAACGGGGTAGAGAGCAGAGAGGCCTGGATTCATTATGAGATTTTCATATATGGATTCGGTCTCTCTTTTTCTACTTTTACAAAAATTACCATTTTAAGAGGTTTAGATTAAAGGAGGATATTTATGAATTTTTCAAGTGCCAACAGAGCGGATAAGCTGAAGAAAATGTCAGAGGAAGTGTACGATCTAGTCATTATTGGTGGTGGTATTACAGGTGCAGGAATTGCGCTTGATGCAGTAACGCGAAGAATGAAAGTGGCAGTTATTGAAATGCAGGACTTTGCCGGCGGTACATCAAGCCGCTCAACTAAGCTTGTACACGGTGGACTCCGTTATTTAAAGCAATTTGAAGTAAAGCTGGTTGCTGAAGTAGGTAAAGAGCGTGCAATTGTATTTGAAAATGCTCCACACGTAACGTCTCCGGAATGGATGATGCTGCCGATTCACAAAGGTGGTACATTCGGTAAGTTTTCAACATCTCTTGGTCTGCGTGTATATGATTATCTTGCAGGTGTTAAAAAGCAGGAGCGCAGAAAAATGCTGAGTGCTGCTGAAGCGACTGAAAAAGAACCTTTAGTAAAACAAGATGGTCTAAAAGGTGCAGGATATTATGTTGAGTACCGTACAGATGATGCCAGACTAACGCTTGAAATTATTAAAAAAGCGGTTGAAAATGGAGCAGACTTTATCAATTACGTGAAAGCTGAGCGCTTCACTTATGATAAAAAGAAAGTTTCAGGTGTTGAAGTGAAAGACCAGATCACGGGGGATTCTCAAACAATTCTTGGCCGGAAAGTCATAAATGCAGCTGGTCCATGGGTTGATAAAGTAAGGAATAAAGATTATTCAACAAATGATAAAGAACTTCAACTGACAAAAGGTGTTCACCTTGTCATTGATCAGTCTGTCTTTCCTTTAAATCAGGCGCTTTATTTTGATACACCTGATGGCAGAATGATGTTTGCGATTCCGCGGGACGGAAAAGCTTATATTGGAACGACGGATACTTTCTACGGCAGCGATAAAGACACTGCTAACCCGAAAATGACAGCTGAAGATCAGCGTTATATTATTGATTCGATCAACTACATGTTCCCGGGTGTTAACGTAACTGAAGACCAGGTTGAATCAAGCTGGGCTGGTGTCAGACCGCTGATTTTTGAAAAAGGAAAAGACCCATCTGAGATTTCAAGAAAAGATGAAGTGTGGGAGCATGACAGCGGTCTGATTACGATTGCAGGCGGAAAGCTGACTGGATACCGTAAAATGGCAGAACATGTGGTGGATCTTGCAGCGGATCGTCTGAAAAAAGAAGCTAAAAAGTCATTCTCTAAATGTAAAACCGTTCATCTTCCATTATCAGGCGCGGATTTTGGCGGTTCAGCCAATTATCAGCAATTCGTAGATGCTAAAGCAAAAGAAGCTGTACAGTACGGATTAACGGAAGAGGAAGGTAAGAGAATCGCAGCATTTTATGGTTCTAATGCAGATAAGCTATATACGCTGGCGCATGCAGCAAAAGGGATGCAGCTTGAAGCGCCTATGACACCTGCATTGTATGCTGAAGTGGTATATGCAATCCAGGAGGAAATGACAGTGAAACCGGTCGATTTCTTTATCCGCAGAACAGGGCGTTTATTCTTTGATATTCATGCAGTTCATGAACAGAAGGAAGCTGTGTTAAAATTAATGCAGAACCTGCTTGGATGGGATGCAGTAACTTATCAGGCGTATCAGGAAGAACTGGAAAAAGAACTGCATGATGCTGTTGAGCCGGTAAAATAAACTGTATTGGGGTGGTTAAATGAAAGAGTCATTTTTCACCAGAACATCAGATGGTCAGGATCTTCATACCGTGATATGGAGGTCCGACCAGTCTTCTATAAAAGGATCAATTCAGCTCTGTCATGGAATGGCAGAGCATATTGGTCGTTATGAGAAAATTGCTCATATGCTGAATCAGGAAGGCTATCACGTGTTCGGACATGATTGCAGGGGTCACGGGCTCACGGGAGAAAATCAGGGGACCTTCGGCGATTATGGTGTAAATGCAGACTTTAATAGGCTTTCAAAAGACGTCATCGAAGTAAAAAACCGCTGCTGGGATCAGAGAGGGAATCTATTTCTTTTAGGTCACAGTATGGGGTCTTTTATTGTGCGTCGTGTGATTCAAAAATATTCATACCAATACACTGGTGTTATATTGTCAGGTTCAAATGGTCCGCTTGGATTAATTGGCGTACCGGCTACAATTCTTGCTGCGGTAATGAGTGCTGTTAAGCCTGCGGAAAAAGCTGAATTATTGAACCGGCTTTCATTTGGCAGTTATAATCAGTCGTTTCCTGACTCAAAAACGCCTTTTGACTGGCTTTCATCTGATGAAAATGAAGTACAGAAATATATTGATGACCCGATGTGCGGATTTGTCACAACCAACAGATTTTATAAAGTACTATTTAATGGAATTCAAATGATTTATAATCAAAAAGAAATAAACCACATTCGAAGTGACCTGCCAATTTTATTTGTAAGTGGAAAAGATGATCCTGTCGGAGATTTTGGCAAAGGAATCTTTAAGTCAGCGAAGATATATTCAGACGCTGGTGTAAAGTCTGTTGTCGTTCACATGTATGAGCATGGACGTCATGAGATGTTAAATGAAACGAATTTCCTGCAGGTCACAGGTGATATTGTTAACTGGATTAAAAGAGTAGAGGGATGAAATGAGAAATAAAGTAATTGTGATTGCAGGACCAACAGCTGTAGGTAAAACAGAGCTCAGCATCAAAGTTTCAAAAGCTTTTCATGGTGAAGTCATTAATGGAGATGCCATGCAGGTATACAAAAAACTCAATATCGGCACAGCTAAAATCAAGCCTGAAGAAATGCAGGGTGTCCCGCATCACCTGTTTGATATTCTTGATCCTGAAGAGTCTTTTTCAGCTGCAGAATATCAGAAAGTGGTAAGAGAAAAAATTAATGAAGTGCATGACAGAGGTGCTATTCCTGTTTTAACAGGCGGAACAGGATTGTATATTCAATCAGTTTTATTTGACTACAATTTTTCCGATAAAGGTAAAGATGAGTCTGTTAGATTACAACTTGAAAAAGCGCATCTCAATGGCGAAGACCTTCATAAAAAGCTGACTGAACTCGATCCTGATTCTGCTTCAGTTATTCACCCGAATAATGTAAGACGGGTCATCAGGGCACTTGAGATTATTGAATCTACAGGTATGACACCTGCAGAGTTGAAAGCTGAGCAGGTGCCTGAGCCTTTATATCAACATACTTGTATTGGTCTTGATATGAACCGGGACAGTCTGTATGAAAGAATAAATAATAGAGTGGATAAAATGTTTGAAGAGGGGCTTTTTGAAGAGGTCAGAAGTCTTTATGATAGCGGGCTCCGAAACGTAACAGCTGTGCAGGCGATTGGATATAAAGAATTATATGCTTTTTTCGACGGTGATATCACTTATGATGAAGCTGTAGAACGCATTAAGCAGAATTCAAGACGCTATGCTAAGAGACAATTAACCTGGTTTCGTAATAAAATGGACTTTATGTGGTTTAACATGACAGAAAACAGAGAAAAAAAGATTAAGGAAATTATTGATCATTTGCAGGAATTTGGTCATTGAAGGCGAACATAGACAGATAGACAATTTTAGGAGGCGCTCAGATGAAACAAGCTGTTAATATTCAGGATCAGATCTTAAATCAATTAAGGAAGGAAAGCACGTTTGTAACGGTGTTCCTGCTGAACGGATTTCAAATCCGTGGACAGATCAAAGCGTTTGACAGTTTTACAGTTATGCTTGAATCTGAAGGAAAGCAGCAATTAGTATATAAGCATGCCATTTCAACATTTGTTCCTTCTAAAAATGTTGTATTTCAAACCGAAGCTGAATAAAAAAGTACGCCTTTAGGGCGTGCTTTTTTTCATGATCATGTAAATCCGTTGACTTCATATAATAAACCATTAAGGATTCGAGGGGTGAAGCATGAACGGGCAGGTTAAATTTATTATCAGCCAGAAGCATTCACCTAAACCTCCTGACAGTAATGAGTGGAGAAAAATAGAAGAGGCCTTTCAGTATTATGTTGGTCTTGATCATTTAAAGGAAACGTTAAAAACAATAGCAGCGTGTGCAGTCATTAATAAAAAGCGTCAGGAATTCGGTTTAAAAACAGAGCATCATTCGCATCATATGCTTTTTTATGGCAACCCCGGAACAGGAAAAGCAACTGCAGCCAGAACAATCGCAGGCTTATTTAAAGAACTGAACCTGCTTGAAAAAGGGCACTTGATTGAAGTAGAAAGAGCGGATCTTGTTGGTGAATATATTGGATATACGGCTGCTAAGACCAGGGAACTTCTCAAAAAAGCTGAAGGCGGCATACTTTTTATTGATGAAGCATATGCGCTCTCCCGTGGCGGGGAAAAAGATTTCGGGAGAGAGGCCATTGATACGCTCGTTAAACATATGGAGGATAAAGGCGGTAGTTTTATCTGTATTCTTGCAGGTTATAAAAAGGAAATGAGGAGTTTTCTAAGAATGAATACAGGGCTGAAAAGCCGATTTGCTCATATTTTATATTTTCCTGATTATCCATTAAAGGATCTGAATAAAATTGCGCTTAACATGTTCATTATGAAGGATTATCAATCAACAAAGCAGGCATTGGACACGTTTTGTGCGGGAATGAGAGAAATAGATGATCTTTCAGGGAACGGACGGTTTGTCAGAAACCTTGTCGAATTAATTATCAGAACACAATCGGTCAGGCTGTTATCTGTTGAAGAACTGACAAAAAAGGACTGTATTACAATTACAGAAAAAGATGTGTCAAAGGGGCTTGAGATCTATAAAAAAGAAAAGCAGAATCAGGTACCTGATTCTGCTGAGTGAATGGATTTAAAAGGCAGTCTCCATTTATAGATATAAGATAGAATGCGGAGTGCCGTTGTAATTAAAAATAAAAGGTATAATTGCCATGGATCCGATGCCAGACCAAGTCCGACCGCAAAGCCTGCAAGGATCGCCCATACTGCATAAATTTCAGATCTGAGAACGAGCGGTTTTCTTCCTGCCAGTAAATCACGGATAATTCCGCCCCCGCTTCCTGTCAGAACAGCTGCAACGATAACTGCACTTAATGGATGGTTCATTTCAACAGCGTATATTGCTCCCTGTATTGCAAACGCTGCAAGTCCCATCGCATCAAAAATATTTCCCCATCGTTTCCAGTGTTTAAGTAAGTTATGAGGGAAGAGAAATACGGCGGTGATGGATAGAAGGGCAACCTGAAAAAACATTCCCTGTTCCCATAGCGCAGAGACAGGAACCCCGATCAGTAAATTTCTGATCGCACCGCCACCAAAGGCTGTAACAATTCCGAGTATATAAACGCCTAATATGTCATATTCTTCTTCCATTGCAATAATCGCGCCGGATATTGCAAAAGCAATGGTGCCGATCATACTTAATACTTCCCAGGTCAACTTTGCTTCTCCTGCCTTCCGCTTGAATTGAACCAAAGTTGATTGTATCATGAATCGAATGCAATTCAATGTTAACAGACTGAAATTTATCAAAGCACTGATTTTCCATAAAGGGGTGTGGTTTATATTAAACTTGAAAAAGCAATTTTAGTAGGTGTCAATACAGATCGGACGGATCAGGATTTTATTGAATCAATGAATGAATTACACGCTTTAGCAGAAACAGCTGGTGCTGATCCTGTACTTGATTTAATTCAAAATATGGAGAAGGTTCACCCCGCTACTTTTATCGGGAAAGGCAAGCTTGAAGAACTGATATCTGCTTCTGAAGAATTGGAACCGGAACTGATTATATTTAACAGTGAGCTATCGCCGAGTCAAAACCGGAACTTATCTGAAGTTTTAAGCGCGCGTGTCATAGACCGTACGCAGCTGATTTTAGATATTTTTGCCCAGAGAGCCAGATCCAAGGAAGGAAAGCTGCAGGTCCAGCTTGCACAGCTCGAATATATGCTGCCTAGGCTCGGCGGCCAGGGGGTTGAACTCTCGAGACTTGGAGGCGGAATTGGTACAAGGGGACCGGGTGAAACGAAGCTTGAAACAGACCGCAGACATATTAGAAGAGAGATCAGAGAGATCAAAAAGAAGCTTGAACAGGTTGTCAGACACCGGTCTATCTACAGAGAAAGAAGAAAGCAGAATCAGGCATTCCAGATCGCTTTAATCGGTTATACGAACGCAGGGAAGTC
The DNA here is from genome assembly GCA_000818095.1 of Jeotgalibacillus malaysiensis. Lineage (NCBI taxonomy): Bacteria > Bacillati > Bacillota > Bacilli > Caryophanales > Caryophanaceae > Jeotgalibacillus > Jeotgalibacillus malaysiensis. The sequence goes on from CP009416.1 coordinate 1,666,411, forward strand.
AACTCTTTTTAATTTGTTAACATATGCGGACTCTTTTGAAGAAAACCAGCTGTTTGCAACGCTGGATCCGCTATCAAGAAAATGTATACTGCCGAGCGGTTTTGAAACGATTATGACAGATACAGTAGGTTTTATTAAAGACTTACCAACTTCATTAATCGCTTCATTCAGGTCTACTCTTGAGGAAGTGAAAGAAGCTGATTTTCTGCTGCATGTAGTAGATGCATCTCACCCCAATCATGCTGATCATGAAAAGACTGTAAAGAAGCTCTTAAATGACCTTGAAATGGATCAGATACCAAGAATGACGGTTTATAATAAAGAAGATCTCCTCAGCAGTGAATTCGTAGCTGACAGGAGCGATCCGTTCGTGTTGATGAGTGCAGCCAAAAAAGAGAGTAATAAAGTTCTGGTTGAAATCGAAAAAGAAGTTAAACAGCAATTTGTTCCTTACAATATGACAGTTTCTTCAGATGATGGTAAGGTGCTTGCGCAGCTGAAGAAGGAGAGCATGCTGTTGAAACTTTCATTTATAGAAGAGGAAGAACACTACCTTGCTGAAGGGTATATCAGTAAAGATCACCCACTCGCGGCAAGAATCTAGTTTCAGGAGCGTTTATATGATAGATCAATATTATACAGAAGAAACACTGACATTAAGTCGGAAAATTGAAGAAAAGATTTCATTCCGTCACAGAGAGATTGAAAAAATTGCTGAGTTTAATCAGTTAAAAGTACTTGAAGCTTTCAAAAAAAATAAAATAAGTGACAGTCATTTCAATCCAAGCACTGGTTACGGGTATGATGATCAAGGCAGAGATGCTTTGGAAGCTGTTTATGCAGATACTTTTAAAGCTGATGCCGCCCTGGTAAGACCGCAGATTATTTCCGGTACTCATGCAATTAATATTGCTCTTTTTGGTATATTAAGACCCGGAGATGAACTGCATTATATTACCGGAAAGCCTTATGATACGCTTGAAGAAATCATTGGCTTAAGAGGAACAGGTAACGGTTCTTTAAAAGATTTTGGCATCTCATATCAGCAGACAGATCTAAAAGATGGAAAAATCGATATTGGCCGGGTTCTTGAAAATATAAATGAACGGACCAAAGTTATTGGCATTCAGCGCTCTAAAGGATATGCGCTGAGACCGTCTTTTACAATTAAGGATATAGAAAGTGCGATTCAGGCGATTAAAAAGCATGCACCTGAAGTCATTGTATTTGTTGATAACTGCTATGGGGAATTTGTTGAGACGAGAGAACCGGTGGAAGTTGGCGCGGATTTAATAGCAGGTTCCCTGATTAAAAATCCGGGTGGCGGACTGGCTAAAACAGGAGGCTATCTAGCTGGTAACCGGCAACTGATTGATCTGTGCGCATATCGTATGACTTCACCTGGTATTGGAGCTGAAGCAGGAGCCAGTCTTAATGCCCTTCAGGAAATGTATCAGGGCTTCTTTTTAGCGCCGCATATCGTCAGTCAGGCGTTAAAGGGTGCTGTTTTCACATCAGCTCTTCTTGAAGAAGCAGGAATGATTACATCACCGGCATGGGATGCGCCAAGAACTGATCTGATTCAGGCTGTTGAATTTAATAACAGAGAAAAGATGATAGCCTTTTGTCAGGGCGTACAGGAATTTTCTCCAGTGAATGCGCATTTTATGCCCTATCCTGACTATATGCCGGGATATGAGGATGATGTCATTATGGCAGCGGGAACTTTCATTCAGGGGTCAAGTATCGAATTGTCAGCTGATGGTCCGTTAAGACCGCCTTATGCAGCATATATTCAGGGCGGACTGACGTATGAACACATTAAAATTGCGATTACAGCCGCTCTTCAAAAAATGAATTCTTTAAAGAAATAAATAATCACATAGGTTTATTAGAAGCTCGTATTTTTTATCATTGAAACCTTGTAACTAATGTATGATGATCAACTGCTTGATAAAGATAATGATTCGAAGCTGGGACAGAGATGTCTCAGCTTTTTTGTGCTTTATGAATAAAAATTAATTAATTTAAAATTTTATGCATAAATCGCATCAAATCAGGGAACAAAAAGATTGTCGGGTAAATATCATGTGATAAAACCTAACATGTAGTTGACAGGAAATTTAACATGTTATATAGTTAAATTGTCGACAGGCAAGAAAGGGGTTATATGATGGGCAGTGATATTAGACGCAGCATGCCGCTTTTTCCGATAGGGACAGTCATGCAGCTGGCCGATTTAACCGCCCGTCAGATTCGCTATTATGAAGAGCATGGATTAGTGACTCCGGCTAGAACGGAAGGTAACCGCCGTCTCTTTTCATTAAACGATATTGATAAGCTGCTTGAGATTAAAGATTTACTGGAGCAAGGCGTCAATATGGCTGGAATCAAGCGGATCCTGGGGGATGGCATAGAAGCCGAATCAGATCGACCTGCTAAAAAGCCGGACTTATCAGAGAGTGATTTAAAAAAACTCTTAAAACAAGAAATGATGGGAAATGGCAAGTACAGCAAAAACAGTTTGCGAGCGGGAGACCTTTCTAGGTTCTTTCGTTAAAAAAATTACATAAAAAACAGGAGGAATTACAAATGAGTACGTATTCAAGAGAAGACATTATGAAAATGGCTAAGGAACAAAACGTAAACTTTATCAGACTTCAATTCACTGATATCCTTGGTACAATCAAAAACGTTGAAATTCCTGTAAGTCAGTTAGAAAAAGCACTTGATAATAAAATGATGTTTGACGGATCTTCAATCGAGGGATTTGTACGTATTGAAGAATCAGATATGTATCTGTTCCCGGATCTTGATTCTTGGGTAGTATTCCCTTGGACTGCTGGAGATGGAAAAGTTGCACGATTAATCTGCGATATTTACAATCCAGATGGCACTCCGTTCTCAGGAGACCCGCGTAACAACCTGAAGCGCGTACTTGAAGAAATGGAAGAGTTAGGATTCACTGATTTTAACCTCGGACCTGAGCCGGAATTTTTCCTGTTCAAGCTTGATGTGAACGGCGAGCCAACACTTGAATTAAACGATAAGGGTGGATATTTTGACCTTGCTCCAACGGATCTTGGTGAAAACTGCCGCCGTGATATCGTAATTGAGCTTGAAAAAATGGGCTTTGAAATTGAAGCATCTCACCACGAAGTTGCACCAGGTCAGCACGAGATCGATTTCAAATACGCTGATGCTGTATCAGCTTGTGATGACATCCAGACGTTTAAGCTTGTAGTTAAGACTATTGCAAGAAAGCACGGATTACACGCTACATTTATGCCTAAGCCATTATTTGGTGTGAACGGTTCTGGTATGCACTTTAACATGTCTCTATTCAAAGATGGTAAGAACTCATTCTTTGATGAAAATGCTGATGAGCAGCTGAGTGAGACAATGAAGCAATTCATGGCTGGTGTGCTTAAGCACGCTTCAGGATTTACAGCTGTTACAAATCCAACTGTAAACTCTTACAAGCGTCTTGTGCCGGGTTATGAAGCTCCTTGTTATATTGCCTGGTCTGCAAGAAACCGTAGTCCACTTGTAAGAATTCCGGCTTCGCGCGGAATGAGTACACGTGTAGAGGTCCGCTCGGTAGATCCTTCTGCAAACCCATACCTTGCAATGGCAGTTATGCTTAAGGCGGGTCTTGATGGTATTAAAAATGGTCTGACTCCACCTGAGTCTATTGACAGAAATATCTATGTAATGGATAAAGAAGAGCGTGAGGCAGCAGGAATAAAGGATCTTCCTGGTACGCTATTTGCGGCACTTGAAGAGCTGAAAAATGACCAGGTAATTATTGATGGCCTTGGCGAACATATTTTTGAGCACTTTGTTGAAGCGAAAGAAATCGAGTGGGATATGTTCCGCACACAGGTTCACCCATGGGAAAGAGAGCAATATCTCGAAATGTATTAAAATTAAGAAAATCCGGAAGCGAATATATTCGCTTCCGGATTTTTTATTCATGTATAGACATTTAGTGAAATCAGGGTATATTTGATAGTAAGGGGGGTATTGCGATGGCAGACACATACAAAGGATTTAAATCCAAAGATGGCTACAAGCAATATCAGAAAGCATATAAAGAAGTCATGGAATTATGGGAAGTTACTTACGAAGAAAAAATAATTAAAACGTCGTTTGGTGATGTATCAGTTTTAGTTTGTGGAGACAAAAATAAGGAGCCGGTCGTTTTCTTTCATGCATTTGGTTTTAGTTCAGCTGAATGGTATGCAGTTGCTAAAGAACTTAAACATGACTACAGGTTGTTTTTTGTAGATGTTTTAGGTGAATTTAATCATAGTAACACTAAAGAGCACTTAAATGAGCGGGAAGATTATGAAGTGTGGATAACAGAATTACTTGATGAACTGAAAATTGCCAGTGTATCGATCGTAGGGCATTCCAACGGCGGCTGGCATGCTCTTAATTACGCAATTTTAAAACCTGACCGTGTAAAAGCATTAATTGTACTTTCACCTGCTGCTTCTATTAAAAGAATGAATATTAATTTTTATTTCAGGCTACTATTAACAAACCTTATACCTTCTCAACAGGTCATTGTGAACCAATTCTGCAGGTGGCTCACAGTCAGGAACCAAAAGGGGCATGAAAAACTGTTTCAGCTGTATTATCTCGGACAGAAATATGTGAGCTGGGAATACGTAATGACTCCGCCTAAGCTGTTCAGAGAAGAAGAACTTTCAGAATTGCTGATGCCTGTTTATTTAGCAGTTGGTCAGGAAGAAGTAATTTATAACCCTTTTAAAATGATTGAAAAAGGACAGCAAAAAATTAAAAGCTGTAAGACTCATATATTCGATAAAGGTGGGCACATGCTGCCGATTGAAATTCCGGGGGATGTCGCTGACTATATTAAAAAAGCACTTGCAGACTTATAAGGTGACCGCACAACATTAAAAAGCTGAACACTTTGAAATTTTAGTCAAAGTGTTCAGCTTTTTAATGTACCTGTCTGTATACGCCGACTACTTTTCCGAGTATAGAGACATTATTTAATATAATTGGTGCCATCGAGGAATTCTCAGGCTGCAGTCTTACAAAATCTTTTTCTTTAAAGAAACGCTTAACTGTTGCTTCATCTTCATCTGTCATTGCTACTACAATATCTCCGTTGTTGGCAGTGTTTTGCTGCTTCACAATCACAAGATCTCCGTCTAAAATTCCTGCTTCAATCATAGAATCTCCCATGATCTCCAACATGAAAACCGCATCTTCTGAAGAGGCAAGCCTCTCAGGGAGCGGGAAATACTCTTCAACGTTTTCAATAGCAGTAATCGGGGAGCCGGCAGTAACTTTACCGACTAAAGGAACGTTAACTACACGCTGAGTTGGAATCTTTTCCTCTTCAAGAGAAATCACTTCAATCGCTCTTGGTTTTGTCGGGTCTCTTCTGATTAAGCCTTTACTTTCAAGTCTTGCTAAATGTCCATGGACAGTTGAACTTGAAGCCAGGCCAACAGCAAGACCGATCTCCCGTACGGAAGGCGGGTATCCTTTGTCCTGAACTTCCCGTTTAATAAAATTCAATATATCAAGCTGACGTTTTGATAACTTTTTCACCATGCAGCACCTCTTTTCAGATTAAAACTTTTCTAAATTATAGCATATGAAAAATCGGAATACAAACATAAGTTCGATTTTTTCTGTTGACCAAAACAAATGTTCGTATTATACTCTGATTAACAAAAGCGAACACATATTCGATGGAGGCGATTATTAATGACTGTATTGTGGAGAAAATATTCATTTGTTATTCTATTCGTTGTAACTGCACTGTTCTTTAGTTTCTTTCTTGTTTTTACTAATACAGCTGAAAGTGATTCAACATATGCAGAAATTACCGTGCAAAACGGAGATACGCTATGGGCATATGCTGAAGAATACGCGGCTCATACTTCTATGACACAGGAGAAGTTTATTGAGTGGGTAACCGAGCACAATGAACTAACCTCTCACTTAATCGTAGCTGGAGATCAGCTTGAGCTTCCAGTACCAAAAGAGGCATTCAAGTTCAGTGAGGACGCGATTCACCTGGCATCTGACCGGAAATAAGGAGTGATCGTGTTGAAAGTAATTATCTATTGCAGAGTCAGTACTGAAAAAGAAACCCAGGATACTTCACTTGTGCGGCAGGAGGAAGAACTGAAAAAACTGGCCGATCAAATGAAGTATGAGATTGTCTCAATCATCAGTAAAAAAGAAAGCGGCTATGACCTGGATCGAGAAGGTGTATTTGAACTGCTTGACCAGGTGCGGGTTTTTGAAGCAGAAGGTTTGATGATTCAGGATGAAACCCGGATAGGACGAGGAAATGCAAAAATCGCACTGCTGCATACGCTTCAAAAAGAAGGTATAAAAATATTCACAATTGACCACGCCGGCGAGCTGCAGCTTTCTGAATCAGATTCAATGATACTTCAGATTGTCAGTATGGTGGAGGAACATCAGCGAAAGCTGCACAATTTGAAAATTAAAAGGGGAATGAAGAGAGCGGTTGAAAAAGGCTTTGAACCTCATAAAAACCTGAAGAACCGTGGAAATAAAGATGGAAGAGAAAAAATCGATATTCCTGTACATGAAATTGTAAGGCTCAGAAGCAATGGTCTTACATTTCAGGAAATCTCTTCTGTTTTACGTGGTCTTGGGCATCCGGTCTCAAAAGCAACTGTTCACAGAAGGTATGTAGAATATATTGAATCAACTGTCGAGTAAACAAATTACTTGTCAAACCTTCACCTTTCTTTTAACATACATAGAAGCTTACCTGTAAGAAAGGGTGAAGGATATGTTATCTGAGGACAAGATTAAACGAATTAATGAGTTGTCTAAAAAGTCAAAAGAAGCATCACTGACTAAGTCAGAAGCCGATGAACAGCAGGCTTTAAGACAGGAATATTTACAGGCTTTCCGAGGATCAATGAAGCAAACGATTGAAAATGTGACAGTGGTTGATCCTGAAGGGAAGGATGTAACCCCTCAAAAACTGAAAGATGCTAAAAACAGGAATAAAATGAACTGACTTTTTCCTTATAAAGTATTTGATTGTGAAGAATTTATAGTAAAAGAAGAGATGTTTGTACATCTCTTCTTTTTTTTTGTACAATAAGACGTATCACGTGAGTTAGAGAGGATGTAAATGATGTTTAATAAGACAGATGATTTAGCAATTAACACAATCAGAACGTTATCAATTGATGCAATTGATAAAGCAAACTCTGGTCACCCGGGACTGCCTATGGGGGCTGCTCCATTTGCTTATACTTTATGGACTCAATTTATGAACCATAACCCGAAGAATCCGGACTGGTTTGACCGTGATCGTTTTGTACTTTCTGCAGGACACGGTTCAATGCTACTTTATAGCCTTCTTCATCTTTCAGGCTATGACCTGTCTCTTGATGAGATCAAGAACTTTAGACAATGGGGATCTAAGACACCGGGACATCCTGAATACAAACATACTAAAGGCGTTGAGGCAACTACAGGTCCTCTGGGACAGGGGATTGGTATGGCGGTTGGAATGGCAATGGCTGAAAAGCATCTAAGCGCTAAATACAACCGAGATAACCACTATGTAGTTGATCATTATACTTATACTTTATGCGGTGATGGTGACCTGATGGAAGGTGTATCTTCTGAGGCTGCATCACTAGCTGGTCATCTTCAGCTGGATAAGCTGATCGTTTTATATGATTCTAACGATATTTCACTGGATGGAGATCTTGACCGTTCTTTCTCTGAAAGTGTAAAGAAGCGTTTTGAATCATATAACTGGCAATATATCCGGGTAGATGACGGAAATGATGTAGCGGACGTTGCGGATGCTATTAAAGAAGCAAAAGCTGATACAAGCCGTCCTACAATGATTGAGATTAAAACAGTTATCGGTTTCGGTTCACCTAACAGAGCCGGTACATCTAAAGCCCATGGTGCGCCACTTGGTGCTGATGAGACTACTCTCGCTAAGGAAGCTTACCAGTGGGAAGCAGATGAAGCATTTTATGTACCTGAAGAAGTCTACAAGCGTTTTGAAGAGCTTGTTGTTCAAAATGGAAGTGCAAAAGAAAAAGAATGGAATGAAAAGTTCCAGGAATATAAAGCTGCTTATCCTGAATTAGCGCAGGAACTTGAAGATGCGATAAATGGTAAGCTTGCTGACAACTGGGATCAGGACCTGCCTGTATATGAGGAAGGAAAATCTCTTGCAAGCCGTGCTTCTTCTGGAGAAGTGTTAAATGCGATTTCTAAAACTGTTCCGACTTTATTTGGCGGATCAGCAGACCTTGCAGGATCTAATAATACAATGATGAAAGATGAAGCAGACTTCACACCGGAAACACCAGAGGGTAGAAACATCTGGTTCGGTGTACGTGAATTCGCAATGGGTACTGCACTGAATGGAATGGCCCTTCACGGTGGATTGCGCGTGTATGGTGGTACTTTCTTTGTTTTCAGTGACTATGTCAGACCTGCAATCAGATTATCTGCATTAATGGGTGTGCCGGTTACTTATGTATTCACGCATGACAGTATTGCTGTAGGTGAAGATGGTCCGACACATGAGCCTGTTGAACAATTGCCATCATTAAGAGCAATGCCTGGTTTATCTGTCATTCGACCTGCTGACGGCAATGAAGTAGCTGCAGCATGGAAGCTATCAATGGAAGCGACTGACCACCCGACAACGCTTGTTCTGACTCGTCAGGGATTACCTACACTCCCGGGGACTTCAGAGCATGCTTATGAAGGTGTTAAGAAGGGTGCTTATGTTGTTTCTCCTTCAGAAAAAGACGTGGCAGATGTTCTGCTTCTTGCAAGCGGTTCTGAAGTAAGTCTTGCTTATGAAGCGCAGCAATCTCTTCGTGAGAAGAATATCGATGCTGCAGTCGTTTCTATGCCTTCATGGGATCGTTTTGAAAAGCAGTCAGCGGACTACAAACAGTCTGTACTGCCGAAAAACGTTAAAAAGCGTTTTGCAATTGAAATGGCATCTCCACTGGGCTGGGAGCGTTATACAGGAGATGAGGGAGATGTTCTTGGTATCGATACGTTTGGTGCCTCAGCTCCAGGTGGCACGGTACTTGAAGAGTATGGATTCACTTCAGAAAACGTTGTAAAGAGAGTAGAAGCTTTACTAAACGCTTAATTAAAATGAAAAGGCTGGTGGGCATAAAAACTGTCCACCAGCTTTATTTGTGAAAAGGGTCATCAGCTGTTAAAATAAATTTAATAGAACTGCTCGAATTCTGTAATAAATGATTGTATAATGTACAGTGTTCTTGTACACTTTTATATGAAAGTAACAAATAGGAGGCAATACGAAATGGAATTATGGCTTGCAATTGTATTAATTGTTGTAGCTTTGCTGGCCGGAGTCGCACTTGGATTCTTCATCGCACGTAAATATATGATGACTTATCTTAAAAAGAACCCGCCGATCAATGAGCAAATGCTTCGCATGATGATGATGCAGATGGGAATGAAACCGTCGCAGAAGAAAATCAATCAGATGATGAGTGCTATGAATAAGCAACAGGGTAAATAATAAATTGACAGGTGCTTCTTTAATAGGAAGCGCCTTTAATTTTGATTTTTAAAATGAAGCTGAAAACGACTTGTCATAATCAGATATTTTTCCGCCAATACCGATGGATTGCTCAAAAACTGTGATTTTTAGTCCTTATTCTGACAAAATAAAAAAGACTTCTACTAATAGAAAGTCTTTTTTATTTTGTCTGCACTTCAAATGCAGCTGGATTGTAAGTGTGTGTTTTCTCGAATTCATTCAGAAGGTCGTCAAGCTCCTGCGAATACCGGACAGCTGAAGGGGAAGACAATCCTTCTTTTGCAGCAGTACGTATTAACACCTGACGCTTGTTTTCAATTGCTTCAAGTAGCTTCTTTTGTTGATCCCCCATTCAAAGTCTACCCTTTCATCAGGATCCTTCATAACAGGAACCTATACATTATTTGTCATTCGTTTAACTTAGGGTCTAGTATACAGAAAAAACGGTAAATTGAAAAGAAATTAATCCCTAATCCCATTAAATTTACAAGTTTATTTGTGACAAAACTATAACTTCTTAAAAAATGTTTGCTACATATTATATTCAAGTCAATGAGAACTGCAGCCAGATTTGCTAAAATGAAGCTAGTGAATACGGATCGGAGTGTTTTGATGGACGATTTAAATATTTTGTGGGCGTTTGGGGCAGGCTTTTTAAGCTTTATTTCCCCTTGTGTATTACCGCTATATCCAGCTTTTCTCTCATATATTACCGGAATGTCAGTAGATGACTTATCTAAAGGAAAAGGAATGAGGCAGAAATCAAGTCTTCTGCACACGTTATTTTTCCTTCTTGGCTTTTTATTAGTGTTTATTGGACTGGCGTTTACTTCCACGTGGGTATCCGGTGTATTTATTCAATATCAGGATATGATCAGACAGATTGGTTCAATTTTAATAGTTATTTTCGGCTTGGTAATCGTTGGACTGTTTTCTCCGGAGTTTATGATGAAGGAGAGAAGAGTGAGTTTTAAATCAAGACCTTCAGGTTATCTTGGTTCTCTTTTAATCGGGCTGGCATTCGCTGCAGGCTGGACGCCATGTATGGGACCAATCTTAGGAGCTGTGTTTACACTTTCTGCGTCTAATCCAGGTTCTGGCTTTCCATATATGATGGCATACTTCCTTGGGTTCGCGCTACCATTTTTTATTCTTTCTTTTTTCCTTGGCAAAATTAGCTGGATTAGAAAGAAGAGCCACGTGATCATGAAAGCAGGCGGATGGATCATGATTGGTATGGGTGTAATTTTATTCTTTGATGGGCTGACATGGATTATAGAACTAATGCTGCCAATCTTCGGAGATTTTACAGGCTTTTAACTTTTAGCTGTTGATTAGCAGCTATAATTATTTCCGCTAAAATGTATCGTTAATAAACATGGATGATTGACCGGGACTCAAATCTCGGTCTTTTTTATATGATCGTCAATTATGTTCAGCTTTGTTATAACGAGCCACGATAACTTTTACTAAAAGAGCAGCTCTCCATTTATTAGCATAAAAATATTTAAATAAAAAATTACAGGACTATTGAAGTGTTTTTGCTTTAATTGTATAGTTAATATTAACTATACAATTAAGGGTGATTATGATGACAAAAGTTCTCGTTGTAGATGATGCTAAATTTATGAGGATGACATTGAGAAATGTATTGGAAAACTCTTCATTCCAAGTAGTAGGAGAGGCTGAAAACGGCGAGGAAGCCATTGAAAAGTATAAAGCACTTAATCCGGATCTTGTTACAATGGATATCACAATGCCTGTGTTAGACGGTATCGCTGCTGCAAAAAGAATTCTGAAGGAAGATCCTAAAGCAAATATCATCATGTGCTCTGCCATGGGACAGCAAAAGATGGTGATCGAGGCAATTGAAGCTGGCGCAAAAGATTTCATTGTAAAGCCGTTTGATGGGACGAGAGTGGTCGAGTCATTAAGCAGAGTCATTAGCAGATAAGCATAAGACGCCTTTTACAAACTGTTAAATCTCTATTATACTTAACTGAGGTTTTACATACGTAAGAAATTAAGGATGGATGCTAATGCTTGTTTATCTTTCAACAATTGCCGCTGTTGTTATGGGAACGGCTGTATTTATAATCAGGTTAAAGGCTGCTAAGAAGCCGGTAACAGCTAAAAAAATCTTTTTACCCCCAATCTTTATGAGTACCGGTGCTTTAATGTTTATCTTCCCTTATTTCAGGGTGACGCCACTTGAAGCGCTTGAAGCACTGGTGGTAGGGGCCCTCTTTTCAATCGTTTTGATTAAAACATCAAAATTCGAACAGAAAGCAGACGGGATTTACCTTAAAGCTTCAAAAGCTTTTCCTTTTATCCTGGTCGGACTGCTTGTGATCAGAATTATTATGAAGCTTGCCTTGAGCACAACAATTGAACTTGGTACATTGAGCGGAATGTTCTGGATATTAGCTTTTGGCATGATTGTACCCTGGAGAAGTGCGATGCTTGTTCAATTTAAAAAGATGGAAAAAGATACGAACGCTCAGCCTGCTCAGATGGCTTAAACGTAAAAAAACATCACATTTTATTGTGATGTTTTTTTATAAGGCAAATAAATCCTCGTATTCTGTGATGTCTATATTCAGTTCATCGAGTTTTTTTCTTAAAAACTTGTGATCTCTTTTAGGTGTCGCGACAATATACCCTCTGACGATTAAATCGAGTGTTATTTTCTCAGCATTTTCATTTACTGCAAGCTTGCCTATGTTACCTGCAATTTTTTGCTTTGCAACATCACGGAATAATTCAGGGACAGGACTGACAAGTTCATTTAAAAGGGCTTTTTCCTTTGTGCCCCATAAGTGAATTGTCTGATTCACGTAGTGCTCTTCCCAATCCAGATCTGACTTGCCATCCTCTTTAGGCATTCTTTTCAGGAATTTCCTGAACATAAAGAATCCGCCGATTCCAAACAAAGAGACAAGTACGACGACCCAAAACAGTATAAACCATAAAAACCAGCCTTCAAGCACATTCGTCACTCCGTTCACTTAATCTACGATTATTATAAAGGAGTTTCTGAAAGGCTTCAAGAACTGGTTCATAAAGACATGTATGAAGTTTGTCATCTGTGTGAATAAGGAAGGCGGCAGGAATCATTTGACCTGTCGATAGCCAAGAGAGAGTAACTGATGTAGGTTTTCACGGCGGACTTCATAAATATTTTCGTTGTCTGCAGTAACGCGGATATAATCTTCTGACTCAAGATCGTGGTGTTCAACATACTCTGTTTCGATTTTTCTCATACTGGTTCCTCCTTTCGGTTGTATATACAATAATATCTGAAAATTCAAATTAATAAATCAGTCAAAAGTATGAATTTTTATACGTTTTCCGTATGAAAAATTCGTATGTGCCTTGCAAACGCGTGTTCTGTTATAATCTAATCAATATGCATTAAAGGAGAATTTTATCATGAAATTTTTACATACAGCAGACTGGCACCTTGGAAAACTCGTTCATGGTGTTTATATGACTGAGGATCAGGAAGAGATTCTTGCCAGATTTATTGATATTGCGGCTAGTGAAAAACCTGATGCGATTATTATTGCAGGAGATCTGTATGACAGGTCAGTTCCGCCAGCTGATGCAGTAAATCTGTTGAATAAAACGTTATACCAGCTAAATGTTGAGATGAATATTCCGATCGTGGCAATTTCAGGTAACCATGACAGTGCAGACCGTATTGCATTTGGTTCAGCCTGGTATAAACATTCAAACCTTCATGTAACAGGGAAATGGGGAGTAGAGGAACATGGGGTCGAAATAAAGGGCGTGAGGTTTCATTCTGTACCATATGCAGAGCCTTCAGTAATTAGGGAGCTGCTTGGAGATGATTCAATTTCCACTCATCATGATGCGATGGAGAAGGTTGTTGATCGTATAACCTCACAACATAACTTCGGCCATATACCAGAAGTGCTCATTGGTCATTCATTTGTTGCCGGAGGATCTACAACTGATTCAGAAAGAACCCTTTCTGTTGGTGGTGCAGGTACTGTTGGAAAAGAATTGTTTGGTCCTTTTACTTATACAGCTCTTGGACATTTACACAGCCCTTATGCCATAAAAGATGAAAAAGTTCATTACTCCGGATCTCTATTAAAGTACTCATTCTCTGAAGCTGGACAAAAAAAGATGATTAAAAGTGTGACAATAGAAGATGGTAAAGTTTCAGTTGAAGAGATTCCGCTTGTGCCCAAAAAAGACATGGTTATTTTAAAGGGAACGCTTGAGGAAATGATGGATCAGCGCTTTTATGAAAGAAAAGAAGATTATATTAAAGCAGTCCTGACAGATGAAGGTGCACTGATTGACCCAATTAATAAACTGAGGTCCGTTTATCCCAATGTTCTTCATCTAGAAAGAGAACGATCTGAGCGCGACCGAAAAATGGAGCGGCAGGCACGACAAAAACATGAAAGTTTATCAGACACAGCATTATTTAAACGTTTTTTTGAATATGTCACTGAAGCGGAATGGACCGAGGAAATTAAAAATGAAGTTGAAAAGAACATGGATATCAGTATTAAGGGAAGTGAAAAGTCATGAGACCAAAAAAATTAACAATGTACGCATTTGGACCTTATGCAGGTAAAGAGGAAATTAATTTTGACGAACTTGGATCCCGAACGATGTTTGTTATTTCAGGTAAAACAGGGGCGGGAAAAACCACCATTTTTGATGCAATTGCTTTTGCACTTTACGGAAAAACAAGTGGTGAAGAACGGTCTGCACAGGATTTAAGAAGTGATTTTGCTGATGAAGATCAACTGACTGCTGTGGACTTTATATTTTCACTTAAAAACAACACATACCGCATTAACAGATCGCCGATTCAATCGCGTAGAAAAACAAGGGGAGAAGGCTATACTACAGTAAGTGCTAAAGCAGAAATGTATGAAGTAATTAATGGAGAAGAAAAGCTGATAGCTGCGACTTTAAGTGAATCTGATGACCAGATCAATAAACTGCTTCAGCTTGACTTTCATCAATTCAAGCAAATTTTAATGATACCGCAGGGTGAATTTAGAACGCTGCTGACGTCAGATAGTACTGACAAGGAAAAAATACTTCAGAAATTATTTCATACTGAATCTTATCGTTATTTCCAGGATTACTTAAAGACACGGGCTAAACAATTAAGAGACGAAGCGACAGGATTTCAACAGGAAAGAATCAGGCTTTATGAGGCGATTGATCCACTGGAAAACACCGATTTATCGCAAGCGCTAAATCAGGAGCATAGAAATGACGAACTGATAATATCACTAGCAAAAAACTTAGTAGCAACTCAGAAAGAATTATTTAAAAAAAGAAGTAAAGACATTACTAATGAAAAAGAAAAATACACAGATATTCTGAAAAAAATTGAAAATGCGAGATACATTGATCAATCATTTATTGAATTGAGTAATACAAAAGATGAAATAAACAAATTAACCAATCAGCATCAAGATATAACACTTTTGAAGAATAAACTGCAAATTTCCAGAAAAGCTGACCAGTTATGGCCTCAGTATCAGGAGCTGCAAGCAAAAGAAACCGAACTATCGATGAGGGAGCAACATAGAATTAAAACGTCTGAACAGCTAAAGAGACAGGAACGGCAGCTTAATGAAGACAAAAAGGCAATGGCGGATCTGAAAGTAGAAAAAGAGAATATAAAAAACGATGAGGCTGAATTAAATGACCTGTATAAACTTAATGAAAGATTAGATCAGTTTTTAATCAAATCCAGGGAACTTAATGAATTTGCCGAGTCAGGGAAATCTGAAAAACTAAAGCTCGATGATCTTAAAGGTAAACTTTCTGACAACGAGCAGCTGAAAATTAACCTTTCTGATGCCTTATCAAAGCGATATGAACAACAAACCCGCTCAGCGGATTTAACAGTAGAACTGAGCCAGTTAAATGAACTTATAAAAATAATAAAAGATTTAAATCAAAAATCTGAGATGAAAGAGCAGCTGTTTAATGAATTAAAAGAAAAAAAGGTTGCTTTATCTCAAGTTCAAAAATATCTGTTAGAAGAGCAGGCAAAATTGAAGCATGCATTGAATGAACAATCCGTCCAATCAGCATTTGAACTTTCGAGTCAATTAAAAGACGGCGAAGCATGTCCTGTCTGCGGATCGATACATCATCCAAATCCTGCAACACGCAGTGGTGAGGTGGTTGATATTGACGATTTCAGAAAAAACATCGAGAAACTTCAATTAGATAAAGTAAGAACGGAATCTTCAATTGGCCATCTTGAGGACCGGATCTCAGGGGTTGTAAGTGAAATAGAAACGCTGGTTCAATATCAAAAAAATGCGCCAGGCTATAAAGAATCAAGTTCACTCACTCATTATCTTCAGCTTTTTGAATCACAAAAAAAAGAACAGGCTGTTCTCTTAGAACAAATTAAAATTAATGATGTATCAGATTCTATTAAAAAAGCTGAACAGCAATCAATCGATCTGAAGCGTGAAATTCAGCTGCTTGAAGAGACTGTGCAGCAAAAAAGGGATCAATATGTATCGCTTAGAAGTATTATTACTCAGCTTAAAGAAGAAATTCCTGACGTGTATTTAGATAGTGGTGTCCTGCAAGCCCGCATAAAAGAACTCGAAAAGAAAATCCGGGTACATTATGAATATTCCAAGCACGTTGAGGCCCGCTTCCTTCAATCTGATAAAGAAGTGAGCAGATTATTAGATCGTTTAAAACAGGCAGAAGAAGAAAAGAAAAATATATTTGAAGCGTTAAATGATAGTAAAAATACGTTCGGGCAATTATTATCTGAATCTTCATTTGAAAACGCTCATGAATTGATCCAGTCAAAACTAAATGACGGGGAACAAACCGAGCTTGAACATAAAATTTCTACACATGAGAAAAAACTGTTTTCTTTAGAAGAGTACGCCGCAAAGCTTGAAAATGAGTTGAAACATGTTTCGCGTCCTGACCTTCAAAAGTTACAGAGTGAAAAAGAAATGATTGAATCAGCTATAAAAAAACTTGATGACCAGCTGTCAGATCTATCTGCCTATCTCAAACAGCATGATCAGATTCTCTTAAAGATTGATCAAAATCAGACAGCTGCCGGAGAAATTGAAAAAAAGTATTTACTGACTGGACAACTATCAGAAATTGCAAATGGGCAAAATGAGCTGAAGCTGACCTTTGAAAGATTTGTTCTGGCATATTATCTTGAAGATATTCTGATCATAGCAAACGAAAGGCTTCTTAAAATGACATCTGGAAGATATGAATTACACAGGAAAGAAGACCGTTCTAAAGGAAACAAGCAGGGAGGGCTTGAACTGCTGGTCATGGATCATTACACAGGACAGCAGCGGCACGTAAAAACTTTATCAGGAGGAGAGGCTTTTAAAGCTTCACTTGCTCTCGCACTTGGTCTGGCAGATGTAGTTCAATCTTATGCCGGAGGAGTATCGCTCGAAACGATGTTTATTGATGAAGGGTTCGGCACACTGGACCCTGAATCCCTTGATCAGGCGATTGAGTCCTTAATGGATATTCAGTCAAATGGTAGGCTTGTCGGTGTAATTTCTCATGTTCCTGAACTGAAAGAAAGAATAGATGCAAGACTGGAGGTTTTCTCGACAAAAGGAGGAAGCTCAACCAGGTTTTTATTTGAAACGCTATAACTGTCACAATATATACAACTAAACAGGCAGCCTGATGTTGTATCAGTATGCCCGTTTCTGTACGATTAATTCCATAAGTGTCAGGATATAAAGGAGCTTTAAAATGAAAAAAATGTTTAGCGCAGGATTTTTATGTATCTTTCTTTTATCAGCCTGCTCAGGTAGTTTTGAAGGTAATATGGAAAGGGAGTTAAATTCATTTGACTTTGTTAACCATAATAGCGAACAAGTAACAAACGGTGATTTACAGGGGACACCTGTGGTGGCTAATTTTATATTTACTAATTGCGACACTGTCTGTCCTCCAATGACGTATAATATGACTGGACTGCAAAAAGCAATTGAAAATGAAGGTATTGATGATTATCGTATGGTTTCTTTTAGTGTTGATCCCAAGGAAGATACACCTGAAGCATTGCGGGAATTTATGGGCCGATACGATTTAAATGAAGATAAGTGGGATTTTCTAACAGGGTATGAGTTCGATGCAATCAGCACGCTTGCATTGGAATCTTTTCAGGGACTCGTTGTGGATGATCCAAACTCTGATCAGATGACCCATCCTACAAGTATTTATCTGATCAGTCCAGAAGGTACGGTGGTCAAAAGCTATGATGGGTATGAATCAGTGCCTGAGGACGAAATAATTGCTGATCTCAAAGCACTAAGTGACAGCTGATTCGGGGGAGAAAAGTGGAGAAGAAATGGTACAGGAAAAAAAGGTGGTACCTACTTGCATTATTAACGATCTATATCATTATGATGGTTTATCACCAGTATAAACCTCTTCCTGAAGGAATCGCATACAGAAGTGAAGTGAAACAGGCTGAAACTGTAACATTTTATCGGGATCTTACAACAACTGCTAATGGTGATAGAACGTTGGATCATGAGATATTTGATAGAGTGCATGAACTCATTAACGAAGCAGAGGATTTTATCGTCATTGATATGTTTATGATGGACGGCAGGGTGAGTGAAGATAAAGGCTATCCTGATCTAAGTGGTAATTTGATGGAAGAGTTGATAAAAAAGAAGCAGGAAAATAAGGACATGCCTATTATATTTATTACAGACCCCTTTAATACAGGTTATGGCTCTTATAAAGGGGAATGGCTTGAACCGATGAAGGAAGTAGGCATTGATGTTATCATAACAAATCTTGAGCCATTAAGAGATCCGACCCCGCTTTATTCATCAGCCTGGAGAATGGGGCCGATGTATCTCGGGCAAAGTGGAGAAGGCTGGATAATGAACCCTTTCGTTGATGGGGGACCTGAGATGACAGTGAGATCTTATCTTGCGCTTGCAAATGTAAAAGCGAATCATCGTAAAGCGGTGATCACAGATCAGCATGCATTGATTCTTTCTGCCAATGCACATAATGAATCAGGCTTTCATAGCAATGTAGCTTATGAGGTATCAGGACCGATTATTGAAGATATGCTGAAAGCAGAAGAAGCTGTTGCGAAGATGTCAGGGTATACCGAGCGTTTTCCGGCGTTTGATGCGACAGAGATGGATACAAAAGGTTCGTTAAGTGTTTCTTATACAACTGAAGGAGAAACGCTTAATCAGGTAATCCGTGCAATTGAGAAGACTGAATCGGGAGATGAGATCTGGCTAGCAATGTTTTACCTTTCTGAGCCTAATATTGTTCAGGCTTTAACAGATGCTGCTAAAAAGGGAGTAAAAGTCTCGATGATTCTTGATCCAAATGAGACAGCTTTTGGTAACAAAAAAACAGGTCTGCCGAACAGACCCGTTATCAATGAAATGAATGAAAACACAAATGAAGAAATTAATGTCCGCTGGTATAATGTTGATATTGAGCAGTATCATCCGAAAATGATGTTCATTAAACGGACGGATGAGGGAACCATTATTTCCGGCTCTGCAAACTTTACAATGAGAAATATGAAAAATTACAACCTCGAAAATAATTTAACTATTACAGGGCCCCTGTCAGCAGAAGTTATGACTGATACTGAACAATACTTTGACGATTTATGGCATAACAATGGCGCAGAATATACAGTGCCGCTTGAGGAGTTTCAGGATACACTTTCATTTTGGCAAAGAGGGGTATATTGGCTCCAAAAGACATTGAAACTGACGACTTATTAATAATGGAGGATTATGTTGAATCATAAGCAGTGGATTTTACTCATCACCATGTCAACTGTGTTGCTGTTGAGTATTGGTACAATCACAATGATGCTGTTATCAGATGGAGAAATAACTGAAACTGAACCCGCACAACTTGATCCGGGTCTCTCTGAAACAGAAATCGGTGAAGAGGATGTTAGTGAAATTCCGGAGGATCCGCAAACGATAAATTCCGGTGAGGAAACGGATCAGCACTTAGAAGATAAACCGGATATGGTAAATGAGTGGTTTGATGATTTAGAGACTGAAAATAATCGCAGTGACTTAAAAGAATCTGATCAATCAGATGACTCGAGTGCGGAAGAATTAGATAACACTGTGGTGTTCCCGACAGCACCTGAAGAACCTGAAATCGATTTCGAAGAGAATAATTAGATATTTTTTCCTAAAACACCTATTTATAATAGGTGTTTTTTTGTGTGTTATTCCTTGTAAGTCTACATGTCAGTATGTTACGATCATGAACGTGTTTCTAAATCAGGGTTTAGGGTATATAAAATTAGTCCCTAATAACCAGAAGGCTATTTTCCCATTTTCTGTATAGTCATGTATAACGGGCACAATAATTCTATGGAAGGAGAGTAAAATGAAAAAGATATCAAGTGTTTTTTGGATTACATTAGCAATTGTACTAGCAGCAGTTATTTATTCTATCGCTGCACCAACCAGCTTTGAAGAAGGCACAGCAAATCTTCAGGGATTTATTTCATCAACTTTTGGCTGGTATTACTTAATTATTGTAACTGGTATGGTCATTTTCTGTATCGTTTTAGCGTTAACACCGATTGGACAAATCCGGTTAGGAAAACCTGATGAGCGTCCGGAATATTCGACAAGCACATGGTTCGCCATGCTGTTCAGTGCCGGAATGGGGATCGGATTAGTTTTCTGGGGAGCTGCAGAGCCAATGCTCCATTTCGCAAGTGATCCACCACTAGCAGAAGCAGGTAGTGATCAGGCGTTAAAAGATTCTATGCAGTATACGTTCTTTCACTGGGGTCTTCATGCATGGGCAATTTACGCAGTAGTTGCACTTGCACTGGCTTACTTTAAGTTCCGTAAAGGAGAACCTGGCCTCGTATCAGCTACACTTGTTCCGTTGTTTGGAGATAAAATGCGCGGCGGATGGGGTACTGTTGTAGATGTGCTGGCAGTTTTCGCAACTGTTGTAGGGGTTGCAACCACACTTGGATTTGGTGCAATTCAAATCAATGGTGGTTTAGCCTTCCTTACAGGCATAGAAATCAGCTTTACGACCCAGGTGATCATCATCGCAGTTGTTACAGTGTTGTTTATGATTTCAGCATGGACAGGTATCAGTAAAGGAATCAGATATTTATCTAATACAAATATGGTTCTTGCAGTTATATTAATGGTTGTGATGCTTGTCATCGGACCAACAATGCTGATCCTCAACCTTTTTACAAATTCATTAGGTGCTTACGCACAGAATTTGCTTGAAATGAGCTTCAGAATTGCGCCACTTGATGAAGGCAACCGCGACTGGATCAACGCCTGGACAATTTTCTACTGGGCATGGTGGATCTCATGGTCACCATTTGTAGGAATATTTATTGCCCGCGTATCACGTGGACGTACAATCAGAGAATTTATGGCTGGCGTATTGGTTCTGCCATCATTAGTAAGCTTTTTCTGGTTTGCTGTATTTGGTTCAAGTTCAATCAATGTGCAGCAGGAAGGGAATGTCGATCTGACAGGTTTGCTTACAGAGGAAGTACTATTTGCAGTATTTAATGAATATCAGCTTGGTGCGATCTTATCTGTAATTGCGATTCTTCTGATTAGTACATTCTTTATTACATCAGCCGATTCAGCAACATTTGTACTTGGAATGCAGACAACATACGGCTCGCTGACACCGCCAAACACAGTCAAGCTGACATGGGGAATTGCACAGTCAACAGTAGCTGTCATCCTGCTTTCAGCTGATGGACTGCAGGCGCTGCAAAACGCCTTAATTGTAGCTGCCTTTCCATTCTCATTTGTTATGATATTAATGATGATTTCAACTTATAAAGCACTTAACCAGGAACGTAAAGATCTTGGTTTAATGTTAAAACCAAAAAGACGAACGAAGAGTGAGTCTGAGAAAAAAATGCATGGCTGATCAATTCATTGATTAAATAAATCATCCAATAGGAAAGCACGCAGTAAGTCAGTAACAACTGGCATACCGCGTGCTTTTTTTTGTAGGTTTAATTAAATAATTTCAGCTTAGAGAGAGCCCGCAGCCGGGAAAAGATGTAACAGCATAGCTCAAGTAAACTACAAAACTGTTGAGCGCATTCAATTATTGAATCAATGTTTAAAAATATAAATTTAAGAGGGAGAGTCTGGTTGCATAGTCTGATGGTTTGGTTACAGATTTAAATGATTTTAAGAACTTTGACGATTTATCATTTTGGCAAAGTAACTAGTAGAATACTTTTTATATGTATCATGATTCATGAGCCATCTTAAACACTTAGAGGCTGTGTAATCGATTGTCGCTTGTCACAAAGAATACTGCGAATATTGTATTTTGTTAAAAGAAAATGCTAAAATGGTAAAGTTAAGTTAACTTAACCATTAAGGAGAATGATGATGAAAACGCTCGATTTTTATGTGAAACAACTGCATGAAACCTTTGATGAAACAAGCAGGCTGTTAACTGTTGACTTAGAAACACTCAGTCAATTTAATTTAACACCACAGCAGGAAAGTTATCTGATGTTTTGTATAAAGTTTGCGCCACTTACAGCGACAGAACTTGTCAGGGAATTTGGTGTATCTAAAAGTGCTGTTAGCCAGGTGATCGCAAAGTTAGAAAGCGCCCGCTTCATTGAGAGAGAGAAAAATCCTGACAATATGAGGGAAACGCTGATCTATCTTGGTCCTAAAGGGCGTATGTTTGCAAGGAGAATAAAAGACTTTAATGAAAAAATGAGAGAAGAATATTACACGCACTTATCAGTCAAGGAAATCGAGTCAGTTATACGTTCATTACAAAAATTGAATTCTGTCATTAAGGAAAAACAGAAAGCTGCTTTAAAGGAAGTCGAGTTTTAACTTCTGTTCACTACGGGATAATTCCGTTACAATGTGAAGGTGAGTGAATATGAAAGAAGAGGTAGACCTGTTGACAAAAAAACAAAGAAAAAAACTTAAAAAGCGCAGTATTTTTACACTGCTTCTGACACTGACTTCTGTCCTGTTTTTCTCAGCACTTTTTGTCATATTAAGCGATGATGAATACAGAGGGAAAACACTTGATGTGCTTGAACAAAATGGTGCTCCGGTTGAAATGGAGATACCTGAAGAGTTTATAAACGTTTATAAAAGTGCTGAAGAGGAATATGGTGTTGACTGGCAGCTCCTGGCAGCCCATCATCGTGTAGAAACGCGATTTTCAACAATGGACACACTGGTTTCACCAGTAGGTGCTGAAGGCCATATGCAATTTATGCCGTGTACATTTATCGGCTGGGCACACCCAAGTTGTGAAGGGCTGGGTGAAGGTGATATCTCTAAGGATGAATTGACTGATCCTGAAGCAATTGAAAAGTATGGCGGTTATGGTATTGATGCAAACGGTGATGGCGTTGCAGACCCTTATAATATTGAAGATGCAGTCTATAGCGCAGCAAACTATCTATCGCAAAATGGTGCTGCAGACGGGGATCTTGAAAGTGCAATCTTTCTTTATAACAGAAGCGATCAATATGTAGAAGATGTACTCGGATTTTACCGGGATTACATTGAAAAACATCCGTAAAGCGGTGAGTGAATGAAAAAAGCATTTTTAATATTTATCGTTATACTGCTTGCCGGCTGCTCAGGCGGCGGTTTATCGGGAGACGTGACATATGTGGTTGACGGTGACACTCTCGATGTGAAACTTGAAGATGGGACGGTTGAAAGAATCCGTCTGTTGTTAATTGACACACCTGAAACAAAACACCCCACAATCGGTGTAGAGCCTTATGGACCTGAAGCTTCAGCCTTTACTTCTCAATTGGAAGGTGAGCGTGTTGAGCTTGAGCTTGATGCAGCTGAGCGTGATCGCTACGGAAGGTTGTTAGCATATGTGTGGCATGATGGAGAAATGTTCAACGAAAAGCTTCTAGCAGAAGGGCTTGCGCGGGTTGCTGTTTATCCACCTAATACTAAGTATGTTGATGAATTCAGGGAGATAGAAAAGAAAGCGAAAAATCAGGAAATCGGTATTTGGTCTGAAGAGAATTATCAAGCTGAAGAAGTGAATAATGAACCATCTGAAGATTGTATGATTAAAGGGAATATTAATTCCAGGGGAGATAAAATTTATCACACTGAAAGCTCCTCTTATTATGCACAGACGATACCTGAAGAGTGGTTCTGTTCAATAGAAGAGGCTGAAGAAGCGGGGTTCAGAGCACCAAAATAGGAGGCGGTTTAAATGAAGACAGAAGAATTCTCAAAGCTGGATGCTACTGAAGTTGCTCATTTAATCAAGACCAGACAAATTACGCCCAAAGAAGCGGTAGAAACTTCTTTAAGTATAATTGATTCAAAGAACCCTCAAGTCAATGCGGTGACCCATTTGAGGGCTGAAAAAGCACTGGTGGAAGCTGAACAGACTCATATGAGTGCGCCTTTTGGAGGTGTGCCTATTTTATTAAAAGATATGTCCCAAAATGTAAAAGATTCTCCTGCGACTGCAGGAGCGAAGTTATTGAAAAGTAATGTAGCTGTAAGAAACAGCTATTTTGTGGATAAGTTGATAAAAGCAGGCTTTATTGTGCTGGGTCATACAAATGCACCGGAATTCGGTTTGAAAAACATTACAGAGCCTGACCTGCATGGGGCTTCAAGAAATCCACTCAACTTTAAGCATTCTCCCGGAGGCTCAAGCGGGGGAGCTGCTTCTGCTGTAGGCAGTGGAATGGTACCTGTAGCCGGTGCCAGCGACGGGGGTGGTTCTATCCGTATTCCTGCATCTTTTTCAGGATTAATAGGATTAAAGCCGACAAGAGGACGAATGCCGGTTGGACCAGGAGCAGGAAGGCAGTGGCAGGGTGCAGCAATTGATTTCTTTTTGACAAAATCCATTCGGGATACGGCAGCATTGTTGGAGTCAATGCAGGTCTATCAGAAAGAGGCTGCATTTCATACACCGCTGTATCAAAAGGGGTATCACGAATCATTAAATAGAAAGTATCAATTTAAAATTGGTTATTCAATTATTTCCCCAGTTGGAACGCCTGTAAGTGACGGTGCTGTGCGTGCAGTTTTAGAAACAGTGGAAAAACTTAGACTGGCAGGATTTCAATGCGAAGAAGTTACGCCTTCGATAGATGGAAAGGAGCTGATGAGACAGTATTATATGATGAACAGCGGAGAAATGGCAGCTATGGTACATAATCTTGAACAGGCATTTAATAAAAAACTGACATTGGAGGATGTTGAAATTGAATCCTGGGCGCTTTACCAGGCTGGATTAAAATGCTCAGCAGGTGATTTCAGCCGCAGTCTTGCAGCCTGGGATCAGGCGTCAGCAACCATGCACGCTTTTCATCAGTCATATGATTTATATTTAACGCCCGCTGCTGCTGATACCGCACCGCTGATCGGACAATTGGGGCATAGCAATTCCATGCGGAAATCACTGGAGCAAATTGATACGCTATCAGCATCAGCACAGCAGGAGTTGATTTATGAGATGTTCGAGCCGAGCCTGACTTTAACACCTTACACACAGCTTGCAAATTTAACAGGTCAGCCTGCAATCAGTTTACCTTTGTATACGGCTGAAAATGGATTGCCAATTGGTGTACAGCTAATGGCCCCTAAAGGGAATGAACACTGGCTGCTAAATATCAGCAACATTTTGCTCGGTGCAGATTAATATTATGGTAAAAAAGCTCTCAACATAGATCTTTGTTAAATCAAATGATTAAAACACCACAAAAGCCGAGCTTTCTATGAAAGAATGAATCGCATCTCAGATTATTGATAAGTTTTACTTATCAAATAACATAACTTTATTGATATTTACTTATGAAGACAATTGTATTAAGATTGAATTGTGCGAAAAAAGTTACATAACGTCGCTTTACAAATTATTGAGGGGGAAAAAAGATGGCTAATCAGGATATTTTCCAATCGAAAAAATCTTTTGAGCTAGAAGGTAAACGCTATCATTACTATGAGCTGAAAACGCTTGAAGAAAAGGGCTTTACTAATATTTCTAAATTGCCTTACTCGATTCGTGTCTTACTCGAATCTGTATTACGTCAATATGACGGCAGAGTAATTAAAGAAGATCACATTAAAAACCTTGCAAACTGGGGTTCTGAAGAAGTTAAAGATTCAGAGGTGCCATTCAAACCTTCACGAGTAATTCTTCAGGACTTTACTGGTGTTCCTGCAGTTGTTGACCTTGCTTCATTACGTGATGCAATGTCTAAAATGGGCGGTTCACCTGACAAAATTAATCCTGAAATTCCGGTTGACCTCGTTATTGACCACTCAGTACAGGTTGATAAATACGGAACACCCGATGCACTTCAGGTTAATATGGACCTTGAATTTGAACGTAATGCTGAGCGTTATCAGTTCCTTTCATGGGCTCAAAAAGCATTTGATAACTACCGTGCCGTTCCACCTGCTACAGGTATCGTACACCAGGTAAACCTTGAGTATCTTGCTAATGTCGTTCATGCGATTGAAAATGCAGAAGGTGAAACAATTGCTTTTCCTGATACACTTGTAGGAACTGACTCCCATACGACAATGATCAATGGTATCGGTGTATTAGGATGGGGTGTTGGCGGTATCGAAGCTGAAGCTGGCATGCTTGGACAGCCTTCATATTTCCCAATTCCTGAAGTAATCGGTGTTCGCCTTACGAATGAGCTGCCTCAGGGTGCAACAGCAACTGACCTGGCATTAAAAGTAACACAAGTACTCCGTCAAAAGGGCGTTGTAGGTAAATTTGTAGAGTTCTTTGGTGATGGGGTTGCAAATCTGCCGCTTGCAGACCGTGCAACAATTGCCAACATGGCACCTGAATACGGCGCAACATGCGGATTCTTCCCTGTAGATGAGGAGTCTTTAAACTACATGCGCTTAACAGGCCGTGAAGAGAGCGATATTGCAGTCGTAAAAGAATATTTGCAGCGTAATGATATGTTCTTTACAACTGATAAAGAAGATCCGACTTACACGGACGTTGTTGAACTCGACTTGAGTACTGTTGAACCAAATCTTTCAGGACCAAAACGTCCTCAGGATCTGATTCCATTATCTGCTATGCAGAAAGAATTCCATAAAGCTCTTACTGCAAAAGAAGGCGTTCAGGGCTTCGGTCTTGAAAAAGAAGAAATCAATAAAGAAGCAGTAGTAGAATTCAGCAATGGTGATGTAGCACCGATGAAGACTGGTGCAATTGCAATTGCAGCAATCACAAGCTGTACAAATACTTCAAATCCATACGTTATGCTTGGTGCCGGTTTAGTAGCCCAAAAAGCCGTTGAGCTTGGCATGGAAGTTCCAAAGTATGTAAAGACATCCCTTGCACCTGGATCTAAAGTCGTTTCAGGATACCTGCGTGATGCCAATCTGTTAGATCCACTGGCAAGTCTTGGATTTGATCTTGTAGGTTACGGTTGTACAACGTGTATTGGTAACTCAGGACCGCTTCTTCCTGAAATTGAAAAAACAATTTCAGAAAGCGATCTGTTGGTATCTTCAGTGCTCTCAGGAAACCGTAACTTTGAAGGGCGTATTCATCCGCTAGTACGTGCAAACTATCTGGCTTCTCCACCGCTTGTTGTTGCATATGCACTTGCAGGAACAGTTGATATCGACCTTCAGAAGGATCCGATTGGTAAAGGTAAAGATGGACAGGACATTTTCCTGAAAGACATCTGGCCAACAACTGAAGAAGTTAATGAAATCGTTAAATCAACTGTTACGCCTGAACTTTTCCGTGAAGAGTATGAGCGCGTATTTGATAATAATGAAAGATGGAATGAAATTGAAACAAACGATGATGCACTATATGCATTTTCAAATGATTCAACATACATTCAGAATCCGCCTTTCTTTGAAGGTTTGACTGAACACCCATCTGCTATTGAAACACTAAGCGGTATGCGTGTAGTCGGTAAATTTGGAGACTCTGTAACAACTGACCATATTTCTCCAGCTGGAGCGATTGGTAAAGATACGCCTGCAGGTAAATATCTGCGTGAAAATGGTGTAGAGATCCGTGACTTCAACTCATATGGCTCACGTCGTGGTAATCATGAAGTAATGATGCGCGGTACTTTTGCAAATATCCGTATCCGTAACCAGATTGCTCCTGGAACTGAAGGTGGCTATACGACTTACTGGCCAACCGGTGATGTGATGGCAATCTATGATGCTTGCATGAAGTATCAGGAAGACAACACAGGTTTAGTTGTACTTGCAGGTAAAGATTACGGTATGGGTTCTTCACGTGACTGGGCTGCAAAAGGAACTAATCTTCTAGGTATTAAAACAGTAATTGCAGAAAGCTATGAGCGTATTCACCGTTCAAACCTTGTATTTATGGGCGTACTGCCGCTTCAATTTAAGAAGGGTGAGAGTGCTGAAACACTAGGATTAACAGGTAAAGAAACAATCGCAGTAAATATTACTGATGATGTAAAGCCTCGTGATATTCTGACTGTAACAGCAACTGATGAAGACGGAAAAGTCACTGAATTTGAAGTGCTTGCACGTTTCGACTCGGATGTTGAAGTAGATTACTACCGTCATGGTGGAATTTTAAGAATGGTTCTTCGTGACAAACTAACTGTATAATGACAAAAATCCGGCAGTCATCAGGCTGCCGGATTTTTTCGTGTTATAATTCTAAAAATTCCAACAATTTTAGTTTAAAACATCTCAATCTGTGACATACTGTAAATAGGAGGTGTTACATGAAATGAGAGTGAAAGGAAAGTCTTTTCAGGAATTGCTGGCAGAGAATCGATCTGACATCAAAAAAGATCCAGTGAAAATGGATCGTATTGAAGAGCGTTTGGAAAAAAGATGGATTACATGGAGTGAGAAATACTAATCAGATCGCATTCTGTCCTGCCTGGATAGGGTGCTTTTATTTTTTTTCAGAGAATTTTCAGCTATAATGAGGCTACATCGTCATGAAAAGAGGGTAATTATGCTAACAGCAACGAAAGAAATTGAAGTACGCTATGCAGAGACGGACCAGATGGGTGTTGTGTACCATGCAAACTATTTAATTTGGATGGAGATTGGCCGTACATCCTTAATTGAAACCATGGGCTTCAAATATTCTGACATGGAAGATGAAGGTGTTTTAGCGCCTGTTATGGATATTATTATTTCTTATAAGAGTCCTGTAAAATATGGTGATAAAGTAACGGTACATACATGGATGGAGCATTATGACGGTCTTAGAACCCATTATGCCTACAACATCGTCTTAGAGGACGGAACTCTTGCTGCATCTGGTCTTTCAAAGCATGTATGTGTAAAAAAAGAAAGTTTCAGACCTGTATCAGTCAAAAAGTACTTTCCTGCCTGGCATGAAGCATGCGAAAAGCATAAAAAACAGCCTGAAATGCAGGGGAGTAAGTGATAATGGCTTTTGGAATCAAAAGAGCTGAGCTTGTGAAATGGAAACGTGATATTGATCGTGGCGAAATCGCTTTTTTAACACATTATTGGGTTGATGATCGTTTTCATGAAATGAGAACTGTCACAAAAGCAGGCGCGATGAATATTGATCAGCTTTCAGACTGGGGCAGTCAATACGGACTTAAAAAAGAATGGATTCATATCAGAGAAGATGGATATTCTCATTATGATCTGATCGGAGATACTCAGCTCTACATACTGAAGTCTGAGGGTCTGACAGAACATATTGAACGATTCAAAATAAAATAAAACCGCATTTCTGCGGTTTTAAGACTTTTTATATTCGTATTCGGGACCTTCAAGTTTAGTATCATATGCCACATGGAGATCATGACCGTCAAAATACCAGACATCACTTTCTTCAACAAAGAAATGAATGCCGGACATTTCGGTTTCTGCGGCTGGTTCTACAGGTTCATCTTTTGAAACGCCAAGTGAAAAGCCTTCCTGCACCGCGCTGGAGCCTCCATATTTAGCAAAAAATCTAACGTGGGAGCCTTTTTCAATTTGCATTTCGTTTTTAAACCATTCAAGTGCATCTTCTGATAATGTAATATTCAATTGAAAAACTCCTTTCCTGAGTACAGCTGTTTGCTGTTTAATTAATCTACATTATAAAGTAAGAAATATATTGTGACAAAGAAAGGGTGTTACAGATGGAAAAAAATCTGTTTTGGATCATTGGGGCCTTTATATTCGGAGGGCTTGCAATACAGGTATTCATTCAGCTAGAAACCTATTACTATACTGAAGCGTTATTATCTATTTTAACGGGTGCAATTATTTATTTTGGGCTGGTTGTACTCAGTAAAAAGAACCATAAAGCATTTCTAGCAGGTACAGCCGTTTTAGCAGCTGCCGCGATCGTTATGATTTTTGTCTCACCTGCATTAGCCCACTAAAAAGTTGGAGCGTCAATCTTAAAAGACCTTTCTGGTTCAGCTATACGTGTATAAAAGCTAAGAGGGTGAGACAGTGTCTCACCCTCTATTTACATCCACTTAATTTTCGGCTCAGTCTTATTTTTTATTCTGGCAATATTATCTTTATGCCTTACAACAATAAAAACAGACATAACCCCAATTATAATCGTTAAAAATAAATCATCAGTAAAAATCAGACAATATAAAATGCCAAATAAAGCTGCAGCCATGGAAGAAAGTGATACATACTTTGATAGCTTCAGCACAATCAGAAAAACCAGCACCACCAGGACAAAAAGAATTGGCTCATAGCCCAGAACAACGCCTGAGGAAGTTGCCACAGCCTTACCGCCTTTAAATCCGGCGAATACAGGAAAAATGTGCCCGACAACCGCTAATACACCTGCAAGCAGCATCAGATCAGGCAGTCCGAACAGAAGCGGAAGTAAAGTTGCTGCAGTACCTTTTAAGATATCAATCACCGTTACAACGATTCCTGCTTTTTTTCCAAGCGTCCTGAAGGTGTTTGTTGCCCCAAGATTACCGCTACCGAAATTTCTAATATCTTTTTTATAGAATGCTTTACCTACCCAGAGTCCTGACGGTATTGAACCGAGAATATAGGCGATAATAAAAATGATGGCAATGTCCATTTGAAAACTCCTTAGAATATGTATAATGAATAACTTTATCTTATCATGAAAATTCAGTGAAAAAATAAGTTTTTCGTCATCCTATAAAAACTTTAACGAAATAAAATGTCGAAATATACTAAAATGTGTTTATGAGGAATGTACTAAGGGAATTATTTGATAGATATAGGGAAGGGGTGGATCTATGATCAGATTCAAAAATGTTTCCAAGACCTTTGATGACGGTACGGAAGCGATTAAAGACATGAACTTACATATTAAAGAAGGTCAGCTTGTAGCGCTTATTGGTCCGAGTGGCTGCGGCAAAACCACTACCATGAAAATGATCAACCGGCTGATCAGTATTACGTCCGGGACGATTGAAATTGATGGTAAAGACACGAGTAATGTAAAAGAAGTGGAGCTCAGAAGAAACATCGGCTATGTAATTCAGCGGATTGGTCTTTTCCCGCATATGACCATTGAGGAAAACGTGGGCTTAATTCCTAAGCTGAAAGGAAAAAAGAAAGCTGAATATGAAAACAGGGTAGATGAACTTTTAAACCTTGTTGGGCTGAACCCGGACATTTATAAAAAGAGATATCCGCTTGAATTAAGCGGCGGTCAGCAGCAGCGGGTAGGTGTTGTACGGGCGCTTGCAGGGGAGCCACCGATCATTTTAATGGATGAGCCTTTCAGTGCACTAGACCCCATCAGTCGGGAACAACTGCAGGATGAATTGAAGCAGCTCCAGACAACTATTAAGAAAACGATTGTTTTTGTTACGCATGACATGGATGAAGCGTTAAAAGTCGCTGATGAAATTGTCGTCATGAAAGAAGGCGTTATTCAGCAGATCGCAGCACCTGCTGAGCTTCTTGAAAATCCCGCTAATGATTTTGTCAGGTCATTTATAGGAGAAGAACGCATCCAGACTTATCTGAATGACCACTCCAGACAAAGTATAAAGCCTTTTATTCACACCATGAGCGATATCCCGCATCTAGAACATACCTTAGATAGTTCAACGACAATTAAACAAGCAGTCAGATATTTTATAGCAAATAAAATCGATACTGCCGCGGTCACAGAAAGGGATCAGACGATAGGTGTTTTGAAAAAGGATCGTTTGTTGACAGCGCTTGCCGGTATTGATGAAGAGGAGGCGGTCTGATGAATGTTTTTCAGTCTTTTATTGACACCGTAACCTCCCGTCAGGACCTGATTGTTGAAGCCACACTTGAACACTTGTACTTATCGTTTACTGCTATTTTTATAGCAATTGTGATCAGTCTTCCACTTGGGATATTTATATCACGAAATCAGAAAGTAGCTGAATTTTATATAGGAGTGACAGCAGTTTTTCAAACGATACCAAGCCTTGCGCTATTCGGATTTCTAGTCCCGATCATGGGAATAGGCTTTGAAACGGCCCTGATTGCACTTATTATATATGCTTTGCTGCCGATCCTGAGAAATACATATACAGGCATTACTGGCGTTGATCAGGCGGTCATTGAAGCAGGACGCGGTATGGGCATGACCAACAGTCAGATTCTCTTTAAAATCGAATTACCGCTATCTCTGCCATTTTTAATGGCAGGAATCAGAACGGCTACGGTTTTAACAGTTGGAGTTGCAACCCTCGCTACATTTGTCGGTGCCGGTGGTCTTGGGGATGTGATCTGGAGAGGTCTCCAGTCTTATAATAACAACCTTGTATTAGCAGGTGCGATCCCAGTAGCGTTACTTGCACTTTTGTTTGACTTTATTTTAAAAACGCTTGAGAAAAAGACAACACCAAAAGGGTTAAAATCATAATGAGGAGTGATCGAATGAAACATTCAAAAAAGGTAATGGGAGCATCATTGATAGCTGTATCAGGACTTATCGCAGGCTGCGGAAGTGACGGGGCTTCCGGCGATGCCAGTGATCCGATTATTGTAGCAGGTAAACCGTGGACCGAGCAGTATATTCTTCCGCATATTCTTGAGCTTTATATTGAGGGTAATTCTGATTATGAAGTCGAACTTGAAGAGGGTCTTGGAGAGGTATCAATCCTTACGCCATCCATTGAAAATGGTGATATCGACATGTATGTTGAGTATACCGGTACAGGACTTGAAGCAGTGTTAAACGAAAAAGCGGATCAGGGTGAATCCAGCGAGTCCGTACTTGAACGTGTAAGAGAAGGCTATGAAGAACGTTTCGAAGTAACGTGGCTTGAGCCGCTTGGCTTTGAGAACAGCTATACGATGGCTTACAGAAGCGGTGAAGATGTAGATGCATCTACATATAGTGAACTTGCTGAGGTTAGCAGTGATCTGGTTTTTGGCGCACCTCACTCTTTTTACGAGCGTGAAGCAGATGGCTATGATGCCCTGGTAGAAGCATACGGCTTTGAATTTACTTCAGCTGAAAGCTTTGATGCAAGTATTATGTATGATGCTGTCAGAACAGGAGAAGTTGATGTCATCCCTGCATTTACTACTGATGGACGTATAGAGAGGTTTGATCTTGTCACAACTGAAGATGACCAGGGATTCTTCCCGAAGTATGATGCTGTTCCACTTGTACGTCAGGAAATCCTCGAGAACTACCCTGAATTAGAAGAAGTAATGAGTGGACTTGCAGGTCAGATTTCAGAAGAAGAAATGCAGGAAATGAATGCTAAAGTTGATATAGACGGCGAAGACTACAGAGCAGTGGCTGAAGAATTTCTACTTGGAAAAGGACTAATAGAAGAGTAAGGAGATGTGTTTGTTGAAGAATCCGGAACGAAACGAAATCAGATCAATTTTACAGGATGCCAAAACGATTGCAGTTGTCGGTTTAAGTGATAACCCGGCGAGGACTTCACATAGTGTTTCTAAAGCTATGCAGGACGCGGGTTATAAAATTATACCTGTTAACCCGATGATTGATGAGGCTTTAGGTGAGAAATCATTAAAGAGCCTGAGAGATATTCCTGATCACGTAGATATTGTAAATGTTTTTAGACGTTCGGAATTTCTGAAAGACCTTGCTGAGGATTATCTTGAAACAAGCGCACCAGTTTTCTGGACGCAGCTGGATGTTGTAGATGAAGAAGTTTTTAACCGTTTAAGCTCAAAAGGGCGAACAGTAATTATGGACCGCTGTATTAAAGTGGAACACAGCATTACGC
This sequence comes from Jeotgalibacillus malaysiensis, assembly GCA_000818095.1. Classification (NCBI taxonomy): domain Bacteria; kingdom Bacillati; phylum Bacillota; class Bacilli; order Caryophanales; family Caryophanaceae; genus Jeotgalibacillus; species Jeotgalibacillus malaysiensis. The sequence goes on from CP009416.1 coordinate 1,700,268, forward strand.
AGCCTTAAGAGATAATCGAACAAAAGTTTTAACATCCTTTAAAAGGGATGAGGCGGATGATCTGCCTCATCTCTTTTTATTTTCGCTTTATAAAAGATTTTGTGGTTCATTTAGATCTGATCTGCTGAATCTGAATATAGCAACTATCTCTAACAAATTATAAGGGATCAATTTTCTGTAAAATAAAAAATAATAAGGGTTGACACAACGATTTTATCTAAATGCATTTGAAATGCCTGATAAAATAAGTATAGAATATGATGGGTACAGCATTTATATGCTATAATGGATAAAAACGAACACCTGTTTGTATAGCTGGAAGGGGAATTTTTAGTGACTAAAAAAGCAATGATGGAATATAACGATGATGCAATCCAGGTGCTTGAAGGTCTGGAAGCCGTCCGGAAAAGACCGGGGATGTATATCGGCTCTACTGATGCCAGAGGACTTCATCACCTCGTCTATGAAATAGTTGATAACTCTGTTGATGAAGCACTTGGAGGCTATGGCAGCCGTATAGATGTGAAAATTCATGAAGATGAAAGTATATCAGTCCGCGATTACGGGAGAGGTATGCCTACAGGGATGCACCGGTCAGGGAAACCGACGCCGGAAGTAATTTTTACAGTGCTGCACGCAGGAGGAAAGTTTGGTCAGGGCGGATATAAAACAAGTGGAGGTCTGCACGGAGTAGGTGCTTCTGTTGTAAATGCTCTGTCTGAATGGCTGGAAGTAACAATTTACCGGGATGGCTCTGTTTTTAAGCAGCGTTTTGAAAATGGAGGCAAACCGGTAACGACACTTGAGAAAAAAGGGTCTACAAAAGAATCAGGGACATTAATTCACTTTAAACCTGATCCGGCCATCTTCAGCACTACACATTTTAATTATGAAACTCTGAGTGAAAGGCTTAGGGAGAGTGCGTTTCTCTTGAAAGGATTTGCAATTGAAATTGCTGACCTTAGAGAAGATCAAAAAGAACTTTTTAAGTTTGATACTGGGATCCAGGCCTTTGTTTCATATTTAAACGAAGAAAAAGACACACTGCATCCTGTCGTAGCGTTCGAAGGCGTACAAAGTGACATTGAAGTTGAGTTTGCCTTTCAATTTAATGATGGTTTTTCTGAGACCATTTTATCTTTTGTAAATAACGTCAGAACAAAAGATGGCGGTACTCATGAGGCAGGTGCTAAAACAGCTGTGACAAGAGTCTTTAATGAATATGCCAGAAAAGTTAGCCTGCTGAAAGACAAGGATAAAAACCTTGAAGGCAGTGATATCAGAGAAGGCTTTGCAAGCATCATATCAATCAGGGTTCCTGAACAGATTCTTCAGTTCGAAGGACAAACGAAAGGGAAGCTTGGAACTTCAGAGGCACGTTCAGCTGTTGATGCTGTAGTAGCAGGTAAACTTCTTTACTTCCTTGAAGAAAATCCTGATATCAGCTCAATGCTTATTAAAAAAGCAATCAGAGCTCAGCAGGCGAGAGAGGCAGCCAGAAAAGCGAGAGAAGACGCCAGAAACGGAAAGAAAAGAAAGAAATCCGATACGATTCTTTCAGGAAAGCTGACACCTGCCCAGTCTAAAAACGCAGCGAAAAATGAGCTGTATCTTGTAGAGGGTGACTCTGCAGGAGGTTCAGCGAAACAGGGAAGGGACAGAAAGTTTCAAGCAGTACTTCCGCTTCGAGGGAAAGTGATTAACACTGAAAAAGCTAAGCTTGCAGATATATTCAAAAATGAAGAAATTAATACGATCATTCATGCAATCGGAGCTGGTGTGGGCCCGGATTTTAATCTTGATGATGTACAGTATGATAAAGTCGTTATCATGACGGATGCTGATACAGATGGTGCGCACATCCAGGTGCTACTACTTACATTCTTCTACCGTTATATGAAGCCGCTTGTTGAAGCCGGAAAAGTATATATTGCTTTACCGCCACTCTATAAAGTCAGCAAAGGTTCAGGTAAGAAAGAAGTGATTGAATATGCATGGACTGACGACGAGCTAGGAAAAGTACAGAAAAAGGTTGGAAAAGGCTATATGCTTCAGCGCTATAAAGGTCTTGGTGAGATGAATGCATCACAACTGTGGGAAACAACAATGGATCCTGCGACAAGAACGTTAATCCGTGTCAGAATTGATGACGGCGCCCGCGCAGAAAGACGTGTCACAACGTTGATGGGAGATAAAGTTGAGCCAAGAAGAAAATGGATTGAATCACACGTGGCTTTCGGACTTGAGGATAATGAAAATATTCTAGAAAATGAACAGATCATGACGTCAGAGGAGGAATAATAAAATGACAGCGACAGAACGCTATCAGGATCTTCCTCTTGAAGAGGTTTTAGGGGATAGATTTGGACGATACAGTAAATATATTATTCAGGAAAGAGCACTACCTGATGCAAGAGATGGGCTGAAGCCAGTACAGCGCAGGATTTTATATGCGATGCACATGGAGGGAAACACTCATTTAAAAGGCTTCAGAAAGTCAGCTAAAACAGTGGGGAATGTAATCGGTAATTATCACCCCCATGGTGACTCTTCCGTTTATGAAGCGATGGTGAGAATGAGTCAGACTTGGAAAGTAAGGAATCGGCTTGTTGAAATGCATGGGAATAACGGGAGTATCGATGGTGACCCCGCTGCAGCGATGCGTTATACAGAAGCAAGACTATCTGCAATCTCAGGTGAGCTTCTAAGAGATATTGAATCTGAAACGGTGGATCATATTCCGAACTTTGATGACACATCTGAAGAACCTGTCGTACTGCCTGCACGCTATCCTAATCTGCTTGTCAATGGTTCAACAGGAATTTCAGCTGGTTATGCCACTGAAATCCCGCCGCACCACCTTGGTGAAGTCATTGATGCAGCGGTGATGAAGATCGAAAAACCTGATGCCACTGTAGAAGATCTGATGACTGTTCTAAAAGGACCTGATTTTCCTACAGGAGGCATCATTCAAGGTGTTGAAGGAATTGAAAATGCCTACCGTACCGGTAAAGGAAAAATTGTAATCCGCGGAAAAGTCGATATTGAAGATATTCGCGGCGCCAAACAGCAGCTTGTCATCACGGAAATTCCTTATGAAGTAAATAAATCAGTGCTGGTTAAGAAAATGGATGAGTACCGCGCTGATAAAAAAGTCGAAGGGATTGCTGAAGTCCGGGATGAAACTGACCGTACAGGACTTAGAATTGTAGTTGAGCTGAAAAAAGAAGCAGACGCAAACGGCGTGCTGAACTTTTTATATAAAAATACTGATCTGCAGGTCCATTACAACTTTAATATGGTAGCGATTCATAAAAAGCGTCCAATGCTTATGGGATTGAACGACTTGCTTGAAGCCTATATCGATCACCAGAAAGAAGTCGTTACCAGAAGAACAAAATTTGATTATGATAAAGCGATTAAGCGAAAGCATATCGTTGAAGGTCTGATCAAAGCCTTATCAATACTTGATCAGGTGATCGAGACAATTCGTGCTTCAAAAGATAAAAAGGATGCAAAGCAAAACCTCGAGGAGCGCTATCAATTTACTGAAGCACAGGCTGAAGCAATTGTATCGCTCCAGTTATATCGTCTTACTAATACAGATGTAACTGCCCTTCAAAAAGAATCCGCTGAACTGGATGCTAAAATTACGCAGCTAGAAGCAATTCTAACAAGTGATTCAAAACTTCTTTCAGTGATAAAGAAAGAGTTAAAGGCAATCAAAAAGCAGTATACCGACTCGAGACGCTCTGTGATTGAACATGAGATCGAAGAAATTAAAATCAATATGGAAGTACTTGTTGCAAGTGAAGATGTCTATGTATCTGTTACGAAAGATGGTTATATTAAGCGGACTTCACCTAGGTCGTACGCTGCTTCAAACGGTAATGACCTTGCTATGAAGGATACAGACAGAATGTTAACCTTACAGCACATCAATACAACTGACTCACTGCTGCTATTTACGAATAAAGGGAATTATATTCATTTCCCTGTCCATATGCTCCCTGAGATCAGATGGAAAGACCTCGGTCAGCATTTTTCATCAATTGTTTCTGCTGACAGAGATGAAGAAATTATTCATGCTGAGGGTGTCAGCAGCTTTGATCATGATTCACTGATCTTTATTACGAGAAACGGTATGGTGAAAAAATCAGAGTTAAGCCTATATCATGCACAGCGGACAGCAAGAACACTTGTAGCGCTGAATGTAAAAAAAGGTGATGAAGTGATTGCTGTACACCGGACAAACGGCAGACAGACGTTAATGCTCGCAACTCGTTTTGGATACGGACTGCGTTTTTCTGAAGAAGAGGTTAGCGTTGTAGGTCAGCGTGCAGCAGGTGTGAAAGGTATAAACCTGAAAGATGGAGATTATGTTGTTGCTGCTGTTATAGCAGATGAATCGGACAGTCTGATTGCTGTTACACACAGAGGAGCGGTCAAAAAGATGGCTGTTACTGAGTTCGAAAAGAGCTCCAGAGCTAAGCGGGGTCTGATTATGCTGAGAGAACTTAAGAAAAATCCACACCGTCTGGTTAATCTGTTTAAAGCAGATCAGCCGGATCAATTTGTACTTGAGACCAATAAGGGTCAAAGGGCAATTATTCATGCAAAACAGCTCCGTAACAATGATAGATATTCCAATGGCTCTTTTATCATTGATGAGAATGAAAAAGGGAATGTCGATAAAGCTTGGAGAAATATAACTACAGAAGAGGTTTAAAAAAAGCTGATTGAAGGGAATGGAAGAAGGTACCGCTTTCTTCCATTTCCTATTACATTTAAAGGGGGACTTCGTTTGAATACGTTACAAATCGTATCAGTTATTGATGATGCGGCCACTACGATTAACGGTTTTATATGGGATTACATATTGATTGTCGTTTTGATTGGCTGCGGTTTGTATTTTACAATCAGGGGACGCTTTTTGCAGTTTACATCGTTTGGGGATATGCTGAAGCTTTTAACGGAAAAAACCACGATTTCTTCTAAAGGAAGAAGAGGAATTTCTTCATTTAAAGCATTTACTATCTCAACTGCATCACGTGTTGGTACAGGAAACCTTGCAGGTGTTGCAACCGCAATCGCACTAGGTGGACCGGGAGCGGTCTTTTGGATGTGGATTATCGCACTTGTCGGATCAGCTACTGCTTTTGTCGAGTCAACACTAGCCCAGGTATATAAAGTGGATGACGATAAAGATGGGTTCCGCGGGGGACCGGCTTATTACATGGAAAAAGGACTTAATGCAAGATGGCTCGGAATTATTTTTGCTATTATTATTTCAATTACATTCGGGCTTGTCTTCAATTCTGTTCAATCCAATACCATTTCACTCGCACTCGAAGGGTCATTTGGCTGGAATCGTCAAATCGTCGGGCTTGTGCTTGTAGTCTTAACAGCGATTGTTATTTTTGGCGGGGTTAAGCGTGTTGCAGCTGTAACAAGTATCGTTGTGCCGATTATGGCTATATTATACCTGCTGCTTGCACTGTTTGTTTTATTCACAAACCTTGATCTTGTTTTCCCGATGTTCCAGATTATTTTCAGTAACGCTTTCGGAATTACTGAAGTTGTCTCGGGTGGGATTGGTGCAGCGATTTTAAATGGTGTTAAAAGAGGACTTTTCTCAAATGAAGCCGGTATGGGTAGTGCACCAAACGCAGCTGCAACAGCAGGCGTTACACACCCGGCCAAACAGGGACTAATTCAGGCGCTTGGGGTATTTGTGGATACAATTATTATCTGTACTGCAACGGCGCTGATTATTATTATGTCAAATGAGTATTTAAATGGTAGTGACGGGATTCAGCTGACACAGGATGCGCTGACTTATCATGTTGGTGAATGGGCAGCAACTTTCATCAGTGTAGCAATCTTCCTCTTTGCATTCAGTTCAATTGTTGGTAACTATTATTACGGTGAAACAAACATTGAATTTATTAGAAATAATATGCTTTATGTGAATATTTATCGCTTTATTGTTGTAGGAATGGTGTACTTTGGAGCGGTTCAGGAGTTTGATGTTGTATGGAACCTTGCCGATGTATCTATGGGTACGATGGCATTGATCAACTTGACCGCCATATCCCTTATGGCGCCGCTTGCTTTTAAAGTACTTCAGGATTATAAAAGGCAGAAAAAACAGGGAATTGATCCTGTCTTTTATACAAGAAACATCCCGAATCTTAAGAATACCGATTGCTGGGATGAGGGACCGGAAAATGAATAATAAAAAAGCGTGCCGCTTTGGCGCGCTTTTTTATTTAAAATATTGCACTTGCATTTTTATTCATGATTCTTTATCGTAAACTCATCAGCAAGCGCTTCGTTTACCGCTTTTTCAATTGACTGCAAGTCTTCTCTACTGACAACAGCATCAAGTTTGTTCCAGTCAACAAAACGTACAAAATATTTTTTTCGGATTCTGGATAAATGCACGACTGAGTGAGGCAGTTCTTCAAAATAAGCCCTGACTCTTCCCCGTCCTGCATAACTCCATCTGATTAGATTCATTTTAATCACCAGAAACAGTGTAACACGAACAAGTGTACGAATAAAGTTGTAATGAAGGAGAAGATCAAATGAGTGAATTATTTTTTGTCTATGGTACATTACGAAAACATGGTAGCAGAGAGTCGATCCTGAGTAATGAAAAGCTTTTAGCCTCTCAAGCGTGGGTAAAAGGAAAACTTTATCTGGCGGAGCACCTTGACCCGATTTTAAAGACAGAAGAAGAGGAAAGATCTTATGGTGAACTATTTGAAGTCTCATCAGATCAGGCTGAAACGTTAAAAAATCTTTTAACATTGAATGGAAAGCTTGCAAAAGTAACCGTACACACAGATCATCTGGGTGAACTCGAAGCTTATACACAGACAGCTGAGCCTGACGCTGAGCTTGTAGAGGAAGTGCGGTTTAATGACTGGCTGATTCACATGGAAATGGACCGGCCGATTCAATATTATTTCGCATATGGCTCCTGTATGGATGATGAAAGATTTAAGTTAGCTAAAGTAGATCATCTTTTTTTAAATAAAATTGGTGGAGGGACACTGGACCGCCTTGAAATGAATTACTCATTAAGTGTTCATGATGGTGGAAGAGCAAATATAGTTGAAACCGGCGGCTGTGGTGAAGGCGTCTTATATAAAGTAAACCAAAAAGGTGTGGAATATCTATTTGAACGGGAAGGCGTACATAGTGGTATGTACAGGCCTGCTATGGTAGATGTGACGGTTGATGGTATTCATTATAGTAAATGTATTACGTTTATCGTTATTGATCCCTCTGAAGAAATAGCACCGCCGTTACACTACGCCACTGAAATAATCAGAGGATCACGTGGTGTAGTAAGTGATGAATATCATCAGAAACTTGTGAAAGATCTGATGAATAAGTTTAACCTTGAAGTGAAATTTGATTAATATGCAGACCTCTTACAGTTATTGTGAGGGGTTTTTTCTTATCTATAATCCAATCAGACAACAGCATTTAGGCGGGATCCCGCATTTTGGAGCGCCAAATTACAGAGTGATTTTTCATCAGGCATTACAATAGTTGTGAAGTGTAATGTCGCTTATATATAGGTAATGACACATTATCATTATTTAAATATCGCGATATATCGTGATTTGGTACGCTGAGAAGCCATAATTCGGAATTAGATGAAATCTCACCCCTTTGATAGCGCTTTCACTCTCCTTAACTGCCTCTAACTCATTACTTTCAGGTTTTCCCTTGCGTGTGTTTCCCTACGTGTTACGATAATACTCGTGATTAAAACAGCGAACAAAAAAGCGAACAATACATTTGAAAATAAGAATGAAAACAAAGGAGATGGGCATTATGGCTAACGATTTAAGAGTTGCATTTATTGGAGCAGGAAATATGGCAGAGGCAATGATTTCAGGGATTGTAAAAACTGGAACACTTGAGCCCCGTCAAGTCACTGCAACGAATAGAAGCAATGCTGACAGATTACTTGAGCTTCACAATGAATACGGAATCCAGGGCATTATGAGAGATAAATTACAGCTTTCTTCATATGATGTAATCTTCCTGGCAATGAAACCGAAAGATGCTGAAAGCTCATTATTATCGATAAAAGATCATATCAGACCTGATCAGGTTGTGATGAGTGTGTTAGCAGGTATTTCTACTGAATTTATGGAAGAGCACCTCAATGATGGACAGCAGGTCATCCGGGTAATGCCTAACACATCAAGCATGCTGAGAGAATCAGCGACAGCCATTTCTCCAGGACAAAATGTAACAATGAAGAATGTAAAGCTTGCTAAAAGTCTTCTTTCTTCTATTGGAGAGGTTTATGTGATTGAAGAGGATCAGATGGATTTATTTACAGGAATCGCAGGAAGCGGACCAGCTTACTTTTACTATTTAATGGAACATATCGAAAAAACTGCTCATGAAAATGGAATGGACGTGCAACAGGCACGTGAAATTGGCGCACAGACGATTCTTGGTGCAGCAAAAATGATGATTGAACGTGAAGAAACGCCTACCGAACTAAGACAAAATGTAACGTCTCCAAATGGTACAACTGCTGCAGGTCTCGACGCACTAAATGAAAATGGTGGGGGAACTGCCATAAAAGCAGCGATTGAAGGTGCGATGAACCGTTCAAAAGAGATTACAGAACAACTTGCAAAAGTAACCGTACAGTAACGATAGATAGAAATCTTTAAAATCAGGAGTGATAGCATGACATCGGATAATCAAAAGAGAGTCGTAATTAAAATTGGAAGCAGTTCTTTAACAAGTTCATCAGGAGATATTAGCCGGAGAAAGATTCAGCGTATTACAGATCAGGTAGCTGAACTGAAAGATGACGGACATGAGGTCGTATTAGTATCTTCTGGAGCAGTGGCAGCAGGATACCGCACACTTGGCTTTGTAAACCGTCCATCATCACTGCCGGAAAAACAGGCAGCAGCGGCGATTGGTCAGGGACGATTAATTGAAACTTACTCTGAATTGTTTACATCTCATGGATATGCTGCTTCTCAGATTCTGATTACACGCAGCGATTTCTCCGATGAAACACGCTATAACAATGTCAGAAATACAATTAATGTTCTGCTAGAGCGAGGCATTGTACCAATTGTTAACGAAAATGACACTGTGACAACGGACCGCTTACGTTTTGGAGACAATGATACATTGTCAGCAAAAGTAGCGGGGCTGGTAGATTCTGATCAGTTAGTGATTCTTTCAGATATCGATGGACTCTATAATGATGATCCTAGAAAGAATCCAGATGCAGAATTATTAAAAGAAGTAACTGAAATAACACCGCAAATTGAAGATATGGCCGGTGAGCCGGGGTCAGCCGTTGGAACAGGTGGCATGAGATCTAAAATCGATGCATTTAAAATCTCAATGGCTTCAGGAATTCCATCGTTTCTCGGTAAAGCCGGTGTAAATAATATTATTGTTGAAGCTGTTAATGAAACGGCTCGCGGCACGTACTTCGACATTGAAAAAATTGATGTCAATCTTGACCGTAAACGACAGTGGATTGCATTTAACTCTGGTCCTGAAGGTGAAATCCTGATTGATCAGGAAGCGAAGAACGTAATTGTTGAAGATAAAGGCAATCTTCAGCCGAGTCATATTTACCAGATTAACGGCTACTTTAAAAAAGGCAGTGTTGTAAGAATTCTGGATACTGATAATAATAAGCTGGGACTTGGTGTAGTGAATTATTCTTCAAAAGATCTGGAGCAATTCCAGCTGAATCAAAGTGATCAAAATGAAGAAATTGCAATGAACAGTGATTTCTTTGTATGTGAACTTGATGTTGCAATTCCACTAGGCGTCTAAATTGCCATTACAAATAATCATATGACAAAAAACCAAAATCTCACAAGGAGTGGTTTGATGACTACAATGACAAAAGTAAATGTAAAAGAACAGGCTAAACTGGCACAAAAAGCATCAAAAGAACTTGGACTGTTATCAACTGAAACAAAAAATAAAGCGTTACTGACAATTGCTGATCATTTAGAGAAAAATACAGCATTGATCCTTGAAGCGAATGAAAAAGACCTTTCAAATGGACGTGAAGCTGGCTACGATGTAGCTTATATGGACCGTCTTGCTCTTGATGAAGATCGTGTGAAAGATTTTGCTGAAGGGCTTCGTCAGGTAGCGGAGCTTGAAGATCCATCAGGTGAAGTGACAGATGAATGGACGCTAGATAACGGCCTTAACGTGCAGACAATCCGCGTGCCCCTTGGTGTAATTGGAATGATTTATGAGGCCCGTCCAAACGTAACAGCTGATGCAACCGGGCTTGCGCTTAAATCAGGTAATGCTATTGTGTTAAAAGGCGGATCTTCAGCGATTAACTCTAATAGACAGATCGTCAGCGTGATGAAAAAAGCACTTGAAGAGACAGACATTTCTTCTGATGCAGTTCAGTTTATCGACAGTACTGACCGTCAGGCAACTGAAGAGTTATTCACAATGAAAGAACACATTGATGTATTAATTCCGCGTGGTGGAGGCAAGCTGATTTCTGCCGTTGTTAATAATGCAACTGTACCTGTTCTAGAAACAGGAGTAGGAAATTGCCACATTTATATTGATAAGGATGCAGATGCTGAAAAAGCATTCGCTATTCTTGTCAATGCAAAAACTGACCGTCCTGCAGTATGTAATGCAGCAGAGACTGTAATTGTTCACGAAGCATTCCTAAATGCTCATAAAGATGAATTAATTAATACACTAAAAGACAATCAAATTAGTGTATATGGTGATGATGAGGCATGTGCAGCGATTCCTGGCGCTAAAAAAGCAGAAGAAGATCAGTGGGCTAATGAATTTTTAAGCCTTGATATCGCAATGAGGGTTGTATCTGATGTTGATGAGGCAATTGCTCATATTGATGAGTATGGTACGAAGCATTCAGAAGCAATCGTCACTCAAAACGAAAAAACTGCAAAGCGTTTTAAAGGCATGGTAGATGCAGCAGCGATTTACCAGAATGCTTCAACACGGTTTACTGACGGCAGTGCGTTAGGTTTTGGTGCTGAAATCGGCATTTCAACACAGAAACTGCATGCCCGCGGACCAATGGGGCTGCCTGCACTGACAACGATCAAATATGTGATGACTGGAAACGGTCAAATCCGATAAAAAAAAGCAGCCATCTGGCTGCTTTTTTTATGATTCAGGCTGTTGATCAGGGGTGACTTTGCCACCAGAGAGTTTGAATTTAAAATCAAAGAACTTCTTAGTCAGTTTTGGAAGAGGACCGTCAAACAGCTTTTCCCTCCAGAACATATCCGCAGCTTTTTGAACAGCTCCCGCTTTTACCGGGTAAGTGTAGACCATTCTGGATAATGTACCGATTTTCATTTTATTTTTCTTTGCATAGACTGCGAGCTGCATCCACTCGCCAGCATCTGTTCCGGCTGCATGGGCACCGAGAATATATCCTTTTTTATCAGTAATAAATTTTACAAAGCCTCTCGTTTCATGAGCGGTAATAAAGCGATCTACTTCATTTAAGTGCGCTCTGAATACCTTATATTCAATCTTCTTATCTTCCGCTTCCTGCTCAGTCATACCAAGATGGAATACTTCCGGTACTGTGAAAGTGACCCATGGTGTGTTGCTGTGATCAAGCGTATTTCTGAGGCCAAAAAGAACATTAGACACGATCGTTTTTGCTTCTTCACCAGCAGCATGAGTGAAGGGAAGTGTATTCACAGTATCACCGACTGCAAAAATATGAGGTCTTGACGTTCTGAATGTTGCATCTGTATGAATAAATCCTTTTACTTTTTCAACACCGGCCTGCTCAAGCTTTAAAGAATCAATCGCCGGCTTTCTACCTGCCGCTACTAAAATGACGTCGAAAGCTTCAGTCGTTTGCTGACCTTTTTGTTCAACAGTTAAAACAGATTTTTCATTTTCATATGCTGCCTGTACAACTTTGGTGTTTAATCTGATCTCTAGTTCCTTGCTGATTTCATTTTCCATAAATCGTGTAATGTCACGGTCTTCTTTTGAAAAAAGTCGGTCTGCACCTTCAAAGACTGTAACTTCAGATCCAAGTCTAGAAAATGCCTGTGCCATTTCAAGACCCACCGTTCCGCCGCCGATCACACCGAGCTTTGCCGGTAGGGCAGGGAGGTCAAAAATAGACTCGTTAGTGACATAAGGAATGGTTTCAATCCCATCGATCGGCGGAATAACAGGTTTAGACCCTGTAGCAATTACAATCTTCTCAGCATAAATTGATTCACCATCACCAATATTGACAATATGATCAGATTCAAAAGATGCTTCACCAAAATAAACGTCTGCGCCAAGATCAGTGAATCGGTCACTGCTGTCATGCGACTGAATGGTGCTCCGGGCCTGATTAATTCTTTCTTTCACTTTTTCAAAGCTCATTTCACCGCTGATTGAGAGCCCTAAAAATTCTGCTGCTTCATGCATATCATGAGACATATTTGCCGTTTTAATTAAAGCTTTTGACGGCACGCATCCAAAATGAAGACAATCCCCGCCAAGTGAATTTCTTTTTTCAATCAAAGCAACTTTTGCTCCGAGTGAGGCCATTCCTGAAGCGGCAGTCATACCCGCTGACCCGCCGCCGATGATCGCTACCTGATAACGTTCCATTTACATCTCCTCCATATACAGCCTGCGAATCGTTTCCATCCGCTTTTTATTAACACCTAAATCTGAATGTCCGACACGTGATGCCGATCTGAAATGAATCACCTGTTCTTCGTCGGAAAATAGAAAATCTATATCATCTTTGAATTTAAAAAAGGAAGACGTTTCAATTGCATAGATCATCGAATCGTTTTCATTTTTTATTACTACTTTATCCATTGATTCCAATATTGACTTCAGACGCTTTTTCGAGTCTTCTTTCGATCCTCTGTAGGGAAGCGGATCCAGCTTCTTTTTTGTATCATCTGTCTGAGTCGATACATTATTCGGCTTATCCTCAAGCGGTAACAGTTTTCCATTTTGTAATCGGTCACTTAAGTTCATTTCGTCACTCCTTTAGGTTTTGGGTTCACCAAGAAAGAAATAGCCTCTCTGATGTACGATTGGTAAATCATATAAAGAAAAGGCTGCACCTGTCAGCTGTTTCGGTATGAAAAAACAGAGTGTTTCTTTTTTTCCTTCACTGAAGATATCAAATGAATAAATCAGATCACCGATAAAGCCTTTTTTAGGTACATGCTCTATTTCTACAACATAATGGGGCTTTAATTCACCAAGCTCTCTTGTTTCTTCAGCTGAGACTTTATGGTGATAGGCTTTAATCTGCCCCGAAACTGTATAAGTAAGCTGATCAATTACAGTATCAGACTGGTTTATAAAACATACGCTGTAATGATAGCCTTCATATTCGTTAGGCCTGGTATCAAGCACAGCCAGAAACCATGGTTGATCGATCATGTTTGCGCCTCCTATACTTGTTGCTATCTAACCTGCTATACCCTATAGAGAATAAACAAAAACAGCACATTTCACCATGTGCTGTTTTTTCATGATAAATATTCATAATATGTGACAAAAATCGCTGCTAAGGATAAAGCTGTGTAGGCAATGCTTGTACCTTCAATCAATTTTGGATAAAGGTACTTTTTCTGCTCTCCAGGCTGAACGGTAGTCAAAGAAGACTCTACAGGCTGACGGTTAGCCTTTGCATAATTGCTTGGAGAAGTAAAGAATCGGATCACAACGATACTGGTAATTCCAGCAAAGAATGACACTTCAATAAATCCGGCATTTAAAATCAGCATAAGCAGCACATTAAACAAAAGAATACCAAGTGCTGTTCCTGCCAGGTTAAATAATTTTATCAAATACTTTCACTCCCAGAATAATCTAGTATCAGTTTCTCATAATTTGATGAACCATACCATAGAAAAATAGCAGATCAAGTTAGTTGTAAGCGTTTGCTTTCTGAATTTGTGAAAAACTTATGATGAATGGGTTGTCACGCTGTATTTGCAGGGCTATAATTGTCCGTATATCAAAAACATATGTATGCTCAAAAAGAACAAAGCAGTGAAAGCAGGTGTGTAAGATGGAAAAGCAAATCAATGTTGGAATGTTAGGTTTTGGAACAGTCGGAAGTGGTGTGGCAACCATGATCAGGGAAAATGAAAAGCAACTATCACAAAAACTTGGTGCCGCTGTAAAAATCAAAAAAATTGCAGTAAGAAATATTGAAAAAAACCGTGATGCAGATATTAATGGAAGTGAGTTAACAACTGATATAAATGATGTAATCCAGGATGACTCAATTCAAGTGATCGTAGAAGTAATGGGTGGAATTGAAGAAGCGCATCAGGCAATTGAAAAAGCATTGAAAGCCAGTAAAGCAGTCATTACAGCTAATAAAGATCTGATGGCGCTTCACGGTCATTCTTTATTGAAGCTAGCTGAGGAGCATCAGGCAGATCTTTATTACGAAGCAAGTGTTGCAGGGGGTATACCGATTATCAGAACGCTTGAAGATGGCCTTGCATCAGACCGGATATCCACTATCATGGGGATTGTAAACGGAACAACGAATTACATTTTGACAAAGATGAAAGAAGAAGGCTGGAGCTATGAGCACGCTCTAAAAGAAGCACAGGCGCTTGGATTTGCCGAAAGCGATCCGACTTCAGATGTTGAAGGGCTGGATGCTGCAAGAAAAATGGCGATTCTCGCTACACTTGCCTTTTCGATGGAAGTTTACCTCGATGATGTTGAAGTGACAGGTATGACTAACATTACTGCAGAGGATATGGCACTTGCTGAGCAATTTGGCTATAGTGTGAAAATGCTTGGTTTTGCTGAAAAAGATGAAGATGGTGTAGATGTTGCAGTTGAGCCGGTATTTTTGAGGTCCTCACATCCACTTGCTGCTGTCAGAAACGAATATAATGCTGTTTATGTATACGGAGATGCAGTCGGTGAAACGATGTTTTATGGACCCGGAGCGGGATCAATGCCTACAGCTACGTCAGTTGTGTCAGATGTCATTGCTGCCTGCAGAAACATTTTACTTGGTGTAGCGGGTGCGAGACATATTGATTATGTGAATGACCGCCAAATCAAAAAAGAGGATCAGCAGCATGCCCAGTTTTTCCACAGGCTGCTTGTAAAAGATAAAATCGGTGTATTTTCCTCATTAACTGATATTTACGGGAAATATGAAGCAAGCCTTAGTTCGATCATCCAGCGGCCGGGTGAAGCTGAAGGGGAAGCAGAAGTCATTCTGATTACACATCCGGTCTCAAGAAAAAATCATCACAAGATTATTGAAGAATTGAATGGATCTGATGTTGTAAAGTCAATCATCAGTCAATATAGAGTGGAAGGAGGCGACCGCTGATGCGCTGGAAGGGACTTATTGAACAATATAAAGAATGGCTTCCTGTGACAGGAGAGACGCCGTTACTTAGTTTAAACGAAGGCAACACACCTTTGATTCATCTCGAGAATCTTTCAAAGGAGTGGGGTGTTTCACTCTATGTAAAAACTGAAGGAGCAAATCCGACCGGCTCATTTAAAGACCGCGGGATGGTCATGGCTGTCGCAAAAGCAAAAGAAGAAGGAAGTAAAGCCATTATCTGTGCTTCTACAGGAAATACGTCTGCAGCTGCAGCAGCATACGGGGCAAGAGCGGGACTGAGAACAATTGTTGTAATCCCTGAAGGAAAAATTGCGCTTGGTAAGCTTGCACAGGCAAGAATGTACGGAGCTGAGATTATTTCAATAGAAGGAAACTTTGATGAAGCACTGAATCTTGTAAGAAAGATCAGTGAGGAAGAGGATATTACACTTGTGAATTCTGTGAATCCTTACCGTCTTGAAGGTCAGAAAACAGCGGCACTTGAAGTGATTGATCAGTTAGGACAGGCACCTGATATTCTGGCTTTACCTGTAGGAAATGCAGGAAACATTTCAGCTTACTGGAAAGGCTTTTCTGAATATCATCAAAAACATGGAGGCGAGTTACCGAAGCTGCTTGGGGCTCAGGCTTCAGGTGCTGCCCCGATTGTTCATGGCAGAGTGTTTGATCAGCCTGAAACAATTGCAACAGCCATTCGTATAGGCCATCCTGCAAGCTGGGACCTGGCATTAAACGCACTGAAAGAATCAAAAGGTCATATTTTGGAAGTGACTGATGAAGAGATTCTTGAAGCATATCAGCTGATTGCCAGACGGGAAGGCGTCTTCGCAGAGCCGGCGTCATGCGCACCAATTGCAGCAATTAAAAAACGCCTTGAAGCAGGTGAAATTGAAAAAGGTTCAACGATTACCGCTGTTTTGACTGGTAACGGTTTAAAGGATCCTGAAACGGCGATTAATGTATCTGACCTTGAACCTCTGGTCATTAAAGCAGAACTGGAAGCCTTAAGAAGTGAACTTAAGGGGGAGGTGAAGCTGTGAGTTTCTCTCCCTTTATCGTAAAAACGCCCGCGTCCACCGCTAATCTTGGACCGGGCTTTGATTCTATCGGTCTTGCATTACCAATTTATCAGACAATCGCTGCAGCGCCTGCTGAGAAATTGAGTATTTCCTACTCACAGTACGATTATCATCACTTACCGACAGATGAGTCTAACCTGATTTTGAAAACGATACGTCAAATCTCAGTGAAGTCCGGTAAAGTTTGTCCCGGTGCGGAATTAACCGTGCGTTCGGAAATTCCATTATCAAAAGGTCTTGGCAGCAGTGCAGCGGCTATCGCAGCAGGTATTGTCATTGCAGACCGCTTGATGAAGCTGGAGTTAAGCCTGGATCATCAGATTAGACTTGCTTCTGAGATTGAAGGTCATCCTGATAACGTGTCAGCTTCGCTTGCGGGTGGTCTTACTGTTTCTAGGTTTGACGATGAGGGGCTCTCAAGTGTCTCATTACCTGCAAAAGGTTTCTCAGTCATTATTATGGCTCCTGACTCAGAACTCGAAACAAAAGAATCAAGAGGTGTCTTGCCTGCCAATCTCACTCATGGGGATGCAGTGCTTGCAAGTGCCGCAGCAAATGTAATGGTAGCCGCATTAATAACCGGGGAGTTTCAAAAAGCCGGACAGGTCATGATGAAAGATACGTTTCATGAACCTTATAGGAGAACATTTTTCCCGAATCTTGATGATATCAAAAAATTCGCATGTGAAAATGGTGCTTTTGCGGTTACAATCAGTGGAGCAGGTCCATGTATCTCTATTTTTGCTGAAGATGCAAAGGTATCAGCTGTTTATAATTTAATTAAAAATAAATATGCCGGATATCAGGCAATTAAATTAAAACCTTCAAATCAGGGTACGTTATGTACAGAGCACCATCTGAACCGTTTGTCAGTTTGACAGACGGTTTTTATTTTGTTTGTATCAGGAGAGAATTGGATAATACATGTACTAGAGTTCAAAAAACGGTATAGGAGTGGTAAACATGAAATTCTCTGATATTCAAAAAAAAGGACAGCCTGCACAGCATCAGAATCAACAGCCCGGAGACATTGATAAAATGAATCCCCAACCGGTTCATGACGATCCAAACTATAAGGGAAGCGGCAAACTCAGCGGGAAAACTGCACTAATTACTGGTGGAGACAGCGGGATCGGAAAAGCAGCGGCGATTGCCTTCGCTAAAGAAGGAGCAAACCTGTCAATCGTTTATCTTGATGAGCATGATGACGCTAAGAAAACAAAAGAAGAAGTACAGGCATACGGTGCAAAGTGTCTGATTCTAAGCGGGGACGTCGGCAATGAGGAGTTCTGTAAGCTCGCAGTGTCAAGTACTGTTAAAGAGTTCGGCACGCTTGATATTCTTGTTAATAATGCAGCTGAACAGCATCCGCAGAGTTCCATTGAAGACATTAGTGCAGCACAGTTAGAAAAAACTTTTAAAACGAATATTTTTTCAATGTTTCATCTGGTAAAAGCATCATTAAAACATATGAAAGAGGGCAGTACGATTATCAATACAAGCTCAGTTACTGCTTATGCAGGTAATGAACAGCTGATTGATTATTCTTCAACTAAAGGGGCAATTACAAGCTTCACACGATCATTGGCAAAATCATTGACTTCTAAAAAGATCAGGGTTAATGCGGTGGCGCCGGGTCCAATTTGGACGCCGCTGATTCCTTCAACGTTCCCAAGTGATCAGGTAGCGGAATTTGGAGCGGAAAATCCCCAGGAAAGACACGGGCAGCCTGCAGAGCTTGCACCTGCGTATGTAATGCTGGCATCTAATGATAGTTCTTATATGACCGGACAGACAATTCATATTAACGGAGGTACGTTTGTTTCAAGTTAATGTTTCAATAAGTAATCCCCCGGGCCAGAAATAAGCCCGGGGGATTTTTAACAGTTAATAATCATCATCTACGTATTGCCAGCCATCTTCCTCATACTCAGAAATCTCCTGAACTTCATCTTCACGTAAGCCAGTAGAAAGAAGCTGTTCGGTTTTTACCTGATTCGTTTCCTCTGGCTGATAGTCCCTTATCAGTTCATCTCGGTTTCGCTTCATTGCTGAGCCACCTCCATGAAAATATAGTTAACAATTGGCTAGAGGAATCCTACACGTTTAGTTTAACATATCTAAGCATTTTCATACATCCGTCATTTTTCAGTATCCAAAAGTCCTTCTGAAGACGACTCGGATTGTGTACGGCGCTTTTTCTTCTCATTTTTCTGATCAATTTTCTGGTCTTCAACCGGTACAGGATCAGTGTGTTTTTCATCTTCATGCCGATCCAGTATATTTTCCTTGTCACTTTTTATTCGATCAGGCTGATCATGCTTTTTATCGTTCATCAAATTTATCCCTCCTAAAAGTTCTTATTAAACCATTCCCTTATTTTTACCATACAAATCATACTTAGTAGCAACTCCAAATTAAAAAAGATGTTTTAAAAAAAGATTTTAAGGAAATAAAGAAAGTATGAATGAAAGAGGAGGGCTTTATGATGGGATTTAAAAGACTTGCATTATTAGGGTTAGGTGCAGCAGGTGCTGCGTATTTTAAGAAAAAAGAGAATAGAGACAAGGCGAAAGCCGCTTTTGAAGATTCAAAAGTAAAAGTCAGCCAAATGGTTGATGATGCGAAAAAATCGTATGACAACTACAAAACTGGAGAGAAGACAACAGACTACTCTCATGAAGATGATAAGATGATGTCAGAAGGCGCACAGACTTCTGTACAATACTATAATGAGCAGCAGGAAGAACAGGAAGGTAAACCACCGCGTCCAGGGACACCTGAATAAACTGCCTGACAGAACAGCCGTATATACGGCTGTTTTTTGTTTTTATTCATAGCCGAGCAAAAGTTTCTCAAATAGTGTATAATAGTAAATGTATAATGATATACTGTAATATAAAACATTACAAGATCCCTTTTTATCTCATACGGATAAAACCTGATTTTGTAACTTAAGGGGGACAATCAGTGATGTTTCAAAGAAAACCGACTGAAGAAATTCAAAAGGAACAGACAGATGTTTGGGAATGCTCAGCCGACGGTTGTAATGTGTGGATGCGCGATAACTTCTCTGTAAAAGGGCAGGAAAATCAGCAGTGTCCGATCTGTGGCAGTGATATGGTCAAAGGCAGCAGAAATATTGAAGTCGTACCTAACCCTCAAAATTTTTAAACATAATAGCCGCAGGTTCGCTTGCGGCTTTCAAGAGGTACGGACGTGTGCTACAATAAATGTATTAAATGAATAGGTAAAGAGGTTCGCGACCATCCCTCTATAAAAAACTAGGCCAATTGCAGGAAATACCTGCTTTTTTTAGTGAACTCGTGAACACTCTTACTTCTTTCATGGAACTCATCATGAACAGGAGAGGAGCTTTTTTTATGGATAAAAATAAAGCCATAGTCGTATTTAGTGGTGGCCAGGACAGTACAACTTGTTTGTTTTGGGCACTTGAAAAATTTGATTCAGTTGAAGCAGTGACTTTCGCTTATGGACAAAGACATGCTTCAGAAATTGAGGCCGCAAAAGAAATTGCGAGTGATTTAAATGTCAGACATCACATACTGGATATGAGTCTGTTGAACCAGCTCGCGCCATCAGCATTAACAAGGGATGAGGAAATAGTCCAAAAAGAAGGCGAGCTTCCATCAACATTCGTTCCTGGAAGAAACCTGATGTTTTTATCTTTTGCTTCCGTTCTTGCTCATCAATCTGGCGCAAAGCATATTGTGACAGGTGTATGCGAGACTGATTTCAGCGGATATCCGGATTGCCGTGATGCTTTCGTAAAGTCTCTTAATGTATCAGTTAATTTATCTATGGATAAAGACTTTGTTTTTCACACGCCGCTGATGTGGCTTGATAAAAAAGAAACGTGGGAGCTTGCAGATCAGCTGAACCGCTTTGAATATGTAAGAAACCACACAATTACCTGCTATAACGGGGTTAAAGGTGACGGATGTGGAGAATGCCCTGCATGTAAGCTACGTCTGAAAGGTATGAATGAGTATCTTAATGAGAAGGAGGGAATCCGATGATGCAGCAAATCTATCCCGCTCCCATGCATTCATTTTCTTATGAATTAAATAAAGATTTCCACTTCTCAGCTGCACATGCTATCCCTTCTGATGAGGCAGGTAAGTGCCGCTTTGTACATGGACATACTTATTATGTTAATATCACCGTTGCTGGAGACGACCTGGATGATGCCGGTTTTTTGATTAACTTTAAAAAAATCAAACAGCTTGTACATGACCGTTTTGATCACACACTACTCAATGATGATCAGCTATTTTCTGAAGACGACTCTGACCGTTTTCCGACAACTGAAGTCGTTGCAAGATCTATTTGGGAGATCATCGAAAGTCATTTAAGAGAAACAGATAATCAACCGACATGCCTGCAGGTCTTTCTCAGAGAAACGCCTACAAGTTATGTCCTATATCGCCCAAAGAAAGAAGGGAACTTTTAAATGGAACAAACAAAAAAGAAGTTTCCTGTACTTGAGATTTTTGGACCGACTGTTCAGGGAGAAGGAATGGTCATTGGTCAGAAAACCATGTTTGTTAGAACGGCAGGCTGTGACTACAGCTGTTCATGGTGCGATTCTGCATTCACCTGGGATGGCAGTGCAAAAGACGAAATTAATAAAATGACTGCTGAAGAAATTTATCATGAACTAAAAGCAACAGGTGGGAACTTATTTAACCACGTAACGATTTCAGGTGGTAATCCAGCCCTGCTAAAGAACCTTTCTGAACTGGTGGACCTGCTTCATGAAAATGATATACAGGTAGCATTAGAAACACAGGGCAGTATTTGGCAGGACTGGTTTTGGAATATAGATGATCTAACGCTGTCACCAAAGCCGCCAAGCTCAGGTATGAAGCCCAATATGGGGATTCTCGATGATATCATTGAAAAGCTTCGTAAAGGGAGTCATGATTATTCATTAAAAGTGGTGATCTTTGATGAGCTTGATCTTACTTTTGCTGAAGAACTGCATCAGCGTTATCCGGGAGTACCTTTTTATCTTCAGGTTGGGAACGACCAGGTACATGAGGAAAAAGATGAGAAGCTAATACCAAACCTGATTTCACGCTATGAGTGGCTGATTGACCAGGTCATGGAAAGCAGCAGTCTGAATCAGGTTCGAGTACTGCCTCAGCTCCACACTTATGTGTGGGGGAATAAAAGAGGGGTGTAACCGGATTGCTGACAGGTATTATATTATGTCTTTTATGCAGCGTCATCTTTATTTATCAGATGAGAAAAGATCATATTAATCGCAATGTGGTTATTTTATTCTTTGCACTTGCCGGAATGATTGCAGGTGCATGGTTTATATTTGACGCGGTGATCATCAGATTGATCTAAAAAAGTGAAGGCCCCATTATTCGGGCCTTCACTTTTTTAATTTTCCCAGTGTGCTTCAATAAATTCATCTCTGCCTGATTGTTTGCGGTCCTTTTTGTAGGCTTCAGGGTCTTTTTTATAAAAATCCTGATGGTAATCTTCAGCAGGATAAAATACTGAAGCAGGCTCGATTGGGGTAATAACAGGCTTTTTGAAACGTCCTGAATTTGCCAGCGCCTGCTTAGACTGTTCAGCCTTAATTTTTTGATCTTCATTGTGATAAAAAACCGTTGCGCGATAAGACGGTCCACGGTCCTGAAACTGTCCTTCATCGTCAGTCGGATCTACCTGCTGCCAGTAGATCTCAAGCAGCTGTTCATAAGGAAATACATCAGGGTTAAATGTAATTTCCACTGCTTCACGATGACCTGACTCTCCGGATTTTACATCTTCATAAGTTGGATTTTCCACGTGACCACCTGTGTAACCCGAAACCACTTTTTCAATTCCATCAAACTGATCAAACGGCTTAACCATGCACCAGAAGCAGCCACCTGCAAATGTCGCTTTTTCAAATTTCATTGTAAAACCTCCAATGCTGAATAATTTATTTTATCATCTCATTCTCAGATTTTCCCGGATAAAGGTTTGATTTTTATAAAAAGAGGGTTTAAAGTGTAACGAATAGATGATTAAAACCGTCTATATAAATATCAAAATCTATTAAGTGTGAATACACTTAGGAGGAACTATGGAAACAAGAGTAAAAAGAAGAAAGAAAAAGCTGAGAAAAGGGAGAACGCTTTTTACGTTATTCGTTTTGTTTATAATGATTGCTGCAGGTTATGCAGGCAGTCAATATTGGATAGGCTATCAATCTACTAAAGGTGCTGCACCTGAATTACAGCAGGGTGAGGAGTTTCAAAGGTCAAACCCTGAAAACGGGAAAAGAAATGTACTATTGATCGGTGTGGATAGCAGAGGAGAAGAGAAATCAAGATCAGATACAATGATGATTGCACAGTGGGATTCAGATACAGATACTGTTAAGCTTGTTTCATTAATGAGAGATATCTATGTTGAAATACCGGAGTACGGACCATATAAATTGAATACAGCATTTTATCTGGATGGTCCTGAACTGCTGAGAAAAACTATTGATCATAATTTTAATATTCCGATTCACGATTACATGATTGTCGATTTTAAAGCGTTTGAAACAGCTGTCGATACGATCGCACCAAACGGGGTTGATATTAATGTTGAAAAAGCAATGTCTGAGAAGATCGGTGTGTCACTAGAAGCAGGTCAACAAAAGTTAAATGGCCAGGAATTGCTCGGTTATGCAAGGTTCAGAGCCGACAGTGAAGGTGACTTTGGCCGGGTTGACAGACAGCAGCAGGTGATCGAGGCGCTTATTGATCACACAGTAAGCGTGTCTTCAATTGCACGTGCGCCTAAAACGATTGGTGCCGTACAGCCTTACTTGCAGACGAGCTTATCAGAATCAGCAAAATTAAGCCTGTTTTCTAGTTTATTGTTCAGTGGGGGCGGAAATGTTGAAAGGCTGACTGTTCCAATTGAAGGATCTTATACGACACCGCGTTATGAAGGCGCAGGATCAGTGTTAGAGCTCGACTGGGAAGCAAACCAGGAAGCAATTAAAGAGTTTCTTAAATAATAAAAACGCAGCGCTTGTGATTTAGCGCTGCGTTTTTATCTATAATTTTTTCCTGCCTGTTATCAGGTTGTAGATAATTAAGATGACTGCAATAATAATTAATACATGAATAATGCCGCCTGCAATATCTAATAAAAGTCCAACTAACCAAACTACAATCAAAATCACAATGATCCACCATAAAATTCTCATCATATGCTGTCACCCCTTTCTTATTATTAATCGATTACAATTATTATTTACCCTAACAACTGTCTGATAACCCATAAGATGAAAATTTTTAACGAAATATGCCCTTTTGTGGATGTTCGATCATATGTTCGCTATAATGGTTTCATATACATAAAGTAAAGGATGAAGCACATGAAAGGCGCGTCACACGCACTCGCAGGAACAGCAATTGGCTTAGGGACTGCTGTTTATTATAATTTGGAGCCGGCAGCAACAGGGCTCGTTATGCTGCTTGGAAGTACAGCAGCACTCGCACCTGATCTTGATACCAATGGCAGGCTGTCTAACAGAATCTCATTACACCGCAAGTGGCTTTGGTACACACTGTCTGCAATCGGTGTTCTGATCGGGATCTACAGTCTGATTTCACTCTCCGGATTATTTAAAGCCGGGGGCATTATAGCTGCTGTTACATTAATTATCGCACCACGTTTTCTAATTAAACAGCGATTTATGGTGATGCTCACGGGACTCGCAATCATCGGAATTGGATGGTTTTATACAGAGTACTGGCTGATTTATTTTGGGTTATTTACAATACTCAGCTCTTTCTTACCGCATAGAGGTCTCACTCATTCTGCTTTAGGGCTTCTGGTCTTTACTTATATCGCTCATACGCTTGAAATCAGGCTAGATATACAGGGGATCACAGCTGTTTGTTTTTTTGCCTATCTCAGCCACCTGATTCTTGATATGAAAGCTTTGCCTTTTAATAAAAAAGGGGTCAAGTGGTTCCTGCCTTTTTTCAGTAAAGAATTTTAAGGTTTTATAAATGTGGAAAGCAGTGGTAAACTACAAACATGAGAAAAATCGTTTCATGACAGCCAGCCGGGGGTATGAAAATAAATACTCGCATGTTTAAAGGAGTTTGATTATGACACTATCACATGAAAAAAGAATTCAATTGCATGAATTTAATAATTTGACGAAGTCACTCAGTTTTAATATGTATGACGTTTGCTATACAAAGTCCAAGCAGGAAAGAGAAGCTTATATTGCCTATATTGATGAGCAGTACAATGCTGACCGTCTGACGAAGATTTTGACTCATGTAGCTGATATTATAGGGGCTCATGTTTTAAATGTTGCAAAGCAGGATTATGTGCCGCAGGGAGCCAGTGTAACGATCCTGGTATCAGAAGGACCAATTGTTGAAGTTCCGACAGAAAACTATGAAGAATCTCCAGGTCCGCTGCCATCAACAGCAGCGCTGCACTTAGATAAAAGTCATATTACCGTTCATACGTATCCTGAATATCATCCGCACGAAGGGATCAGTACATTCAGAGCAGATATTGATGTATCAACATGTGGTGAAATCTCGCCGCTTAAAGCACTGAATTACCTGATTCATTCTTTTGATACAGATATTATGACAATGGACTATCGCGTACGCGGATTCACACGTGATGTGGATGGTCATAAATTATTTATTGATCATGATATTAATTCAATTCAAAACTTTATACCGAAAGAAATTAAAAAAGATTATGACATGATTGATGTGAATGTATATCCGGAAAATATCTTTCACACGAAATGCAAGCTGAAAGATTTTGATCTGAATAATTACTTGTTTGGATATAAAAAAGATTCACTTTCTGATGATGAAGCGTCAGAGATTACAGATAAGCTGAAAATTGAGATGGATGAGATCTTTTACGGAAAGAATATGCGTGCGCATCCGAGAGATCCGTCCAGAAATGAATAACCCGTTAAATACGGGTTATTTTTTATGAGAGGGGGATGGTAAATCAGAGCGTAAAATATTTTTAATTTCTAGTTTACATAATATATATTATAGGAAGTTAAGTTAAAATCAGCATTTTGGTCTCATATCTTAAGTTTACTATTAATAGTGAGACAAAACAGAAAAATAAAAAGCGCGTCTGCACTTTTTATTTTGTGGTTTCTTCATGAACTTTAGCAATTTTATATCTTCTTATAGCAATAAATACATTTACAGCACTGATTAAAATTAAAAATACACCAAGCGCTGCATCATTATCAATAAATCTTCTTATACTCCAGACACCAAAAAAAACAGCAAAAATCAGATTTAAAGCAATCATCGCCGGCTGTACTCTCATCAATTGCATCCACCCCTTTATTTTACAGTAAGTGCAGATAGTCCTTTATCAGAAATCAGCTGATGGTATTTTTCTTCCAATTCAATTAAAGCTTCGATCGCATTATGTTCATTCACGCGACCGGACTTAATCTCTGTTTCTAATTCGTTTCTTGCAAGAACTGCTGCGATCTGGTCTTCTAAAATCGCATTTTCATAATTTCTCAGGTGTGCAGATTCTTCGGACTCCATTAACAATGTAGGCATCAGCACCTGGTTATGCTCTTCAATTAAATCTCCGCTTTCAAACGCTTCATAATAGGCATACAGTTTTTGATCTATGTCTATAAATGACTGGTCGTGAGCGTCTCTTTCTTTCATCGAGTGCTTCACCATATCTGAGAGATAAACAGCTCTGATCAGCTCACGGTATTCCTGTTTAGACAGATCAATTTTCATTTTGAGTCCCCGCCATGCTGAACCAGGTGCGTTTCACCGTTCTTCTGGATGATTTTCTTTTCTTTATATAACCTTCCAAGTGCACGTTTGAATGAAGCTTTGCTCATATTAAAAATCATTTTAATATCTTCAGGATTACTTTTATCACCAAACGGCATGCTGCCGCCGCGGCTTAACAAATAGTTAAAGATCACTTCTGAATCTTCATCCATCTTGTCCTGTTTTCTCGGTAATAGTGAGCCGTTTAGTGTTCCGTCGTCTTTCACACCAATGATGCGGACTGTAATATCCTGTCCTAGACGTGGCTCGCTTTTGCGTTCGCTTTCATGGATAAAGCAGCGGTATCCTTCTTCAGTCAGTACAAATGTGCCGACTCTCAGCAACCTGTAAGGACGCCCTTTTAACTCTTTGTTATGCACATCGTCATCTGCGCGCTCTGAAAGCACCTGTACTACTTCCTCAGTTGCAAGTCTGCCAAACATTTGTCCGGCAAGATCTGTACGGAGTGTAATATAGAGATAATCTCCTGCTTCCGGCCATACATGTTTCATCGCAGGAAGATCTTCTGGCAGCACCGTTACCTCTCTTGATATACCAATATCGAGTGCCGCTCCATCACGTTCATTTACTTTAATGACTCTTGCCCAGCCATAAACCCCTTTTTTAATCTCAGGTATGACTGTAGATGCTGTCAGTCTGCCTCTTCTGTCCGGGTAGACAAAAAATTCTTTTACTTCTCCCTCTGTAATGTCTTCATGAATCTCTGAATCATTAATCGGGATCTCTTCATCGCCTCTTAATAAATAAAAACCAAATGACGTTTTACTGCCCACTGTTAATTTCTGAACGGTACCGCCAATAGATGTTTGTTCACTCATTTTATATGCCTCCTGAAATCTAAATAACTGATTAACTGTAACATAAAACTTTATGCTGTTACAGGTAAGTATAGCGTTCCTGTTCAATTTTTAACAGAAAGAACAAAAAACACCGGACATTTCTCCGGTGCTACTTAAAAACAGTCTGAAGGATATTTTGAATAATTCTTTTCTGTTCTTCAAACAATGGAAGAAATTGCTTTTTCATCACTTCAAATGCATCTCTTCCCTGGTCGGTCAGCGTATACCAGTAAACCTTCTGTCTTTTACGTTCATGTGACTTATAGTCTTCTTTCCTGTGGAGCAGTCCCTCTTCAGCCATATCATGGAGTGCATCAAGCAGCGTACTTGGCGCAGGTTCCCAGTTCCCGCCTATTTTCCTGAATTCTGCTTTAAAATGTTCACTGATCATTCCCGAATGCCTGATCGACAGCAGATGTAGTATGTAAAACTTAGTAAATTGTGAAGCACTCATATTTAATGCGAATTTTTTTGGATTATGCTTACTCATTTGAGAACTCCTCCTTTTCGTTCATAAAAAGTGCCCTTTTTGGTTGTGGCGATCATATGTTTGCTTTTATTATACAGCAAAAGCCTGCACATTTGCAGGCTTTTACATTGTTTACAATGAATGATACCAGCTCTTAGCATCATTCACTTCTTCTTCAATTAGCTGATGGCCTCTGTTATACCATTTAACCGTTACATCTGCTCCTGCATCTGTAAGCAGGTCATTTAAATCTGTTGTTTCAACTGCAGGACAGATCGGATCATTTTCACCCGCTCCGATAAACACTTTTGTTCCTGCTAATGATGGCAGCTTATGATCTCTTAAAGGAACCATCGGATGGTGAAGCATAGCTGCTTTGATTGAATCGCTGTAGTGGAAAAGCAGGCTTCCTGCGATATTAGCTCCATTTGAGTATCCAATTGCAATCACGTTACTGCGGTCAAACTGATATTTATGAGCAGCGTCATCCAGGAATTCGTTCAGCTCCTGTGTGCGGAATTTCAGATCCTCAATATCAAATACACCTTCTCTCAGGCGCTTAAAGAATCTCGGCATACCATTTTCACTGACATTTCCGCGCACACTTAGGACGCTTGCTTCCGGATCTATCATATCAGCGATCGGCAGCAGATCCTGTTCTGTTCCTCCTGTACCATGAAGTAGTAATAATACAGGTTTACCTTCTTTTCCTTCATGAAAAATATGATGCATCAATGATCTCCGCCTTTCACAATTTGTCTTATGCTTCATTCTCATCTCAGTTGAAAGATATTTCAAATATAAGACTCTCGATTTAAAAGTATATCTTTCATTTCAATGATCAGAAGTGATATAATGTATGATATGTTTCTTGGAGGGATTATTAAATGATACAAGTATCAGATGTCAGTCTTCGTTTGGAGACCGCAACCTGTTTGAAGATGTAAATATTAAATTCAACCCGGGTAACTGCTATGGTTTAATTGGCGCGAATGGTGCCGGTAAAATCAACATTCCTGAAATACTCTCAGGTGAGCTAGAAGCGCAGACAGGACATGTGTCTATGGGCTGATGAGCGCTGGCAGTGCTGAAGCAGAACCACTTTGAATATGAAGAAGAAGAAGTAATACGTCGTGCTTATGGACATACGCGCCTGTATGAAGTTATGCAGGAAAAAAATGCGATCTATATGAAGGAAGATTTTTCTGATGAAGATGGCATTAAAGCTGCTGAGCTTGAAGGCGAATTCGGCGAGATGAATGGCTGGGAAGCTGAATCTGATGCTGCGATCTTACTTCAGGGACTTGGACTAGGAGAAGACTATTTTAACAAGAAAATGTCTGAACTGACAGGATCAGAAAAGATCAAAGTGCTACTTGCACAGGCCCTGTTTGGTAAGCCTGATGTTCTTTTACTCGATGAGCCGACTAACGGTCTTGATATTCAGGCTATTCAGTGGCTTGAAGACTTCCTAATTAATTTCGAGAATACTGTCATCGTTGTCTCGCACGACCGTCACTTCCTTAATACAGTGTGTACGCACATTGCAGACCTTGATTCAGTAAGATTCAGATCTATGTAGGAACTACGATTTCTGGTATGATCAAGTCAGCTGCACAAAGACTGTTTCTGATCAAAACCGTAAGAAAGAAGAAAAAATAAAAGAGCTTCAGGCTTTCGTAGCAAGGTTTAGTGCAAATGCTCTAAATCAACAACAGGCAAACATCCCGTAAGAAAATGCTTAGAAAATTACACTCGATGATATTAAACCGTCTTCGCGTAAGTATCCTTTCGTTCAATTCGAAATGGAACGTGAAATCGGTAACGATGTACTGCAGGTTAAAGACATCTCTAAAACAATTGATGCGTTAAAGTACTTGATAATGTCAGCTTTACAATGAATAAAGATGATAAAATCGCACTTGCAGGAACAGATGAGATTGCTAAAACAACGCTGATGCGTATTTTAATGGGTGAAGTTGAGCCGGATAGCGGAAGCTTTAAGTGGGGTGTTACAACATCACAATCCTATTTCCGCACGATAACTCATCTTACTTTGAAGGTCAGGAAACAGATCTTGTGGACTGGTTAAGACAATACAGCCCTGAGGATGAAAGGAACATTCCTGAGAGGCTTCCTTGGCAGAATGCTATTCTCCGGTGAAGAATGAAGAAAAAGCCTGCTGTCCTTTCAGGTGGAGAGAAAGTACGTTGTATGCTTTCCCCGCATGATGCTTAAAAAAGCGAATGTACTTCTGCTTGATGAGCCGACTAATCATCTTGACCTTGAATCAATCACTGCACTTAACAATGGTTTAATCAACTATAAAGGCGCAATGATCTTCACATCACATGACCATCAGTTCGTTCAGACGATTGCTAACCGCATCATTGATATTACTGATGGCAAAATTACAGACAAGCAGCTCACTTACGACGAATTCCTTGAGTGGAATAAAGAGCGCGTATCTTCATAATAGAAAAGCTGCCGGGTCCACCCGGCAGCTTTTTATTTCTGAAATTTTTTCAATAACGCTGGCAAAGTACCTTTTTTTAATACTTTGTCAGATAAAGAAGCAATTTTGTTAATGACAGCCAGTCCATCTTCATCACCGGCCCAGTGCTCTCTGATGATGTCAGAAGAAAGATTATTAACAATGGTTTGCAGCACAAATGATGCAACAACAAGGTCATCAATATAACCCCCAGGACCAATCAATCCTTCAGGTATCAGGTCAAAAGGTAAAATGAAATAACTAATCGCACCCGCTACCATTGCTTTATCTTTACCGGAAACCCGCTTATCCCTTACTACCTGGATTAACAAATAGAAAATATCCGGCGCAAATAGCAGGTACTTAGCGTATTTATGATTTCTGCCTGTTTTCTCTTGCAAAAAACCATCGATTTTATTTCTGAGACGGTAATAAAAGTTTTCCTGTTCTTCTCTTGAATGCTCTTCCATTGCATCTCCTCCTAATTGATTCCGTTCCGGGCTTTATGTACACCGGCTATATCTTAATGATAAGACAGCCGGCATGTAAATTACCACCAATAAGGTTTACTGTACTGCTGATCCTTTCCTTTTTCATGACGTTCAGCCTTTTTCTTTTGGAACTCCCAGAATGCATCAAATGGATGCGGCTTAGACGATTTTACAGGTTCTTTTTCTTTCATTCCAACCCCTCCTTGTAGTCAGGATATGCTCCATATGACGATCAGGTATAGGTGGAGTGTATGTATAACGAAAAAAACCGCTCTCTGTTAAGAGAGCGGTTTTATATCAACAATTACAGTTTTACAACGTTAGCTGCTTGTGGTCCACGGTTACCTTCAACCACTTCGAACTCAACCTGCTGGCCTTCGTCAAGTGATTTGAAGCCTTCGCCTGTGATAGCTGAGAAGTGTACGAATACGTCGTTTTCTCCTTCAACTTCGATGAAGCCAAAACCTTTTTCTGCGTTAAACCATTTTACTGTACCAGTTTTCATAATGAAAAACCTCCAAAAAATAAATTGACAATATGCAAACTTACCGAAATAGAAAAATTCACATATTACAAAAAGTACCGTGCTTCCGATCACTCTTTGTAATATGTGAATCTTGTCATGCAGGTATCATTGCTTATTGACTTGTTACCCTCATTATACAGCGTTCAGAGTGAATGTCAAATTAATTAATCAATTTTTGTTAAAAATTATTTAATGTGAAGCTGATGCTTCTCAGCAAGTTCAGGTGGCGCCATTTTTACTGCCAGTTGAAGCATGAATGTAGTGAATGCAATATCATCCGTAATACCGACCAGAAAAAGATAATCAGGTATAATATCTGCCGGCATTGCTGCATAAGCAACGATCAGTCCGCCTGTTATGATTTTTTTCATCGGGTGAACGGCTGATGAAAAAAAGAAATCCTTTATAAAAGGGAATGACTTTTTGAAATGAAAAATAAATTGTATTCTTTTTAAAAATTTCATGTACCTGCTCCTTTAACTTGTATATTTTGTTAGCATAAAATACTTGTCTAGGTTATGATATTGTCATTATACATATAGATGGAGGGAAAAGTATTGAGTGAATTAGCAAAGTCAAAATGGTTTCGTTTTGGTTTTGGCTTGATTACCATTTTAATCATTATTTATTTACTATCGTTAGTTGAGTTTATCTTTACCCCGATCGTTATTATCGTGACGACCCTCTTTGCGCCAATTGCAATTGCAGGTGTACTTTACTATCTATTGAGGCCAATTGTCAATTTTGCTTCAAAATATTTACCGCGTGGCATTTCAATTCTGTTGATCTATCTTGCAGGAATTGGATTAATTGTTGGCCTGTTCTTTTTAATCGGACCTCCGCTTTCAAGGCAGTTCAACTCACTTGTAGATAATATCCCTTCAATTTTTAATGAACTATCTACGGTGACGATGAATTTAATTCAGTCCGACTGGTTTAAAAACCTTCAGGAGCAGCAGGACTTTTCAATTCAGGATATTACTGACCGTATAGCAGGCACGCTTCAGGGATCTCTTGATTCAATCGGGTCTAACCTGATGTCCATTATTGGGGTAATCACTAATATCGCGATTGTCCTTGTGACGATTCCTTTTGTATTGTTTTATATGTTAAAGGATGGGCAAAAGCTTCCTGAACAATTTCTTCGCTTTACGCCGGAAGAATTCCGTCCTGAAGGAAGAAAAGTATTGCAGGATATGGACGTTGCACTAAGTTCTTATATTCAGGGTCAGATCATCGTCAGCTTTTGTGTTGGGGTCCTACTCTATATTGGTTATTTGATTATTGGACTTGAATATACGATTGTACTTGCACTGGTTGCGATGCTTACCAATGTTATACCATTTGTCGGTCCATTTATCGGGACAATCCCTGCAGTTGTTGTAGGGTTTATACAATCACCATTTACAGCGCTGCTTGTCATACTAGTCGTCATTGCAGCACAGCAGATTGAGAGTAATCTGATCTCTCCTCAGGTGATGGGGAAAAAACTGCAGGTTCACCCGCTCACGATCATCTTTTTATTATTAGTGGCAGGAAGCTTTGGCGGACTGCTCGGCTTAATCATGGCTGTACCGACTTATGCTGTCGGTAAGGCAATTGTGGTTAACGCCTACAGGTTTATTACGATCAGAAAGCGATATGATGACCAGCGAATTAAAAAGAGTAAAATGGTATAAAAAAGAGGCCTCTTTCAGGCCTCTTTTTTCTCTGTAAACATGTTTTCAAAAAACGCTTTTTCTGTATCGGTCATTTTCTCTCTAATATATGGCTTTTCCTCTGAAAAAAGAATAAAACCGTGAAATACCTGCAGATCTTCATCGCAGTCATCACAAAAGAAATATTCTTCCTCATTCCAGAAAGCAGCCTGTGTGCCCCTTTTTACACGAACGTGCTCATACTTGCTGAAGTTTTCACGCATTATTTCTTCGTACCGGTCAAACGCTTCTTGCTTTGTGTCAAACGACCATTCATTCACAATGTCAGACTCCCAGCCTTCTAGAAACCACCAGGGTTCTGCATCACTTTTTAGTTGTACAATTCTCCACAAAAGCAGCACCGCCTTTCTTTCTTGTGCTGCTTTAAGTGTACTGAACCTTGAAAAGAAATGAAATGTATTTGCTCACTGCTTAAGCGTTAACCGCCTGGATATCTGATTTATCCTTCTGCTCAGTCAAAGGATCGATAATTCTGAGCACTAAAGGATAATGGACAGCGTCCTGATTCAGTTTATAAAGAATTCTTTTGCCCTGCCTCTGCTCTGTTATCAGCTTAGCTGTTTTAAGTTTTTTAATGTGCTGGCTGACAAGAGGCTGGCTAATACCAAACAATTGCACAAACTCAGATACCGTCCATTCTTCTTCTGCCATTTTCTTCGCCATTAATAACCTAGTACGATCCCCGAACAAGCGGTAAATATCAGCTAACTCGTGTGAGTAATCAAATTCTTGACTCATGATCTGCCCCTCGCTTCCAAAAAAATAAACCAAATGGCTCATATATAGTACGTTCGTATTACATTATACCCGCATGATATAAAAAAACTACTCTTCTTGGAATTTATTTCGTTTTAAATAGTCTTTAAGTCTAACTGAAATTTCACTGGTTGCATTGCTTGCTTCCTTTTACCGAATGATAGACAATATACTTAACTACATTTGAAACTTATTAATGGGGATAACCGTATAACATACTATAAGTCCTGATAAGGAGAAGATGGATATGAAACAAATCTTAAATTTTCTGACCCGTCTTGGTATTTCATTACCGATCTCGAGTATTACTTGGATCACAGCCTTCTTTTTAATGAACGTATCATTCTGGCCTTCTCTTGCTGCCGGTATTGTAGGGGGCGTCATTCCGTTTTATACAATTAAATGGTTTCAGAAACGATCTCTGATTAAGTCATATGGTTTAACAAAAAGAGAGTATGATTATATTCAGTCCAACTTAAAAGAGGCACAAAAAAAGATTTCAAGATTACAGGGAAAACAATTTCAGATCAGGTCGATCTCAGCTATGAGACAGCTGAATGATATGATCAAATTTTCGAGAAGAATATTTACCATTGTAAAAAAAGATCCTAAACGTTTTTACACATCGGAACGGTTTTTCTTTTATCACCTTGATAGTGCAGTGGAACTGACAGAAAAATATACGATGTTAGTTACACAGCCTGTAAAAAATAAAGAGGTGCTAGTATCACTTGAGGATACCAGACAGACACTGCATGAATTAAATCGTTCACTTGAAGAGGATTTGATGAAAGTTTTATCGAATGATTTAGATACGTTACGAATTGAACTGGATATGGCGAAAAATACAATTGAGCATAAATAGCAGGAGGTTATACGATGGAGGAAAAACAACAGGTAAAAGTAGAAGAAAGATCATCTAAGCTTGATGATCTGCTCGCAAACCCATTTGGTGACAATGAAATCACAGCTTCAAACTCAAATACCGCTCAGCCCGCTCCAAAGAGGCTCGCAGATGTGTTGTCTGAAGAAGACCGTAAGCAGGCTGAAACGCTTTCTAAACAAATTGACCCGGCAGATCATCAATCGATACTGCAATACGGTACTGCCGCTCAATCGAAGCTTTCTAACTTTTCACATGCGATGCTTGATCACGTTCAGCGAAAAGACGTCGGACCGATTGGCGATATCTTAAAAGAATTAATGAACAGACTTGAACAGATCGACCCGGACGAGCTGTCAGATCAGAAAAAGAACGTAATCTCAAAACTTTTCAGCCGTGTTAACAGGTCTGTTAATGAGATTCTATCCAAGTATCAAAAAGTCGGTGCTCAGGTAGACCGGATCAGTGTAAGGCTGGATCATTCTAAAAAGTCTCTTCTAGATGATATACAAATGCTTGATCAGCTCTACAATGAAAATAAAGAGTATTTTCAGGCGCTTAATATTTATATCGCAGCAGCTGAATTGAAGCGTGAAGACCTTGAACAAAATGTGATTCCTTCACTGCGAAGTAAAGCTGAAAAAAGCAGCGATCAGATGGCATATCAGGAAGTCAATGATATGATGCAATTTCTAGACAGGCTTGATAAGCGGATTCATGATCTTCAGCTCAGCAGACAAATTACGATCCAAAGTGCACCACAGATCAGAATGATTCAAAATATTAATCAGGCGCTCGCTGAGAAGATTCAGGCATCTATTCTGACAGCAATTCCACTATGGAAAAATCAGATTGCAATCGCGCTTACACTTTTCAGACAACAGCGTGCAGTGGAAGCACAAAAACAGGTAACTAAAACAACAAATGAATTACTGCTGAAGAATTCAGAAATGCTGAAGACTAACAGTATAGAAACTGCTAAAGAAAACGAACGTGGTATTGTGGATATCGAAACACTGAAAACTACCCAGTCAAACCTGGTTACGACGCTTGAAGAAACACTGCGTATTCAGGAAGAAGGACGTCAGAAACGCAGACAGGCTGAAGGCGAAATTCAGGCTATGGAAGCTGAATTAAAGCAGCAGCTGTTACAATTAAAAAATAATCGTTCATAATAAAAACCGCTGTGTCAGCATACACAGCGGTTTTATATTTTCTTCAGCCAGTCGGAAGCTTTGCGCTTTGCATTCTTCCACTGGTTTCTATTGACCTTCTCATTGTGTCGGCTGTATTCTTCAAGACGTGCTAAGTGATTCGTATTCATATACGTTCATCTCCTCTTCATTTGATACATTTATTGTAATCAAAAAAAGAAGATCGGAAACGGATACCCAGCATGATTTTATCTCCGCCTCAGGCATGAAATATTCCTCGGTCTTTAAATACTTTTATATAAAAGCCTTTTAAGGAGCGGGAATAATATATCCGGCAGTTCATCGATATTCTGCACAAACAGACTGAAGCGGCCATAGATATTCTGTATCACTTCTTTTTGGGTATCAGGAATGTCTGTAGTGGATAAAAACACATTCATTACCTCAATGCCCCGCTTTCTTGCGGCAAGGACTGCATCGTGCGTATCAACAATTCCGTTTTGTTCATAATCTGCTGCTGCAGGCTCCCCATCAGAAAATACTAAGAGAAATTTTTGTTTCTCAGTTCTCTTTTCAAGCCGCTCTGTCATATGTCTGATTGCATAACCATCACGGTTATCCTCTTCTGGTTCGAGCTGCATAATCGCAGCGCCATCCTGATAAATGCTGTCATTAAATGAAATAACGGTCTTAAAATGATTAGGCTGTCCTTTTTGACCTGCTTTGGGCGCATTTTCCCAAAATCCTGTAATTTCGTGTGGTACCTGTACAGATTTCAAGGCTTCATGAAATAAAACCAGCCCTTTTTTAGTCTCATCCATTTTGTCGTACATCGATGCAGAACAGTCAAGCAACAGTTCAAATGCAGCATCAATCTTAGGTGAATCTTCATCTTTTTTATAAAAAACCCTCGGCTTTTCATCTGTAAAATAAGGCATCAGATTTTTACTCAGCCGGCCTTTGACCAGATGAGTACGCGGACTGGTTTTTTTGTGATCAAGCGTTTTTTCAATGACCTTTTTCAATTTCTTCTGATAAAGTGAAATTTCTTTTTTATATTGCTGATACTTTAGTTTTTCAGTATCTTTTACAGGCTGTGGCCATTCAAATACAGGGAAGGCATCTTCATTTTCCTTACCATACTTAGATCCACCTGATGCCTTCTCCTCTGATTTCCGATTCACATCATTTTGATCAAAATCCTGCCGTCTGGACTGCTTTGAGCTGCCCTGAACAATTGCAAGTGCCTGCTCCTGATCATCGCCTTCTCGTGCTGCTTCCGTATCAATAGATGTTTTAGTCCCTGCTTCTAATTCAAACTGAAGAAAGGACTCGCCTTTTTCTTCGGATTCTCTGTGCCAGGCTTTAAATTCTTCATCTTGTACTTCTTCCTCACCGCTTGGCTCTTCTGTTTCTGTATCATCATTAATTAATTCATCTTTACGTTTTAAATCATCAAAAGTCAGCCCATCTGCCCAGTTATAAATGGTTTTTTCAGGAAGGTGAAAATATTCATTCAGCATATCCTTCTTTAAAAGCTCATCAACTACTTCACATAGAGCTGTACATATTTTCACTGAATCTGCCGTTGATGTAGTTTCGTGTACTTTTTCAATCTGCTGCGTAATGAACGGGCTTGCCTGATTCAACTCAGGTTGAATAGCAGGCCATTGGTCAATTGGTGACTCCGCAAAAATGATCAGATAGAGGAAATTGAAAAAAGCATCTGTTGTAACGCCCTTTACCTGATGCACATTTAATTGAGATTCAAAATATTTGGCATAGACAGTGCGCCTGGTGAGAAAAGCATTTTTCGTACCGGGTCTTTTGCATTTGGTAATCTCTTCTAATCTTGCATCCTCAATCAGCATAAACAACTGTTTTGCAAAAGACGGATGAGACAGTGTATGGGTATATTTTAAGAACTTCCTGATCACAGTCGGATCAGAATGCTTATAAGCACCCTCTGCTCTTAAAAAGACATCTGTAATCAGTCCATGCCATTCTTCAGTCACAGACCTGTGATCCCAAAAGTGGCTGACAAATACTGTTTGGCGTGAAACATCGATATAGTTCATTGGACTATATTCAACGTTCATTTCTTTTTCTCTTGTAAGCGTCTTTGCCAGGTCAATCAGCTGCATAAGGCGAAATGAATTGACCTGCTCATCATTAAATTGAATAAAGCGCTGCATCTAATCACCTCATTCAAAAATTGTGTCAGCAATATTTTTAACAGCTGATTTTTCCCTATCATCCTCTAGTTTGTCAATAATTCCACGTTGAATTGCACGTTTTGGGGGCATATAAATTGCCAGGTCACACGTATCTAAAAGGGCACGGATTGACGCTGCTTCTTCGGAAACCTGCCCGTTTTGAACCTGCGTAAATAAATCAGCTGAGAGCGCGACGAACTGATCAATCATGCGTTCATCTTTTAAAGCACTCTGCGCAGTTAAAACAGATTTTAGTGTATCTCCTTTAATATAAGGAACATCGATCACGATAAATCTGTTTTTCAGTGCTTCGTTTAACGGTACGGTACCGATATAGCCCTCGTTAATTGCTGCGACGACTTTAAAACCTTCAGCAGCAGTAATTACTTCGTTGGTAAATGGATTTGTAATTGTTCTTCTATAATCAAGTACGCCGTTTAAAATAGGGAGCGTTTCAGGCTTGGCCATATTGATTTCGTCTATATACAGAATATGCCCTTTTTTCATTGCCTGAATAACCGGTCCTTCTACAAATGTAATAGATGATTTTCCATCAACCTGTTCAATGGTTTTAAAGCCAAGCATTGCTTCAGTGTCAAGATCAATCGAACAATTAATACTGTACATCGGCTGATTAAATGTATGACTCACACTTTCAGCCAGCTTTGTCTTTCCTGATCCGGTGGGTCCTTTAAGTAAAATATTCTTTTGCAGTGATAATCCGATTAAAACATCATGAAAGACTGAAGGGTCTTCAGCGGTATATCCGCCAGAGCCGATTCTGCCTCCCGATTCAGACTCCCCCTTTGAACTCTTTTCTACTAACTCTCTGATTTCTTCTGGAAGGTTATCTAATTTCATATCAATCATCCTTTACTAGTACGTCAATGATTCATTGTACCGTTCTTTTATGATTTTGATCAACTCATGAGGTTAGACAGTATGACGCTTAATCGGTAGAATAGTGGGTGGAGTGAAAGGAGATATACATAGATGAACGAATTGAGATCCCGGTTAGTGATGATTGCCGGACATCGCCTTTTTAATGCAGTGATAATCGGGTTGATCCTGCTCAATGCCGTTTTAATTGGACTTGAGACCTACCCCGCATTGTATAACAGCTATCGCGAATTCTTTATTGGCGCTGACAGAATTTTATTGTGGCTGTTCACTATTGAAATTATTATCAGGCTGATTGCAGCTTCCTCAATCAAACAATTTTTCAAAGAACCTTGGAATGTTTTTGATTTTATCATTGTATTAAGCGGGCATTTGATTGCTGGCGGACATTATGTAACGGTTTTACGTATTTTAAGAGTTTTACGTGTACTGAGAACCATTTCAGTTATTCCATCGCTAAGAAAAATAGTTAATGCGCTATTAATGACTATCCCGTCTATGGGTACAATTTTACTTTTGCTTGGTATATTCTTTTATATTTACGGTGTAATCGGGACAATGCTATATGCATCTATTGCGCCTGAGTATTTCGGCAGTCTTCACAGTTCGCTATTAACCCTGTTTCAGGTTGTCACACTCGAATCATGGGCAAGTGGCGTGATGAGACCAATTCTTGAAGAGGATCCGACCTCCTGGTGGTATTTCGTCACATTTGTTTTAATTGGAACGTTTGTGATTTTCAATCTCTTTGTTGGTGTAGTTGTCAATAATGTTGAAGAGGCAGATAAAGAAAACAGACCTTCCCCTGAGGAAGTAAAATTGGCACAGGTTCAAAAAGAACTTGAAGAAATTAAAGCATTATTAAAAACAAAAAAGAGTAAGGGCTGACGCCTTTACTCTTTTTCATATATATACAAACCTCTATCAAGCTTTCTTACTTCAGAGAACTTACGCTGAATGGTATTCATAAAGGTTGTAATATTAGCTACTTTGTAGCCGGTCTCCTGTTCAACAAAATGTTGTATATCCGTGCCCTTTACAGGCGCTAATTTCTTTTGAAGAATGTTAAGTGCAGCAGTATGCATCTTTTTTGACTTTCCGACATTAATCGGTTTAGCTGAAGGCTTTAGACTATGGATTTCAGAAGAGGACTGATCTAGCTCTCTAAGTCTAAGCATTATATTTTCGCGTTCCTGCCTGAATTCCCGAAGAATTCTAATTTCAGAATCCGCCAGTTGTTCAAGTCTGATTTTTAACGCAGCTCTTTCATCGAACATGTGTCAGTTCCCCTTACGCCTCTTCAAAGTAGTCTTTGTAAAATCCGCCTACTTTTCCAGTGTTATCAACAATAAAAATAAACTCTTCCGTTTCATTCTTCACATCATATGTTTTTCCAACTGTAAGAACGTTGTTAACAACATATTTTGCAGCGTTATCATGCACGCATTTTACCTGTTTAATCGTTTCCCGGTTTTCCCAGTCTAAATGGATCATGGATCTAACCCCTTTCAGTAGTGTCTATCGTTAGTATATCGCTAATTCACATGATTGTTAAGAACTTCTGTTCACGTGACTGAACCGCTCGTTTGTATCTACCTGTCCAAATATTTTCGTTACAGGATATCTTTCGCCTGCAAGCCAGTCTTTAAAAGAAATGACTAGGGGTGTAGCATTTTCACCTGCTCCAAATATCGCTTTCAGGTTGACCGGATCATATACAACTGTATGAATTGTACCTGACCAGCTGCCATAGTTTTTTTTGAAAATGCCATAGTCAGGGTTATTAAAACGGTAAAAGGCTTCAAGCGGACTGTCAGTCGTTTGAGACTGGGCAAAAATATTCTCAAGTCTTGTCTTAGATTCTGTCAGCTGATAGCGGTTTTCCTGCAGTTTTTCATCCGTTTCAAAATGGTTTGTACATGCGTAGTCATTTGTCTGCTTCCTGACTGCTACACCCAGTGCAGAGGCTTCTACAATCGCCCGGTTACCTGATGCATCATATAGCGTATAGTTAAATGCATGGCGATGAGGAATTTCTTTTAACATCTGGACGGCTTCATCAGTTGTTGCGCATCGGTCCAGTAAAAACCGTGCAATAACTGAACAGGTGAATCCTTCACCGGGATTTTTGCGATTTACAAAATGAAATCCAACACAAAGCCCCTTTTCATTCATGCCGTCAATTCGTCCAATCATTCTCCCTGCAACACCAATTGAAGCATAACCGTTCTCAGGCTGCCAGATCATCAGCCTGCCTTCATAAGTCTTAGGGTGGTAATCATAATTTCTCGCAAAAAATCCGCCTTTCATTAACACAGAGCAGCCTGATTTCACCCAGTCCTGCTGCCATCCGGAATATTCATGAACAACATCCTCAAATGACCAGTCAAGACTGCTTGTTAATCCTTTCAGCTCTTCCCACAATCCCGGAGCGAACGACTTAATATGAATTTCTGCTTTAGTAAAATCAATTTGATAAGCCTTTTTTGATTTTTCTCTTCTTTTTAAGTGCGTTTGATAAAGAGGGGTTTCACGAAAAAGGTGGCCTGCTGTCTGACCAAGCTGATAATATGAACCTTTCCCTTTTATCACATCTATATGAAATTTTTGCATCAGTCATCATTTCCTTTCACGTTCATTATGTACCAGGATCATAGCTCTTTCCAGTTTGGATACATGAATATAACAAATAGATAACAGTTCTGAATTGCGGTTGAAGATCACTGGTCAACATCGTATAATGACGTTAATGGAAAGTTTAGAATATTCCATTAACACAATCACTAAGGAGGTTCTATCCATTGAAAATCTTAAGTAACGAACAACTGCTTTCTGCTTACAGGGATGCTGAGAAACATGGAGAACACGATACACAGGTGATTATAAAGAAGGAAATTCAAAAAAGAGGCATACACGCCGGCAGACATCGAAAATAATTCGAAAAGAACACGCATTCAATGCTGCGTGTTCTTTTTTAATTTGGCCGTTGATTATTACTCCGCAGAAACAACTTTAAATTTTAATAGAGGATTTAATTTAATAGCTTTGTTAAAGACTGGTTTGTTTCTGCACAGCTGTTGATTGTAGCGTAAGGGTCACACCTAGCAGGCTCACAGCACGCCCTGCGGAAAGCGTCCCTTTGGAGCTGCTTCGATAAATTAAAAATAAGTTTCATATAAAACGGCCGTTTCCACTTTTATGGAAACGGCCGTTTTATCTTAACCTTCTAGTAATAGATCTTCCGGATTCTCAAGAAGCTCTTTAACCATCTTCAGGAATCCAACTGCTTCTTTCCCATCGATAATACGGTGGTCATAAGACATTGCAATGTACATCATCGGACGGTTTTCGCTTCTTTCAGCATCAATCGCTACCGGGCGAAGCTGAATTGTATGCATACCAAGAATTCCGACCTGTGGACCATTCAGAATTGGCGTTGAAAGAAGTGATCCAAATACACCGCCATTAGTGATAGTAAATGACCCTCCCTGTAAATCACTTAACTGAAGCTTTTTATTCTTAGCTTTTTCAGCAAGGTTTACAATTTCCTGTTCGATCTCAGCAAAGTTTTTACGGTCACAGTCTCTAACAATCGGGACAACAAGGCCATCATCTGTAGAAACTGCTACACCTACATCGTAGTAATGCTTAAGAATCACTTCATCTCCATCAATTTCAGCATTTACATATGGATATTTCTTCAGTGCTGCAACGACAGCTTTAGTGAAGAACGACATGAAACCAAGGCGCACATCATGTGTTTCATGGAATTTATCTTTTTTGCGCTTTCTCAGATCCATTACATTCGTCATATCGATTTCATTGAATGTTGTCAGCATTGCAGCTGTCTGCTGTACTTCAACCAGACGGTTTGCAATTGTCTGACGGCGGCGTGACATTTTTTCTCTTGTCACCGGTTTGCCATCATCTTTTTTCGCAGCAGGCTTTTCCTGTTTCTTAGGAGCTGCTTCCTGCTTTTTCTCCTGTTGAGCGTTACCGTGCGCTTCTACATCCTGTTTTCTCACGCGGCCCATTGGATCCTGAGTTGAAATTGCAGAGAGATCAATTCCTTTTTCTCTTGCAAGCTTGCGTGCTGCTGGTGATGCAATAGTACGTTCTTTTTTCTCAGTAGACTCCTGTTTTTCAGAAGATTGATCTGAAGTTTTTTCTTCAGATTTATCGTCTTCTTTCACTTCTTCTGCATCAGCAGACTTTTCTTCTGACTGTTCTTCAGATGAGCTGCCGCCACCTTCACCGGCTTCAACAATTGCGATAACCTGACCTACCTCAACTGTATCGCCTTCTTCAGCTTTCAGCTCTTTAATCACGCCGGCTTCTTCTGAGATGACTTCAACGTTTACTTTATCCGTTTCAAGTTCTACAATGTATTCGCCTTTTTCTACTTCATCTCCAGGCTGTTTCAGCCATTGTGCGATGGTACCTTCTGTAATTGATTCTGCTAATTCTGGAACTTTAATTTCTGCCACTGTGTCTTCCTCCTCTATTCTTACCCTTTAACTACTGAATTTTCTAAAATACGCTGTTGTTCTTTTTTGTGTACTGTCGGATCGCCCTCAGCCGGACTGCTTCGACG
Source organism: Jeotgalibacillus malaysiensis (assembly GCA_000818095.1). Lineage (NCBI taxonomy): Bacteria > Bacillati > Bacillota > Bacilli > Caryophanales > Caryophanaceae > Jeotgalibacillus > Jeotgalibacillus malaysiensis. Next base: position 1,743,659 of record CP009416.1, read on the forward strand.
GCGTCTGCCAATATAAGATACTTCAGATCCCTCTGGTGAAAGCTCTTTAAGGCGCGGTTCAACAAATGTCCATGCACCCATATTTTTTGGTTCTTCCTGTACCCAGATAATTTCTTTTAAGTTCTTATAACGGCTGAAAACTTCTTTTAGCTGTTCCATTGGGAATGGATAGAGTTCTTCAACACGAACCAGATGCAGCCAGTCGTTATCTTCTTCTTTTTCTGCTCTTTCAATCAGGTCAATTCCTACTTTACCTGAAGATAAAACAATACGTTCTACTGCATCTTCATTTTTACCAAGTGAAGGATGCTCTAGAATTGGTGAAAATCCACCTTCAGCCAGCTCATTCACACTGCGTGAAACGACAGGATGTCTCAGCAGGCTCTTCGGTGTCATGATGACAAGCGGACGAACTTCTTCCTTCTTCAAAATCGCAGCCTGTCTTCTCAGAATATGGAAATACTGCGCAGAGCTGGTCAGGTTTGCTACTGTCCAGTTATTTTCAGCTGCCAGTGTCAGGAACCTTTCCATTCTTCCTGATGAGTGTTCAGGTCCCTGTCCCTCGTAGCCATGCGGAAGCAGCATCACGAGACCGGATTTTTGTCCCCACTTAGCTCGGCTTGAAGATACAAACTGATCAAACATGACCTGAGCCATATTCGCAAAGTCTCCATACTGTGCTTCCCAAAGGACCAGTGTCTCTTTAGAGAATACGTTGTATCCGTATTCAAAACCAACTACAGCTGCTTCAGTCAGCGGGCTGTTATATACGCAAAATGAAGCATTCGCATCTGAAATATGGTGCAGAGGCGTATATTCTTCACCTGTTTTTTCATCATGCAGCACAAGGTGTCTGTGAGCGAATGTGCCGCGCTGTGAATCCTGTCCGCTTAAACGGATCGGCGTACCATCCTGTACAATACTTCCAAATGCAAGAGTTTCAGCATGCGCCCAATCCACTTTTCCGTCTTTTTCAAATGGATCATTTCTTCTCTGAAGAATCTTCTCAAGCTTCTTAAACACATTAAAGCTTTCAGGGAAAGTCAGTAAATCCTCATTCAGTTTTTTCAACCGGTCATATTCTACTGCAGTAGAAATGTTATAAAGCATAGACTGAACATCCTCTGGAGGATTCATGTCTGTATCAGGATCTTTTTCAGATTTAGGAACTGTATCATAAGCCTTTTGAAGCTTTGATGTATTTTCCTCAATCAGCTGGTCAGCTTCTTCGCCCGAAAGCGTTTTGTTTGAAACCAATTTATCCTGATAAAGCTTACGAACGTTATCATGTTTTTTAATATAACTGTACAGGTCAGGATTCGTCACCATTGGCTCGTCCATTTCGTTGTGACCGAAACGTCTGTAACCAATCAGGTCAATCACAAAATCTTTACCGAATTCTGCTCTGTATTCACTGGCCATAATTGCAGCTGCGAGACATGCTTCAGGATCATCAGCATTGACGTGCAGAATTGGCACTTCAAAACCTTTCGCTGTATCTGAAGCGTATTTAGTTGAGCGGGAATCAAATGATTCAGTTGTAAAACCGATCATGTTATTAGCAATGATATGAATCGATCCACCTGTATGATAGCCTCTCAGCTGACTCATATTCAGTGTTTCTGCAACCACACCCTGTCCCGGAAACGCTGCATCACCATGGATCATGATTGCTAATGATGATTCTTTTTCAAGTTCCGGTATACCTGCATTTGTTCTCGTTTCCTGCGCTGCTCTTGTATAGCCGGCTACGATTGGGCTGACTACTTCAAGGTGACTTGGATTATTAGCAAGTGTAACACGCGTCTTTGCTTTATCTTTGCTTACATTACGGTCGGCTCCGAGATGATATTTTACATCTCCGGTCCATCCATATGTAATCCCTGTAGAGCCTTCTGACGGAATCAGATCTTTACTTGGAGCGTGCTGAAACTCAGCAAAAATCATTTCATAAGGCTTTTCAAGCACATGGGCCAGGACATTCAGACGTCCACGGTGCGCCATCCCGATATTGATCGAAGAAGCGCCTTTTTCAACAGTTGATAAGATGATTTCATCGAGTAAAGGAACCATTGTATCAAGGCCTTCAATTGAAAATCGCTTCTGTCCAACAAATGTTTTATGAACAAAGTTTTCAAAGCCTTCTACCTGAATCAGGCGTTTCAGAATGCTTTTCTTCTTCTCATCTTCAATTTTTGCATCAAGTGAACCTGATTCAATATAATTTTTCAGCCATTTCTTTTCTTTACGGTCATGGACATGTGAATACTCAAATGCAATTGTTTTGGTATACATTTTTCGCAAGTACTCAATGGCTTCATATCCATTTGTCACTTCATCAGTCGAGTTTTCGATCAGAATATCCACTGGAATTTTTTCTAAATCCTCTTTAGTCAGATTGTACGTTTCCAGTTCGATTCTTTCTGAATCTTTTTCTTTGTCATGAAGCGGATTAATATCAGCTGCAAGGTGCCCGTATGAACGAATGCCTTCAGCCAGCTGAACTGCAGCAATCACTTTGCTGTAATCAGTCCCTTCAATCGCTACTTCTGTCTGCTTTGACTTCTCTTTGTACGGAGAGCCATTTTCTTTGAAAAATTGCTGTAATTCTTCATCAACAAGTGATGGATCTTCCTGATAAAGATCGTACATCTCCATCATATAGCCCAGGTTTGGGCCGGAAAAAGTTAACGATGATGGATCCTGCTGCTCCGACTGTTTTCTCATTTTGAAAACCTCCAACGTATTGGACAAATCACCTTAAAAATCGTAAGGGAATTTGCTATGTAAATATAGTAATAATAGAGAGCTAAAACGCTTACAGAGCCATTTTATCACTGTAAAGGAACGAGATAAAGCGTTTCGATCGATTTTTTCAAAATTTTATAAGATAAAATAATGAATACAAATTCAGTATCGAACCGCTTTTATCCCTGATTGATTAAATTCAAATGAATTGTAATGACAGTATGACCAGGTTCACTTTCGACATTTATTTGGGCCCCGTATAAATCAAGCAGTTTTTTTGCAATCGATAATCCGAGTCCGTTTCCACCCATTTCCCTGCTTCTTGACTTTTCGACACGATAAAAACGGTCGAAAATAAAGGGGATATTTTCCTTCGGGATACCTTCACCAAAATCTTCGATTAAAATAGAATAAGTATTCTGCTGCTTTACCCCTGAAACATTTACTTTCTGATCATCCGATGAATATTTAATCGCATTTTCAATAAAAATAATAAGAATCTGTTCAAGATGTTCTGTTTTAATCGCTGCTAAACCTTCAGCTGCACGGAGATCAATACTCCGCTGCTGATATAATGACTGCATGTTTTTCACGCTTTTGATTAGTACTTCTTGACAGTCAGCAGGCTGGTAATCAGCCGACTGCATTTCACGATCAGCTCTTGAAAGCATGAGCAAATCTGCTACCAGTTTTTTCATCCTGTCAATTTCCTGCATTGAAATATCAAGAGATTCCTCAAGCACTTCCGGATCTTTTTTACCCCATCTTTGAATCAGTTTCAGATGACCTTCTATGATCTGAAGCGGGGTTCTCATCTCATGTGAAGCATCTTCTGTGAATTGTTTCTGCTTTGCAAAGTTTTTTTCAAGTTCAGTCATCAGGTCATTAAAAATTTCAATTAGCCCACCTACCTCATCCTGATTTTCCGGTTCCGGCAGCTGGTGTTGAAATCCTTCCTGCTGTGTTTTTTTCATCGTTTGACCAAGCTGAATCACAGGTTTAATAAAAGTACCTGAAAGAATATAAGCAGCATAAGAGCTAAAGAGAAGTGCAGCGATCAATAGGATAACAGAAAGAAATATCATATAGTTGAGCTGTGCTGTATAAGCATTCAAAGGGTGAATGATTTCAATGAATCCGTTAAATCCGTTTGAATTGACTGGCGTTCTTCCTACAAGAACCGCTGAACCGTTCACCCGTGTTCTTTCAATTTCAGTATTCTGTACAGGTTTAAAAGGCACTGAAAAATTTCCCTGCGAGCGCTGAATCTGATAGATTTCATATCCGTCTTCATTGTAAAAATGAATAATCTGACCACGCTCGTAGATTTGTTCAGCAAGTTCTCTGCCTTCATTAATGTCATTAATCGTTACCAGTGGATTACGGTTTTCATAAAAGTCTTCCAGGTCTGTTAATACTTCATTCAGCATATTTCTTTCCTCCTGTATCATCCACTGACTCATTGCAATCATTAAAGTGATGCTGAACGCTGTAAAAGCAAGAAAAATTGTCGCCGAAGCTGAAAGCATCCATTTCCATCTGATTGATAAAGAATTCCATTTGTTTTTTATCACTTTCATGACCTGATCACATACCCGGTGCCGCGAACTGTCTCAATATAAGCTGATGGATGTTCGGCATCGATCTTATTACGGAGATGTCTAATATAGACGTCAACTACATTTGTTTCTGCATCCGCATCGTACCCCCATACTTTTTCTATGATACGATCACGTGTGAGAACAATATCTTTGTTGTCGAGCAGCATTTTTAACAGGTCAAACTCTTTCTTCGTCAGTGTAAGTGCTCTTCCAGCTTTATCAACCTGATATGATTTTGTGTTCAGCGTAAGGTCTTTATGGGTCAGTTTGTCTTTTGAATCGTGACCGGTACGCCTCATTAATGCCCGTATTCTTGCCAGTAATTCTTCGATTGCAAAAGGCTTTACAATATAATCATCAGCTCCGCTATCGAGGCCGGATACACGGTCCATTACACCATCTTTAGCTGTGATCATAATGATAGGCAAATCCTTCGATTGACGAATTCTTCTGCAAATCTCCATCCCACTTAGCGACGGGAGCATGAGGTCGAGTAAGATCAGGTTGAAAGGCTCGCTTAAAGCCCTGTTCAGGCCATCTCTTCCATCAAGTTCTGTGATAACTTCATATCCTTCATATTTCAGTTCGAGTTCGATAAATCTGGCAAGATTTTTCTCATCTTCAATCACAAGTATCCGATTTTCCATTCATCCGCCACCTTCCCGGCTTGTTATATTCCATTCTATAACAAAAACCGGTTTCCTCACAGGAAACCGGCTGTTTATACTATTTTACAGCTGCATGAATCAGATTTTCAATCTCAGCATGCTGTTTTTTGTATTGCAAATCAACAATTTTACTTCCAACGATCACGCCATCGCCATAAGATGACACTTCTTTGACCTGTTCAGGCGTTGAAATACCGAATCCTGCAAGTACAGGAACTGAACTGTAATTTTTGAGCCTTGAGATAAAGCTCTCAAGCTTATCACTAATATTCGCCCGCTCTCCAGTAATACCAGTGACTGATACAGCATACAGAAAACCTTCAGATGCCTGTGCAAGTGTTTTAATTCGTTCTTCAGGACTTGTAAGAGTGACAAGCTGTATCAGTGCTAAGTCAGTTTTTGAGATAAATGGTTGTATAAGCGCATTTTGTTCATAAGGCAAATCAGGGATAATCAGGCCTGACACGCCGGCGTTTTCAATATCTTCAAAAACGCTCGATAATCCATACTTATAAAGCGGATTGATATAAGTCATTAATACAACCGGAACCGTCAGTGAATGTTTAATTGAATCTAATACATTTAAAATTTTTGATAATGAAGCACCGTTTTGCAGTGCCCGCTTACCTGCTTCCTGAATGACTGGTCCATCGGCAGCAGGGTCTGAAAAGGGAATGCCAAGCTCAATGACTGTCGCACCACTTTCCTGCAGAAAAAGAAGCTGATCTTTTAATTCTTCAACTGAAGGGTCTCCTGCCATAATATAAGGAACAAATGCCTTAGCTCCCTCTTGGTTTACTTTTTCAATTGCCTCTTTGATTGCTATTTTCCCCATTACTTCTCATCCTCCAGCGCAGCTTTCACTGTATTCACATCTTTATCTCCACGACCTGAAAGACATATGACGATTACTTCTTCAGGATTTCCATTTTCCGCTCTTTTTACAGCCTCTGCTACAGCATGTGCACTTTCCAAGGCAGGGATAATCCCCTCTGTTCTTGATAAAAGCTCAAGCGCATTAAGTGCTTCCTGATCTGTTACAGACTCATACTGCACTCTTTTAATTTCATGAAGATAGCTGTGTTCAGGTCCTACACCAGGATAGTCCAGCCCTGCTGAGATAGAGTGCGCTTCCTGAATCTGACCATCCTCATTTTGTAACAGATACATCAGTGAACCATGCAGGATACCGACTTCACCTGCAGTCAGTGTTGCAGCGTGTTTATTCGTATGAATTCCTGATCCGGCTGCTTCAACACCTGTCAGTTTTACATCTTTTTCGTCGATAAAAGGATAAAACATACCGATTGCATTACTGCCGCCGCCAATACATGCAATGATTTCATCCGGAAGACGTCCCTCTTTATCAAGAATCTGCTTTTTCGTTTCCTCTCCGATTACACTCTGAAAATCACGAACCATTTCAGGGAAAGGGTGAGGTCCAAGCACTGAACCGATAATATAATGTGTGTCTTCCACGTTTGCGACCCAGTATCTCATTGCTTCATTGACTGCATCCTTTAAGGTACCACTACCCTGAGACACTGATTCTACTCTGGCTCCGAGAAGCTCCATTCTGAAAACATTTAATTCCTGTCTTCTGATATCTTCCTCGCCCATAAATATCACACAGTCAAGGTTCAGCAGTGCACATACAGTTGCAGTAGCGACACCATGCTGGCCGGCACCGGTTTCAGCAACGATTTTACGCTTTCCCATCTTCACTGCAAGCAGTGCCTGTCCAATTGTATTATTTATTTTGTGTGCACCAGTGTGGTTCAGGTCTTCCCTTTTTAAATAAATTTTCGACCCGCCAACTTTTTTGGTTAAGTTTTCAGCATAATACAGTGGTGTTTCCCTGCCTACATAGTCAGTCAGGTAATGCTTCAATTCACGTTGAAATTCAGGATCGTTCTTAGTTTCCCGATATGCTTTTTCAAGATCAATTACTGATTGCATCAATGTTTCCGGAACAAATCGTCCGCCAAACTGTCCAAACTGTCCATTAAGGTCCGGTTGAGTATATAAAGTCATGCTAACAGCTCCCTTTTGCTTGTTTAATAAACGCATTTATTTTTTGATGATCTTTTTGTCCGTCTGTTTCAACTCCGGATGATACGTCTACACCAATTGGAGCGGTCTCCGCAATTGCCACGCTTACGTTTTCAGGCGTTAGTCCTCCAGCAAGTATAATGTTTTGGCTGGCGTCTTTAATCAGTGACCAGTCGAATGTATGACCTCCGCCTCCACGGTAATCTGCACCAGGTGCATCGGCAAGAATATGGGCCACATTATAACGGTTCATCTCTTCAACATCAGCCTGTTGTGAAATACTGAAAGCTTTGATCACAGGCTTTGGCATTGTGTCGCAAAATTCGGGTGTTTCATCTCCATGCAGCTGTATAAAATCCAGTTCAGCTGCAGCCACTGCCTCAAAAATCTCATCAAGTGTTGGATTCACAAATACACCGACCTTTTTAACAGAAGAAGGAATATCTGCAGCAAGTAAAGCAGCTTCATGAGACGTCACTTTTCTTTTACTCTCTGCAAATACAAAACCGATATAATCAGCACCGCTTTCAACAGCAGCAGCAACGTCTTCTTTTTTCATTAAACCGCAGATCTTAACGAGCATCGAAATCACCTGTCAAAGGAACCTGAAGTGATCTGAGCAATGTACCAATATCCTTTGACTTCATCAATGACTCACCTACAAGTACTGCAGAAGCACCGGTTTTTGCAGCGAATCTGGCATCTTCTGCAGTGAAAATGCCACTTTCACTAACAAAAGGAAGACCTTTTGCTTGAATGATTCTGCCAAGTTCTTCGCTGACTTTCAGGTCAACTTCGAATGTTTTCAGATTCCGGTTATTAACACCAAGAATCTCTGCTCCTGCAGAAAATGCACGTTTCAGCTCTTCTTCATTATGAACTTCTGTCAGTACAGATAAATTCAGCTTTTTGGCATGATCATTCAATTCCTTCAGCTGTTGATCTGTTAAAGCAGCTACAATCAGTAGAATGATAGATGCACCTGCACTTGCTGCTCTGTCAATCTGCTTCTTATCAATCATAAAATCTTTACATAAGACAGGGATATTAACCGCTTCAGCAACTGCTTTTAGATCATCGAAGGACCCCTGGAAAAATGATTCATCTGTCAGAACTGAGATTGCAGAAGCACCATTTTCTTCATAAAGCTTGGCCTGTTTGACAGGATCCATATCCGGGTTAATGATTCCTTTAGACGGCGAAGCTCGTTTAATTTCAGCGATTACATTCATTTTTGTGCTTTTCTTTATATTGAAAGAAAGCGGGTTAATGTGATCCGTACTGTACCCGGCTTTATAAGCTGTTAATTCCTCTTTTTTCTTATCAATAATCTTATCAAGAATTGTCAATCAGACCACCGCTTTCTTTTTGCTGAAGTCAATCAGCTGGTTCAGTTTGTTTAATGCTGATTTTGAATCAATACTCTCCTCAGCTTTCGCTACACCTTCTTTAATTGATGAAGCTTGACCAGCAGCGTATAAAGCAATTCCGGCATTAAGCAACACCGTCTGACGGAATACTGATTCTTCCCCTGATAAAACTGACAGAAGAATCTTTGCATTTTCTTTGGAATCTCCGCCTTTAATTTTTTCATTCGGAACAACTGTTAAGCCAATTTCTTCAGGATGAAGTGTGAATTCTTTTATCTCTTCTCCTTCAAGTAGTGCAAGGTAATTAGTGCCTGCGAGTGAAGCTTCATCCATGTGACCTGCACCGTTAAGGACGACGCCTCTTTTTCTGCCCGTTTTCTTCATTGCAAGCGCCATTGTATGAATCATATCTCTGCGGTAAATGCCAATCAGCTGGGATGAAAGATTTACCGGATTAGTCAGTGGTCCAATCAGGTTAAAAATTGTCGGTACTCCAAGTGCTTTTCTTGCCGTCATTACATTTTTGATCCCGCTGTGCACATGGGGAGCAAAAAGAAATGTAATCTGATGCTTCTCAAGCATCTCTTTCATTTCTTTTTTATTGAAGTCCAGTCTGACACCCAGGTGCTCTAATACATCCGCACTCCCGGTTTTACTTGAGATACTTCTATTACCGTGCTTTGCAACCGGAACGCCGGCACCTGCAATAACAAATGCAGCACATGTACTGATATTAAAACTCTGGGAACCATCGCCGCCAGTTCCGCAATTATCAATAATATTTTCAACAGTCGTTTCATAAGTCCCTGCAATCTCTTTTACTGCAGTTACTAATCCACTGATCTCATCAGCTGTTTCACCTTTTTCTTTTAAAGACAGAAGGAAGTGCTGGATCTCCTCTTGAGGTGTTTCAGGATTAAACATCTGTCTGCCTGCATCTGTCATTTCACTTTCTGTTAAGTGAACGCTCTGCTCAACTAGCTCAATATACTTTCTCATCTAGACTCTCTCCTTCTCTGTAATAAACTCTGTGCATTGCTTTAGAAGCTTTTTACCTTCTTCTGTCCCGATCGATTCAGGATGGAACTGCAGACCGAGTACCGGATAAGATTCATGAATTACAGCCATAATCTCATTGTCATCAGCAGAGTAAGCAATCGGCTTAAGGCACTCAGGCAGGGTCTCTTGTTCTATTACCAGGGAATGATACCTCATTACTCGCATACTGCCTTCACCAAAAATATCCGGTCTGGTCTGGTTGATCATTGATTCTTTAGCATGCATGATATTTTTTGCTCGGACAACTTTGCCTCCATATGCAGCACCAATTGCCTGATGTCCCAGACAGATACCGATAATCGGCACTGAGGATCCAAGTTCCTGTATGACTTTAATGCACTTTCCGGCCTGATCAGGATGCCCTGGTCCAGGAGATAAAACGATACAATCAAAGTTTTCTTTTCTCAGCTCGTCTATTGTAAATACATCATTTCTCATTACTTTTACTTCGTCATATTCACTTAAATACTGATAGAGGTTATAGGTAAATGAATCGTAGTTGTCTATTAGAAGAATCATCGTCCCACCTCCAGCAGTGATTTCGCTTTATTCAATGTTTCCTGGTATTCACTTTCAGGAACTGAATCATAAACAATCCCTGCACCAGCCTGAACATGTGCAACCTGATCTTTAATGACCATCGTCCGGATCGCAAGCGCAAAGTCAAGCGCACCGTTAAATCCTGCATACCCTACAGCGCCTGCATAAACTCCCCGTTTCACTGGCTCAAACTGATTAATCAGCTGCATCGCCCTGATCTTGGGAGCCCCTGATACGGTTCCTGCCGGCAGTGCTGCAATCAGTGCGTCAAGTCCGTCGATTTCTGGCTTTAAAACGCCTTTTACCTCTGAGACAATATGCATCACGTGCTGATATCTTTCAATCACCATAAACTTTGAAAGAGAAATTGATCCGGTCTCACATACTCTGCCAAGGTCGTTACGTCCCAGATCAACGAGCATTTTATGTTCGGCACATTCTTTTTCATCATTCAGCAGTTCTTCAGCCAGCTGCTGATCCTGCTGTTCGGTTTTACCTCTTCTTCTCGTCCCTGCGATCGGGTTAGTTGTCACCTGTCTGCCACTGACCTTGATCAGGCTTTCCGGTGATGCGCCTAACACAATATAATCTTCAAAATCTATATAAAACATATAGGGTGATGGATTATCTTTTCTCAGATTTCTGTAAAATGAGAAAGGCGATCCATTGAAAGGCGCGCTTAAGCGCTGTGATAGAACGACCTGGAATATGTCACCTGCTCTGATATATTCCTTTGCTTCTTCAACGTACTGTTCATACTGAGACTTTTCCATGTTGGACTGATATTGCAGCACCTCTGTTTTTTCCGGCTGTGCCGCTACACTGCTGAAGTCAAAGATCTGACTGATGATTTCATCAATTTCTAACACCAGTTCCTCATCAGACTTTTTTTCCTCGGGATCAAAAGTAAAGATGGTGACCTCATGCCTTTTGTGATCATAACTAATAACCGTACTATAGAACATCAGGTGTGTATCAGGCATTTCAAGCTCGTCATCAGGCGTCATTCCGATCTTTTCATATGATGCTGCCTCATCATAGCCGATATATCCAATTGCACCACCGGCGACCGGGCTTTGATCTGTATTAATCTGGTAATACTTAAGCATTTTTTTCAGCTTTGATATTGGTTTTTCAGATAAAGTATCAAACTGCTTGATATCTGAACTGATCACAGCATCCCCATGCTTTCCAATTAATTCAGCAAAAGGATCAGCTGCGATAAATGAATATCTGCCGGATTCTTCATGCTTTAAAGAGCTCTCCAGCAGACATTTTTTACGTCCGCTGATACTTTGAAAAATCGAAATGGGGGTCAGTGCATCTCCAACTACTGTTTTTACTGCATATCTCTTCTCTTCTAATCTCATCTCTCTCACCTCATTAGAATATAAAAAACTCCGCACAGGAATATCCTGTACGGAGGACGGTTTTTACCGCGGTGCCACCTCTGTTGAAGCCATTGCTTCCACTCGACATGCTGTAACGCGCATGATACGGATTCACTCACAGGTCCATTCTGTCAGCGCTACAGTCCTGCTTTCACCAGCCGCAGGCTCTCTGTACTGTGCTTACTGCATACTCTTCCTGATCATCGTTTTTAAATATGGGGTTTGTTAAAATAGGCTGTTGATTGCAGCGAGAGAGGAACGCTTTCGCTACAATCAACAGCTGTGCAAAAACAACATTGTTCTATAATATAGCTTAAATATAAAAAAGCTTCCTGTCCTCTAAAAAAGGACGGGAAGCCCGTGGTACCACCTTCATTGATTTCATTAAGAAACCCACTCGTTGCGGGACGATTTGTCTCCGCCGTCCTCTATCGCTGACGAAACGCCTGTGCCTACTTTATTCAGACAGGTGCTCAGAAGTCCATTCATACTTACGCTTTACCGGTTTACACCAGCCACCGGCTCTCTTGAAAAGGTGTAAGCATTACTACTCTTCATCATTGCGTTAATGTAATGTTGTAAATGATCATAAAACGGATTGAATTAAAAGTCAACACTTTAGGCTCAATTATTACACAATTCTGATTCTATCCGTTTTGACGAAGCTTTAAGTCAGGTGCTGCAGCACTTAGATGTTCTTTAGCTGCTTCAGCCATCTTATCGTACGTCTCGTCTTCATTTGTTTCCGTATTATTTACAATTTGTGCGTCGCCATTCTCCTTTAAGGATAACGCCATTATGTGAGTGAATGTAGCATTTCCAATCAGATCAATGTGATCATACTGACCCTGGTCGCCGTGCACAACACATTTTACGCGTCCGCCATCGTTAAAAATATTGATCGGCTCGCCAGCTTTCCATTTTCCAGCAAGCACCTGAACAAGACTGGATGATGACATTGCCGTTCCACAGGCGTTAGTAAATCCTACACCGCGTTCAAAAGTTCTGACGAAAAATTCGCCTTCTGCAAGTTCCACTACATAACTGACATTGACGCCATCAGAAAACCATTTATTTTCGCCATTAAATTGTGTCGCAAGTGTTTCCTGACTGTCAGAATTAATCATATCAACTGAAACATTGGTGATGATATGCGGGTTTGGTACAGCGAGAGCAGTATACAGGCAGTCTTTTTCCCACTCAGGGACAGGTGACAAAATTAATTCACTCTTATCTGCAAGCTTTAATGGCAGCGATGCAAGGTCAAATAAAACCGGTGAAATTTCAACAGAGAATGTCGGGATATCCCCGTATAATTCATCTACCTGCTCAACCTTTAATACTGCTTTCATTGTTTCCACATTAAATGATTCAACCTGATCTCTTTCTGCAATATATCTGGCTGCGCATCTAAGTCCATTTCCGCACATTGAAGCTTCTGATCCATCAGAATTAAATACTCTCATCTTAGCCTGAGCCCGATTACTATCTGAAATGAATAGAATCCCATCTGTATGCGTTTCAGCACACAGTTTGATTGTCCATGCAGCCCTTACCTGGTCTGAAGGTGTAAATTGAATATCTTTTTCATCTATTATGATAAAATTATTTTTAGATCCATGTGACTGAATTGCTGGAATCATGCCGTACAGCTCCTTAAAATAAACGTTGTTTTTAAATACAATGCCACAAATAGTGAAAACGTGCAATCGAACAGGGGGAATTTCATGAATCAGGACGATGTAAAATTCCGCTTTGAAGTACTTGAAGTTAAAGAAATAGATGGCGGTTATCGAATCAAAGTTGATGTAAAGGTGAGATGGCTCAAAGAAGTGGTATATCATGGGCCGGTTCATGTTGATCTGAACCGGATCGGGATCTTCCCTGTGCCTTCTGATATCGCATCAGCTTCACCATATAAAGGTGTGAGGGGGAAGCTTGGTGCCGAGATTAAGCAATATATTAGGATTCAGAGGAAATTCATTCCGGAGCTTGTGAATTAAAAACAGGGACCCGATAGCCGGATCCCTGTTTTATATTTATCTTTAAACACCCGGCAGAAAATGAAGTATAAAATATACCAGGAATAGTATTGAAATAATTAATAATGGAGCGGTAACCTCTTTCCATTTTCCAGTAACAAACTTTAGTAATGGATACAGGATAAATCCGATTGCAATACCGTCAGCAATACTGTATGTGAAAGGAATCATCACAATCAGCATAATCGATGGAATCGACTCTGTGAAATCCTCCATATTCATATGTCTCATTTGCTGAATCATTAAGATCCCGATAATAATTAATATGGGTGCAATCGCATGATCAGGTATATAGCCCATAAATGGGATAAAAGCTGCTGAAGCGATAAACAAAACACCTACAGTAAGTGATGTCAGGCCTGTCCGTCCGCCTGCCGCCATTGAAGCGGTGGATTCAACTGTTGAAACTGTTGGACTAGAACCCAGGATACCTGAACTGAAAGCTGACAGTGCATTTGCTTTTAGTGCACCTGAGTATTTTTCAGGTCTTTTAATGAAGCTTGTATGGCCGTGAACGAGTCCAATATTTTCAAAGACAATTACCATTGTCATTGAAAATACAGCGATCCAGAAAGGAATCTGTAGCCAGCTGTCAAATGATAGCTGGAACCAGACAACCGAATCTGCTGACGATTCAGAGCTTCCTGCGCTTTCCGGCGTAATATTCATAATAAAGGCAAGACCCGTTCCAAAAAGAATGGTCCATAGAAAGTGTCCGGGTACATTTTTAATAAATAGGATCAGCGCTACCAGCAATGTAATAATGGTTGCCAGTGCCTGAGGTTCATTAAAATGCCCTATTGCAAGGATTGAATTTTCCCCCTGAATGACGAGAGATCCTTTTTCTAACCCGATCAACAGCAAGAAAAACCCAAGACCAACTGTAATAGCATCTTTCAAAGATTGAGGGATTGCTTCACTCAGCACACCTGACAGCTTTGTAAATGCAACAATCACAAATAATATGCCTGAAAATGTTACGATCGTCAAAGCTTCCTGCCATGTGAAGCCCATTGACTGAACCAGTGTATAGGTAAACATTGCGTTAATACCCATACCCGGAACCAAAATGATCGGTGCTTTTCCGATAAATGCCATCAGAATACAACCCAACGCACTCACGGCAATTGTCGCGATCACTGCTCCTTCAAATGGCATACCGGATTCTGACAAAATCAGTGCATTAACTGCCACAATATACACGATTGTAAAAAATCCGATGACGCCTGCGGTCACTTCTTTTCTAACTGAAGTGCCATGTTGTTCTAACTCAAAAAATCCTCCTGCTTTCATTTTATAGCCTGCCTTTGCAAGCGCCCTCTCCCTACCCGCTCAAACCGAACTACGGCGAGCCACAAGAATTTATTATACGATGTAAAAGTGATGCTGTCATCCTTTTCGTATGAAAAAACCGGCTATCAGCTTGATAACCGGTCATCGCTATTAAACGTCCATTCTTTTAAAGAGGCTTGCCATTTCGATTGCAGCAGTAGCAGCTTCCCAGCCCTTATTGCCGGCTTTTGTGCCTGCGCGTTCAATTGCCTGTTCAATTGTATCAGTTGTCAGTACGCCAAAGATCACCGGCATTCCCTCATCAAGCGCTACTTTAGCAACACCTTTAGATACTTCATTACTGACATATTCAAAATGAGGAGTAGCGCCACGGATCACTGTACCAAGTGTAATAACCGCATCATATTTGCCTGACTTAGCAAGGCGCTGTGTAACGACCGGGATTTCAAATACACCAGGTACCCAGGCAACCGATACATCCGCCTCTTCAACGCCGTGCCTCTTAAGCGCATCCTCTGCACCGCTTAATAGTTTTCCTGTAATAAATTCATTAAATCTGCTAACGACGATTGCAACTTTTAATCCTGATCCTGATAAATGACCTTCATATACTTTTTTCATTAATAATTCCTCCTATAGATTCAGCATGTGTCCAAGCTTGGATTTTTTTGTTTCAAGGTATTTTGCGTTTTGTTCTTTTGTTGGCATCTGAATGGCTACCCGGTCTGTAACTTCCAGTCCGTAGCCTCTGACTCCTGCGATCTTTCTCGGGTTGTTAGTTAACAGCCTCATTTGTGTGACACCTAAATCTTTGAGAATCTGTGCACCAATTCCATAATCTCTGAGGTCAGCTGCAAATCCCAGTTTGTGATTTGCTTCAACAGTATCGAGTCCTTCTTCCTGAAGTTTATAAGCCTTAAGCTTATTGACAAGACCGATCCCTCTGCCTTCCTGTCGCATATACAATAGTATACCGTTACCTTCACGTTCAATTTGAGATAATGCTGCATATAGCTGAGGTCCGCAATCACAGCGGTTAGAACCGAATACGTCTCCTGTCAGACATTCAGAATGAACTCTTACAAGAACAGGTTCCCCTGCTTTAATATCACCTTTGACTAATGCTACATGCTCCTGCCCTGTCAGAATCTCTGTATAAGCAACTGCCTGGAATTCACCAAATTCAGTTGGCATAAATGTTTCCACTTCCCGTTTTACAAGCTGCTCTTTATTTCGTCTGAATGCAATCAAATCTTCTATAGTGATCAGCTTTAAATCAAATTTCTCAGCAATCTTCTGCAATTCAGGTACTCGTGCCATTGTGCCATCTTCATTTATAATTTCACAAATCACTCCTGAAGGTTTTGAGCCGCTCAATATAGCAAGATCGACTGCAGCTTCAGTATGACCCGCTCTTTTTAGGACACCACCCTTTTTGGCAACGAGCGGAAAAATATGACCCGGTCGTTTGAAATCTGCCGCTGCAGCGTCTTCGTCAATTAATGCTCTAACCGTTAATGCCCTTTCAGGAGCACTGATTCCGGTAGTTGTGTCCTTATGATCTACGCTTACTGTAAAAGCTGTACCGTGTGAGTCAGTATTCGTATCCGTCATCGGTTTTAACTGGAGTTCTTCTGCACGTTCCTCAGAAATAGGTGTGCAAACAAGTCCGCGCCCTTCAGTAATCATAAAATTAATCATCTCAGGTGTCGCTTTTTCAGATAATCCGATAAAGTCCCCTTCGTTTTCACGGTCCTCATCATCTACAACGATAACCGGTTTCCCGTTTCTCAGATCTTCTAATGCTTCTTCAATCGTATTAAACATATCATCATGCCTCCTGTTTCTTTACATAAACCCATTTTCTCTTAAATAAGATTCATCTATACCGGTTGATTGTGGGTGCATTAAATTCTGCACGTATTTTGCAATCATGTCACATTCGATATTTACTTTACTGCCAGGCGATTTTGAAGCGATAATTGTGTCATCAGCTGTCTGTGGAATTAGTGAGATCATAAACGCATTCTTTTTAACATCAAATACGGTTAGAGATGTTCCGTCTACTGCAACTGAACCCTTCATCATGAAATACTTGATCAGTTCATCAGGTACCTGAATATAAATATAGATGGCATTTTCCTCTCTTTTCATCGATTGGATTACACCTGTACCGTCCACATGCCCACTGACGAAGTGTCCACCAAACCGCCCTCCTGCAGCCATTGCACGTTCAAGGTTCACCTTTGCGCCTTTTTTTAATTCATGCAGCGTTGTTGATTTCATCGTTTCAGGCATGACATCTACAGAAAACTGATGAGCCGAAAGGTCTGTAACAGTCAGGCATACGCCATTGATCGAAATACTGTCACCAATTTTAGCGTCATCTAGAATTTTATGACAATCGATGGTCAGGATCATCGAATTTTTTCCTTTTTGCAGGTTGTGAACCTTTCCAACCTCTTCAATTAAACCCGTAAACATTTATTCATCTCCTTTTGGAATTGAAATAATCTTAAGGTCAGTGCCAATCATGCTGGTGTGTTGAATGATCATGTTGAAAGCTTCATCCATATGTTCAATACCAGTACCGCCAATTACGCCTTTAGCACGCTGACCGGTGATTATTTTTGGCGCTATATACGTAACAAAGCGATTGACAGCGTTTGAATTTATAAATGATGCGTGGATTTCACTGCCGCCTTCAACATAAACAGAATGAATTCCTAAGGTGAACAAATAAGATAATACGGACTGAATCTGAATAGCATCCTCTTCCATTCTGTGTACAGACACATTTTTAAGCTGATTCAAATTTTCTTCAAATTCACGGTCTGCATTTTTTCCGCATATAATATGCACTGCCGATTCTGCGTCATGAAGAAGTTTAGAATGAACTGGAATTGAGAGCTGCGTATCAAGGATTACCCTTGCAGGTGAAACGCCTCCACCCTGAAGTCTGACTGTTAATGATGGATCATCATACTTGACGGTATTGACTCCTACTAAAATGGCATCATGAAGATGTCTGTCACGATGCACATCTTCTCTGGCTTCCGGGCCGGTTACCCACTGACTATGCCCTGAATTAGTCGCCGTTTTACCATCAAGTGACATTGCTGTTTTTAAGGTTACAAAAGGTTTTTTATGCTTCATGGCATAAAAGAAATATTCATTCAGCGCATCAGTTTCTGACTGACAGACTCCGGTGACCACTTCTATTCCCGCATCCATTAACTTTTTAATACCCTGCCCTGATACCAGCGGATTTGGATCTGTACTGCCGATCACTACTTTTTTTACTTTCTTTTCAATGATCAAATCAGCACAGGGTGGTGTTTTACCATAATGTGAACAGGGTTCAAGCGTCACATAGATTGTGGCGCCCTCAGCATGGTGCCCTGCCATATGCAGTGCATGAACCTCTGCATGTGCTTCTCCCGGCTTCAGATGTGCACCCATTCCTACAACTCTTCCATCTTTAACGACCACACTTCCTACAGCAGGGTTTGGAGAAGTCTGTCCCTGTGCAGCTTCGGCTAGACTAATTGCTGTTTTCATCCATTTTTCATACAAAAGCATCATCTCCCGCTAACGCTTATACATAAATTGAGGGATAAATATAAAAAACTCCCGCATTCTACGGGAGTTTGTTCATGACGAAATAAGCGTTTAACTTCGATGTTAAAACGCAATTTCCTTTCTCCCATCCAGACTTTAACTGTCGGCTTTGGAATTTCACCAAATCCACCGGTAACACCGGGTCACGGACTAAGAGCAGATGCTCATCACCGCCGGTAGGGAATTTCACCCTGCCCCGAAAGGTACGTTATTTTATTGTCTTACTATTATGTCGGATATATAGGATATTTGTAAAGGAAACAGTGCTCAATTTAGTATTCTTTCTGAAAATTCTTTTCACTTCAAATTGATTAAAGTAAAATTGAGTTATAAATAGTTTACTCAGGAGGGCTGTCACATGAAGATTTTACTCAAGGATGCTGTTGTTTATCCAATTACTTCTTCAATGATTCAGTATGGAGATGTTTTAATTGAAAACGGCATAATAAAAGAAGTAAATGACACGATAGCAGGTCATCAGGATGCAAAAGTGATAGATTGCTCGGGACAGCATTTGACTCCGGGACTGATTGATGTACACACTCACCTTGGACTCTATGATGAAGGAACGGGATGGGCCGGGAATGATGCAAATGAATCGATCGAGCCAATGACCCCTCACATTCGTGCAATCGATGGTGTTTATCCACTCGATGAAGGGTTTTTTAATGCCCGTTCACATGGGGTCACTACAGTGAATATACTGCCGGGAAGTGCGAATGTAATCGGCGGCATTACTGCGATTATCAAAACAAATGGAAAAACAGTTCAGTCCATGATTGTAAACCCGGAATCAGGCTTGAAAATGGCACTGGGAGAAAATCCGAAGCGTATGCATTCAAATGGCTCGAATGATTCGATCACACGTATGGGCATTATGGGGATGCTAAGAGAGCAGCTTTATCTTGCAAAAAACTTTGACGGCACAAATGATCTCCGTTTAAGTGCACTTCAAAAAGCTTTAAGCCGTGAAATACCTGTCAGAATTCACGCTCACCGTGCAGATGATATCGTTACTGCAATCAGGCTTGCTGAGGAATTTGATCTTGACCTTAGGATTGAACATTGTACAGAAGGTCATCTGATCACAGAAGAAGTGAAACGCTCCGGAGCGAAAGTATGTGTAGGACCTACCTTCACCAGAAAATCGAAAGTAGAGCTTAGAAATAAATCCTGGAAAACGTATCAGGTACTTCACGATGCAGGAATTGAAGTATCCATTACGACAGACCATCCCTATACACCTATCCAATATTTGAATGTCTGTGCAGCGATCGCAGTGCGTGAGGGATTATCTATTCAGGCAGCACTTGAAGCCATTACTATTAATCCTGCAAAAAACCTTGGAATTGGTGATAAAATCGGCAGTATTGAGCCCGGAAAAGAAGCAGATCTGGTCCTCTGGAGTGAGCATCCTCTGCATTTTATGTCTTCACCTGTCTTCACGATGATTAAAGGAGAAATTGTTTATCAGGTATAGAAAAAATATTTTTATATAAGGCAAAAAAACTATTCTCAAAAGCACATTTTTTTTGTATGATTTAGATGCAAATATGTAGAAGAAACTAAATAAGTTTACGATACAAAGATGCCATAAGACTGTCATATGAGTCTGTTATGGAGGGAAGGCAAATGGTGCGCCACCAGCTGATCAGCTGGTTCTAGTGGGTTCGATTCCCACCCCGAAATTTTTTATGAACGCAATGAAAAATTTCGAGGGTGGTGTTCTACAGGTCCTGTCAGGATACTGCCCTTTTATGGAGGGCAAAAACCATGATAAAAAAGCGTGACGTACACGAAAGCCAGGCGTTATTTGAATTAATGACGCATCCCGATGTATACCCTTATGTCAGACAAAAAGCAACTTCTTCTGAAGAATTATTGTTTATGATCAAACAAATGATAGAAGCTGAAGAACGCGGTGAGCTTATTTCGAGAACGATTTTAGATGAATGGGGAAATCCCGCAGGCACAATCAGTTTATTTGATGTGCAAAATAATAGCGGTTTTCTCGGCACCTGGCTCGGAAAGCCTTATCACGGTCTTGGATATAACCAGGCTGCTAAGGAAGCCTTTTTCAATGAGCTATTCTTTGAGCTTGGAATAGAAAACGTTTACCTCAGAATCAGAAAAACGAATCTCAGATCACAAAAAGCAGCAGAAAAACTACCTTATGTTGTATTGGCGAATGAAACAAACAAAGCGCTGTACGATGAGATTAATAAAGAAGAAAATCTATTTAATCTTTATGTCATTTCCAGAGATTTATATACGCTCGTTCACATGCGGACGCAGGGTGAAACTGAAAATGCACTTGAAGCATAAAAATCACCGGACCCCTTGTCCGGTGATTTTTTTATGCCCTATTCAGTGCTGTTATCATATCTTCCTCATCATTCAGTATTTCCACTGCCTTATTGTTCAGGTTCTCATGTTCAAGCGCTAAAACAAGTACTGTTGCTACATCGGCTCTAGTTATATCCCCTTTACGGTCAGTCAGAATTTCAGCAGCCCTGATTTTACCCGTTTCCTTGTTATCGGTAAGCAGCCCGGGTCTGATAATTGAATAGTTTAATCCACTGTTTTCAAGATGCTTGTCAGCATTATGCTTCGCATGATAATAAGCTTTCATATCATCGCTGATTTCCATTGTAGATAAATCACCTGCGCCAATTGCACTTAACATGACAAATTTTTTGATTCCTTTTTTTACTGAGAGATCAATTGCCCTGATTGCTCCCTCTTCGTCTATTGATTTTGTTTTATCGTCACCAGTATGTCCTCCGGAACCAGCTGCAAATATTACTGCATCTACTTCTTCAAATGCCTGTTCAAAATCATTTTCAAGGTCACCCAGTACTGGAAGTCCGCCAAGTTTTTCAATTTCTTCAAACTGTGATTCTTTTCTGACCATTCCTCTTGCGTAATACTTATTTCTTTTAGCAAGCTTATCAATCGTAAGTCTGCCGGTTGTTCCATTCGCCCCGATTACTAATACGTCCATATCATTCAACCTCCTAAATACTAATGTTTTTCTATTCCCTGTCTGATCAGGAGTAAACAGATTAAAGCCCAAAGCTGTGCGAAAGACCGTTGTTGTTCCTGCTCAGCTAATGACTGCAGCTTCAGGGGACGCTTTATTCAGCTATGTTGGTGAGCGTCGCCTTTCCATTGCAATGAATGTAGCCAAACAAAAAACAGCAAACTAATGTCTGCTGTTTTTTGATAGCTTTGAAATTTCCTGTACCATTTGTGTAATCGTATATGAAGGAGGTGCTTCATCCATCTTTTCAATCATTGACCATTGCTGGTCTCTTAATTGTCTGACAGCTGTAAGCAGGGTTTCGGTTGTCAGTGCTTCCTCTTCAAGCTTTAATGCAAAGCCCTGTTGCACAAAAGAATTAGCATTTAATATCTGGTCTCCTCTGCTTGCTTCTTTTGATAAGGGGATTAGAATCATCGGCTTTTTTAATGCCAGAAATTCAAAAATTGAATTTGATCCCGCTCTGGAAATGACTAAATCTGATGCTGCAATCAGATCAGGTAATTCACTTGAAACAAATTCATATTGAATGTAGTCAGGATTTTGATTTTCAACAACATTCCCTTTACCACACAAGTGGATAATAGAATAATGCTCAGTTAATTCTGGCAGAGCATTTCTAACTGTAGTATT
This sequence comes from Jeotgalibacillus malaysiensis, assembly GCA_000818095.1. Lineage (NCBI taxonomy): Bacteria > Bacillati > Bacillota > Bacilli > Caryophanales > Caryophanaceae > Jeotgalibacillus > Jeotgalibacillus malaysiensis. Next base: position 1,765,720 of record CP009416.1, read on the forward strand.
AATCCCTTTAGCACCGAGACTGCCTCCCATAATTAAAATAACAGGTTTTGTCTGGTCCAGCCCTGCAAATGTCATGCCTTTTTCTCTCATCCCGTTGAAAAGTTCTTCACGAATAATCGCACCGGCACAGGTTGATTTTTCTGCAGGTACATACTGTAGCGTTTCTTTAAAAGTTGTGTAGATTTTAGTCGCAAAAGGCATTGCTAATTTATTTGCAAGACCAGGTGTTACATCAGACTCGTGGATGGCTACCGGTACCCCAGCCATTTTGGCTGCAAGCAAAACCGGCACAGATACAAATCCACCCTTTGAAAAAATAACATCCGGCTTAATCTTTTTTATTTTCAGGAAAGCCTGTATAGTACCGGCGAGAACACGGAAAGGATCTGTGAAGTTCTTCATTGAGAAGTATCTTCTTAATTTTCCGCTTGAAATACCGTAATAAGGAACATCAGGAAACTTTTCGGTGATAATATCTTTTTCAATTCCATCTTTTGAACCGATGTAAGAAACGTGCCATTTATTTTTCAGAAATTCAGGTATGAGTGCAGTATTCACTGAGACGTGACCTGCTGAACCTCCACCTGTAAATAATATTTTCTTCATGTGATACTCCAATCTAAAAATTCATTACCCGTCTATTATACCTGAATCATTTCAAACGAAAAGAGCCGTTTTCTTTTATGATGGAATCTGCTACATTTAACCCACTCATCACGACCATCGGAGACCCGCCACCGGGATGTGTGGAGCCGCCGGTATAATATAAATTATGAACAAATCTGCTTTTATTTCCCGGGCGTAAAAATGCATCCTTCATTGAATTCGATGAAATGCCATAAATTGACCCTTTATAAGCTTTAAACAATTGTTTTAAAGAGTCAGGCGTAAATACTTTTTCACATTCAAGCTGTTCACTGATTGGAATTCCTTTCTTCTCAAGTGTACGGTAGATCTTCTCTTTATATGAGTGAATATCGGGTATTTCTGCTGCGGGAGCGTTCACAAGAATAAATAAATTGCTGCCTTTTGTGACACTTCTGTCTGTAAATGCACTGTGGCTGATATAGATTGTCGGATCATCAGGCATTTTTCTGTTTATAAAAATATCTTCAAATTCCTGGCGGTAATGCTGAGGAAAATAAACCTGATGATGATGAATATCCGGCTGAAATTCTTTTAATCCTGCTAAAATCACAAAAGCAGAAATAGAGGGTTCATACTGATCAAGTTGCTGGTCCGTTAACCCCGGGCGATCAGACTCTTTTATCAGGTTTTTTGTTGATGTCACATAGTCCCCATTAATAATGACCTGATCAAAGTGAAAGCTACGTCCGCTTTCTGTCACTAAGGTCTGTGCGTATTTCCGGTCGACTGTGATTTCATGAACAATTTCGTTATAGATTATTTTTCCGCCAAGCTTTCTAAAGACATCTTCAAATGCCTCAGCAATTTTCGTGTTTCCACCTTTGACAGTAAATACACCTGAGACCATTTCCAAATAGCCAATCATCGCAAAAGTTGCAGGACTCTGATAAGGAGAAGACCCAATATAGGTCGCATAGCGATTAAAAACCATTTGGATATTAGGATTAGAAAAATATTTCTGATTGAATTTATACAGTTTCTCAAACGGCCTGACACGCATAAATGCCTTTGCCATGGCAGGGTCAAGAAAATCGCGCAATGATGTAATCGCTTTTGGGAAGAATGCTTTTTCAGAAATGCTGTACAGCCGTTCAATTTCTTTCAGGTAATCCCAATAGAGAGAAGCAGCTTTAGGGTCAATTTCGTTAAGTTGTTTGACCATTTCATCAGGGTGGACTGATTGAGTAAAAACTGTACCATCTGAAAAGATATTTTTAGTGTGACGTTCAATTCTGATAAAAGAAAGGTAGTCATTTAAATCAAATCCTGTACCTTTTAAAACATCTCTAAAAACCCATGGCATAGTAATTGTATTTGGTCCAAAGTCAAAGTGATACTCACCTAATTTGACCGGCATCATTTTTCCACCGGCATGCCCGTTTTTTTCAATGACAGTAACCTGATACCCGTGCGATTGGAGCCTGATGGCAGCAGATAGTCCGCCAAGGCCGGCTCCAACGATACATATTTCCTTCATTGATAGATCCTTCCCTTCCATTTATATCCGCTGCCGTTCAACCCTTTAATTGCTGCAGTAAAAAGTAGTACGACCAGGGCAATTGCAGAGATAGGCATGAGTAAAAAATGCAGTTTTGACTGCCTGGTAGCAATATCGATTAAAAATGTCTGTAAAAAAACAATTACGAGCGGAAGAGTCAATAGCCATTTCCCGCTGATTACACCATTTAAAAACAGAGGAAGCGGAATAAAATAAAAGCTGATATAAAATAATGCGACGATGCTTGCAACGGGTACAGACCTTCCAAGTCCTGTGAATATGTTTTTTGTGAATCCTTCCCATACTTCTCTGTTAGTCTCATACATATCACATGTAATTGAGTTGGTCACATTACTAAGAATACACCTGTAGCCATTTTGCTTTAATGTCCTCGTTATATGTATATCTTCTACCAGAGAATGCCTGACTGCATGATGACCTCCAGATGCTGAATAGGCATTTTTATCGAATAACATAAATGCACCATGTGCAGCTGTAAACGCAGGTTTAGTCGAATGGTTTGCGACTATGTTAGGTAAATGGAAAAAAATAAAGAAATGCTGAAGTGGTACAAGTAACTTTGCCATAAATGTCTTAGTTGGAAATTGAGGAAAGCCGGAAACTAAACCTGCATCATTTTTTTTCAGCAAATGAAGTGCTTTTGAGATTGCATCCGGCTTTAGCCTGACGTCCGCATCTATAAAACAGTAATATTCTCCTGTCGCCTGTTTACTCAGCTGATGACAAGCAAACACTTTACCAACCCACTGATCAGGCAGTTTCTCTCCCTGAATGACTTTGATCTTACCGCCATATGTCTTCAGTATTTCTTCAGTTTGGTCTTCGGAGTGATCATTTAAAATGATGATCTCTTTATTCGCATACGTTGTATGTAGAACAGAATCAATCACACCGGCGGCATTCGCTTCCTCATTTCTCATAGGAATCAGTATTGAAACCCTGGAAGATTCATCATCTGATTGATCCTTTAGACGGGGCATTGTAAAAATATTCAGGATCGTGAGCAGTAAAAACATCAATAAAATACTTACATAAATAATCACGTTCCACTCCCCTTTCAGGAACTCATCCCTTACTTTCTTTTTAACACTTCGAGCCACTCACTCGATGTTTTAAAGCCACTGACAAACTTTTTATAGTGATCTATGTTCTCACTTATAACATCCGCTTTAACTTGATTAAGAGACTCTTCAAGTGCTTGGCGTAAAAGATCACTTTTTTCATTTCTTTTTAATTTATTTGTGACTTCATTACGAACAGGGTGTCCGATTGAGATAAACAGTTCAGGCCGCTGATCGTGACGGAAAGTATAATAGGCTATAACGGGAATAATCTCGGCATCCTGGTTTTTCTCTGCCAGGTATGCTGGGCCATTCATAAATGATAACGGTCTTTTTTCCAGATGTTCTTCTTTTCCCTGAGGAAAAATCCATACTGATTTCTTTTCCTTTAATTTTTGATCTGCAAACTGCAGACTTCTGATTAAAGACTTTGGTGAAGACGGATCAACTGGAAATGCACCAATTTTTGAGAAAAAAGAGAATTTCTCAATTCCGTCTTTACTCATCATCGCATAAGCATCTTCCTGAAATAAGTATCGATTTAAATAGAACACAATTAAACCATCCCACCAGCTGGAGTGGTTCATAATATACAATTTAGCCCGTTCTGAAGATTGATACTCATTTTTAACATATACTCTGTAAAAATGTTTTTTCAGTTGCCAGGTTAAATAATTTCCAAGGATTAACTCTGTGCGTGATGATTTTTTATTCATTTGAACCCCCTCTTTACCAATAGATAGGCAAGATAAGTAATGAAAAGACCCGATGCCGTAACGAAGATTGCAAAATACAGCTGGTAAGCAAATGCGGTGATTACAAACATGATGATCATTAAGAAATATAGCCAGTTGATCCGCCTGGTCCATGTCTTTTCGGTTGGTGGAACAGCCATAAAGTAAACAATAAACTGAATGATAAATGATACGTAAAACCATGCAACAAAATTTTGTGTTGGAATGTCGTAGTAAGGTCCTGTATCATCCCAGACCCAGTACTGTTTGGCCTGGTATGCAACAGGATCAATAATCAGATCCATACATACCGCTAAAAGCGAGGTAATAAAAGCAAACCCTAAGCCTTTTAAAATGCTTTTTGGTTTATTTAATAGAGCTGTCATTAAACTGAGCGAGGTAAAAATCACCATTACCCAGGCAAAACCGATTGTCAGCGGCACACCATATACCTGTATACCAAAATCCTGTTCATAATGATAAGCGCCAAAGATGATCCCATATTCAACACCTAATGACTCAGCCCACATCGTTAAGGCCATAATTACTATACTGATGATAAATCCTCTTATATTTCCAAGCACCTTCATCCCGTAGTATATTGCCAGAATACCTGATAAATACAGAAATACTGCATTTGCCCATTCTAAAAATGGCGGCAGTAAGTCAAAAGCTACTAAAACAACACCGATACCATACCATACTAAAAAAACCTTCCAAACAACATTCATCCAATCACCTTCCAGACCTATATGATAGTTTGTTATGTTATAATGCTCTGAGATTTAAAAACTAGTCACTTCACGTGTAACAGAAAGCGAGCCGGATTTAATGGAGCAAACATTTTCTTTAAAACAGAAGCTGAAGCAATTTTCAATTATTTTAATTCCAATCCTTGTTACTCAACTTGGATTATTTGCTATGAACTTTTTCGATACAATCATGTCCGGACAGTATTCAACAGCAGACCTTGCAGGTGTCGCAATCGGTTCATCGCTATGGATGCCAGTCTTTACAGGATTATCCGGCATTTTATTAGCAGTCACACCGATTGTTGCACAGCTGATCGGCGGCAAAAAAGAAATGTATGTAAAAAATACTGTCATTCAGGGTATTTACCTCGCTGTGATCATGGCAATAATCATATTGATCGCAGGATTTATTGTTGTAAATCCTATTTTATCTGTGATGAATATTGATAGTGAGGTCAGAAGAGTGGCCGGTCTATATCTTGCTGCACTCGCAGTGGGTATTATCCCACTCTTTGTATATAACGTACTACGTTCTTTTATCGATGCGCTCGGTTTTACGAGGGTAACGATGTATGTCACGCTAATGTCATTACCGCTTAATGTCGTATTTAACTATATTCTTATATTCGGAAAGCTTGGTTTACCTGCACTTGGTGGGGTTGGTGCAGGGGTTGCGTCTGCGATTACATATTGGCTGATCTGTATCATCTCGATTGCGATCGTTCACCGTAACCGTCCTTTCAGCGAGTACAATGTGTTTCGCATTAAAGCAAAAGCAGACTTTTCAAAATGGAAAGAAATTTTGCTGATCGGTATTCCAATCGGCTTCTCAATCTTTTTTGAAACGAGTATATTCTCAGCAGTTACTTTATTTATGAGTGTATATACGACAGAAGTCATTGCCGCTCACCAGGCGGCCATTAATTTTTCTTCATTTTTATATATGATCCCTCTCAGTATATCAATGGCCCTGACAATTGTCGTGGGATTTGAAGCTGGTGCAGGCAGAATGAAAGATGCAAGAACTTATGGATATATGGGTGTATCAATTGCAGTGTTAATTGCTGCAACAGGCGGAATACTCACCTTCATATTCAGAGATACTGTTGCTGGCATCTATGTAACCGATCAGGAAGTGATTAAATTAACTGCGCAATTTTTGATTTTTGCTGTACTCTTCCAGCTGTCAGATGCCATACAGGCCCCGGTACAGGGAGTTCTCAGAGGGTACAAGGATGTTAATATCACACTGATTATGACGATGATCTCGTATTGGGTAATTGGTTTACCTGTAGGTTATATATTAGCTAATTACACTGAATGGACCTACTTTGGATACTGGATTGGATTAATTGCAGGACTAACAGCAGGCGCAATTACCCTGACAATCCGGATGGTCATCATTCAGCGGAATAAAATGAATGCAGCTCCCGGTCAGTAACCGGGAGCTTTATTATTTTCTGTAAATTTTCCCTAAAACATCTTTTCCGCCGGTTACAGGAATAACCGCTCCGGTGATAAAGCCGGAATCTTCATGAATCAAAAATGAAAGCACTCTTGCAATATCTTCACCACTTCCCGGTCTTCCAACTGGATTGTCATGGTCGTCAGAACCTTTGGCGTCTTTAATACTAAGTTCTTTCCAGTCACCTTCGATATCCCCCGGGCAGATCATGTTAGCAGTAATGCCATTTTCAGCTTCTTCTAGCGCAATTGTTTTTGTCAGCGAAGCAAGGCCGCTTTTAGCAGAAGCAAATGCTGAGCGGTAAACCCATCCCGGCGCGCTATCTACGCGGTCATATCCAAATGTGATAATCCTTCCCCACTGAGAATCACGCATAATCGGAATCATATGTTTTGATAAATAAAAAACAGCATTTAAATTACCATTGATCATCTGATCCCATTCATCATAAGAATAATCCGTCATCTTTTTTCTTTCAGCAATGTAGGGGCCGGCATTGTGTATCAGAATATCAATTTTTTCTATACCGTGATTGTGTATTTGATTAATCAAAGCAAGGCTGCCTTCTTTAGAAGCAATATCTGCTTTGATCGCAACACATTCCTTATTGCTAATATCGCTAAGTTCATTTGCTAATTTCATTGCATGTTCAGCACCAGATCTGTAATTAACTATAATCCGGTAACCGCGGGAAGCGAGAAATAATGCAGTAAATTTTCCAATTCCTTTAGTACCACCCGTTATTAATACTGTTTTATCCATTGACGTCAACTCCACATGAGATTCTTATCTTCATTGTATGGATAAACGTTTCCGGAAAGCAAATGTTAACCTGTTAATCAATGATGCCGGTGCTTGTAAGAGACACATCAACACTTACCCTAATAGGGAGTTCTGAGAATTTTTGATGCCATTCTTCTTCATCCCACTCTTCAGGTACCAGGGCAGCTGTCATTCTGCCAATTCCTAAGATGTCTGATTGATTTTCCTGCAATATTCCGAAGAGTTTCTCAGTATCTTCTGTTAAGGTTTGTTCCCACCATTTTTCAATATCAGCTAATTTTTCCGTTCCGACAAGATGATCAGGGCCATATTCAGCAACGGAACCTTTCAGATTGATTTTTGCAGACAACCCAAAAGGTTCCTGAGTCAGCTTAAGCTTAGTCTTTGCTTTTTTAAATTCCATTGTCATAAAGTTTGAAACTTCAGGTTCTTTGTTTTCGGTGTATTTTTTCGTTATGCGTATAATCCGGTCTGTTTTATTTCTGAGAATATTAAATAAAGTACTCTGGTCATGATCGAGATATACATCTGTATATTTGTCTTTACTAAAGATTGATGTGCCTATTGCCTCTGATCTCTTTAAATCTTCTCTGTACATCAGCATAGGCATATATAAATCCTTACCTGGATCAAGCAAAATTGTACAGGCCTGTTGTAGGGTCATTTTAGGAATTACATTGATAATTTCTGAGCTTTCTAACAACCCTGCATAATATTCCGACTTATTTTTCTGAGAGTCTATAGGCTGTGTTAATAATTCATTTGCAGATGTATTAGTCATTGCTACTCTTGCATTAAGATGATGCTTAGGGTCCCTGTAGACAACGTCCAGATATGAATAGATCTTATCCCCTGCTAATTCTTTACCCAGTATTACGACCTGCAGTTTCGAAAAGTCAATATGTTCAGCAACTAATGTATCGATATGATATCTGCTGTCGCGAACTGTATTTTGATTCGTTTCAATAACATTTACTTTTTCGATTGTTTCATCAACAGGTGGTGCAACTGATGTTGTCTGTTCAGACCCGTCTTCTAATACGTCATATCCTACTGTATAAACAAGCTGCACATAGATGTACATTGTGTAATTTGATTAAGTTGTTTAAATCTTTTCTACTCTTTTTTCATTTAGACACATCCTTACAGTTAATATGTCTAAAGATGAAAAAAATAATCAAAAAACTCTCCAGTGATGGAGAGTTTTTGAGTGTTAACCATTTATTTACCTATAAACATTAGTGTCCAGTAATTTCCGTTTTCAACATATCCTACACCAATGTGAGTGTATGTTGTACTTAAAATATTCTGGCGGTGACCTTCACTATTCATCCACGCAGTTACAACCTGCTCGGGTGTCTGCTGACCCATTGCAATGTTTTCACCTGCTGAACGATAGTCAATGCCGTAAGATTTCATCATATCAAATGGTGAACCGTAAGTTGGGCTTGTATGAGAGAAATATTGATTGCTAGCCATATCGGCAGACTTTTCTTCCGCGACTGCTGAAAGCTCAGAATCAGCCTGTAATGCCGGTAAACCATACTTACTTCTTTCCTGATTCGTTAATTCTATAACCTGAGCTTCAAAGCTTCCTAGTTCATCAGTTGAAGTGACATTCTGGGTTGTTTGTTCTTCAGTATTCATTTGCGGTTCAGCAGTTTCTTCTGCAGTTACTGCAGGAGCTTCAACTTGTTCTGCAGGAGACTCAACTTCTTCGATCGGCTCCTCAGTTTCAGTAATTACTTCAGATGCAGCCGGTTCAGAAGCAACAGGATTTTCCTCTTCAGGTACCGCACTTTCAGGTGCAGCTGGTTTTTCTGAATGACCCGGTGCTTGATCTTTCCAGGTGATTTTTTCAATAGCCTGATCGTGTATTTTTATATTATACTTCTCAAAAATATGTTGAATGTAATTTTGATAGAAATCTCTATCCCAATGCGCACTCGCTGTTCCTGATGGTGCTAATAATGCGATTGCTAATACTGAAGATGCAATTACTTTTCCTAACATCTAAATCCCTCCAAATATGTTTTGTCTTTTGACAACTTCATCTTAACATCCGTTTTAATGTGATAATGAAGGGAGAATCTGGAGAGATTTAATGATAGGAACATTCTTCTAAAATATGATATGACATTGATTACTTTTATTCATTTTGTGTGAGTAGATTAAGGGTTTCTAATATCTTGTCTGTATAGCATGTATTACCAGTTATACTATTACTCTTCTTAACGCGGTAAAGATTACAAATAACTAATGATTGACAAGGTTAATTCTAGCGGTGTTTTTAACGTTTATGACAACTATTTTTCATTTATTAAAGTTTTGATTGTATAGTAAGGTTATATATTCAATCATCATGTTTTGCTCTTCGGCATTCAGCTTTGACTGTCTGATCATTTGAAGAGTAATTTGCAGTTTTGTTTTTGGTGATCTTCTTAGTCTTGGATGTGTATTCTGATCAGTGAGTTCACTTAAAATAGACTGTTCCATTTGTTCGAATGAGTTATACGATCTGTTATTCCATAGTGAAGCATACAGTTCTAAAAGCAAATTTTTATCAGTCATTTCTCTAGCTCCATGAGATTCTTTTTCAATTGTTCTTCATCTAAATTTTCGCCAATGATCACCAGGTTAGGCGTCATTTTCATATCATGTTCAAAAAATAAGGGCATCCCATAGGAGTATTGAAATAAAGCAGGGTACTTTTCATCATGAAATGGAATAAAGCCCTTCATCCGATAAATAGATGAAGGTTGTTCTCTTAACCATGTGTCAAATGCACTTCTTTCAATCTTCTGACTAAATGTATGGACAATCACATTTAACTGAAGATCTTGATCCAGTCTCACCTGTGATGACCCATCATAATTCTTCAGACTCATATCTTCAAGGCTCTTATAATTTATTTTTGCCTGCTGGGTCAAGTAGATCTTTGATGATGTCAGTGATTGTATTTCATTTAAAATAACCGGGATTTTCCCATCTGCAACAAGGTCGGTCTTATTAAGCAGAACCATGCTCGCAAATTTAATTTGTTCTCTCATCAGTTGAAGTGCCTGTATTGACAGTTCGTCTCTCTTTTCCCATTGAAGTGCGTCTACAGTTGTCACGATCCCTTTAAAGCTGAACTGATCTGCAAAAAGTGGTGATATAACAGAATCCACTACTTCTACAGGGTGTGCTACACCTGTTGTTTCAATAATTAATGTATCAAATCCACCGGTTATCAAAAGCTGCTGAAGCTTACTTTCAAGCTTATCCTGAATTGTACAACAGATACACCCATCGAGTAATTCTGCTAATGGGATATCAGAATCTACTTCTTCAGAATCAATTGACACTTTTCCAGCTTCATTCATTAATACTGCAGGTATACGACCCTGTTCTTTTTCAAAACGGATCAGATTTTTTAATAATGTTGTCTTTCCACTTCCAAGAAATCCTGATAATAAATACACAGGTTTTTTATTATTCATGATATCTTCCTTTCAAAAAACCCGGCCATTATGACGGCCGGGTTTAATTTATAAATTTATGAAGCTTCTTCAGCCTCAATACCTGCTTCTTCTATCAGATAATCAATTGCACTATTGACCTGAGGGTCGTTCTCTTCTAGCTGTTCTCTCAGGCTAAGCATAATTGAAGAAGCAGTTTCAGGATCAATGATACCAGTCACTTCTAGTTCATTTTCTTCCTGATAAGATTCAACTGCACTCACTGTTTCCTCGTCAAATAATCCATCAATATTACCCGGGTTCAATCCTAGCGCATTGAGCATTTGTTCAGCAACTCTAATATCCTCAGATAACATTGATTCTTCAAGGTTTGAATCGATATTCAGATAAGGTAATGAGGCGTATTCAGGCATATCCACTTCTGTTGTAGGAGCTACGCCTTCTTCATGTACCCAATTATCATTTGGTGTCAGCCATCTGGCAGTTGTAATCTTGATATTAGAAGAATCACTAAAGTCCTCTGCAGTCTGAACTGTTCCTTTACCAAAAGTATTCTTACCGAATAAAGGAATATCCGCAGTTTCATTTACCGCTGCAGCGACAATCTCTGATGCACTTGCACTTCCTTCATCAATAACAACAGCAGTTGGAACCTCAACTTTATCGCCTTCCTGAGCTGTTATGACCTGCTTTTCACCATTGCTTTCTTCAATCTGTACAATTGTCTCGCCAGCCGGCACGAACAAATTAGAAATTGAAATCGCCTGCGGAAGCAGTCCGCCAGGATTTTGTCTTAAGTCAAGTACTAACGCTTCCATGCCCTGTGACTCAAGGTCCTGTAGTGCTTCTGTTAACTCGTCAAAAGTTGTTTCAGAAAAACTTGTCAGTTGAACAGTTGCAACATTTTGATCATTCATCTCATAATAGACAGTTTCTAACGGGATATCATCTCTTGTGATCGTGACTTCAATTGTTTCATCAGCACCTGGCCGTTGAATAGTTAATGTAACGTCTGTTCCTTTTTCACCACGGATCAGCATGACAGCTTCTGAAGCACTCATTCCCTGAATACTTTCACCATCTACAGCAAGAATCTGATCATTCGGCAGAATACCAGCTCTTTCTGCAGGAGAACCTTTGATAGGTGAAACGACAGTGATCAAATCATTCATTGATTGAATCTCAGCACCAATCCCCTGGAAACTTGACGTAATATTCTCATTAAACTGGGCAGTTTCTTCCTGGTTCATATAATCAGAATAAGGATCTCCCAGTGCATCAACCATTCCATTAATAGCACCATTAATCAGATCTTCTTCTTCATACTCCAGAAAGTAATCTTCCTGAATCGTATCGTACGCTTCATAAAGTTTATTAAATTCAGTGCGCTCCTGAACCCCTACTGTTACTGCTTTTTCATCTCCGAAAGATAAAGCGAAAATTGAAATACCTGCAGTTGCTAACACAGTAAAGAATAAAAGCATCACAAAATGAAATTTTTTAATGTTTACGTAATTCGATAGCGTTTCTTTGGCTTCTTCTTTTGTAACATCTTGATGCTCATTATCCATTTTTTCACCACTTTCTACTCTTACGCGTATGACAATCTATTTTATCTTAACAGCTTTATGTATAGGAGAAAAGCAAAATCTGATCATTCATCAATATGTCGAAATTCATTAGTGATAAGCCGTTGTAAGAAAAAACAACACCGGCTGCATTTCTGCAGCCGGTGAAATATTATTCTGCGATTGCAGCATCAAGCGCAACAACAATCATGTCGTTGAAAGTAACCTGGCGTTCTTCAGAAGAAGTTGCTTCTCCAGTAAGAATATGATCACTGACAGTTAAAACTGAAAGTGCTCTTCTACCGTGTTTAGCAGCTAAAGTATAAAGTGCTGATGTTTCCATTTCAACAGCCAGAATACCGTATTGAGCCCATTTTTCATGCTCAGCATTATCATCATAGAAAATGTCAGCTGTAAATACGTTACCTACCTGAAGATTAAGACCCTTTTCAAGACCGGCATCGTAAGCGTTCTTAAGAAGGCCGAAGTCAGCTGCAGGTGCATAATCAACACCTTTAAAAGTTCTTTGATTCATGTTGTTATCAGTTGACGCAGTCATTGCTAGGATGACGTCACGTACTTTAACATCTTTTTGAATCGCACCACATGTACCAACGCGAATCAGGTTCTTAACACCATATTCTTGAATTAATTCATTTGCATAAATTGAAATTGACGGTACACCCATTCCAGTACCCTGTACTGAAATTTTGTGGCCTTTATATGTACCTGTATAGCCAAACATGTTTCTTACTTCGTTGTAACATGTTACATCCTCTAAAAATGTTTCAGCAATATATTTTGCGCGCAGTGGATCTCCTGGCAGAAGTACCGTTTCAGCGATATCACCTTTTTTTGCACCAATATGAATACTCATTGTTGTTCCTCCCTTACCTTTATGAAGCTTTATTGTAGCTCTTTTCCTCTATTTTTTCAACTTATATATAGATTCGGAGTTGCTACTAAGTTTTTTACTACTTAATAACTGTTAAATACTCTTCCCAGAGTTCATCAAAAATGACTGCGAGCGAGAAATACTGCTCAGTTGTTTCTATATATTGGCTGATTTCATTATAGTCTGCTGATCTCCTTGGAAAGTCACCATCTTTATAAATCCTGTTCGCCAGCTCTTCCTTCTTATTTCTCGGAGCCGGTTCTCTATATTTCAGTATAAAGTGATAAAATGTCTTCATAACTGTTCCCCCTGTTTGAAGATTGATATAAACCTTGTTTGAATACCTCATTAAATTTAGCATATAAAAAACTGTTCCCCAAGTTTGAGGAACAGTTTTTTACTATTTGTCGCTGTTAAAGTGGGCTGTTGATTCCCGCTTCAGGGGGACGCTTTTTAGCAGGTGCGCCGTTTTGTGGCGCCATCCCTGCCTCCTCGACGCTTTGCGTCTGCGGGGTCTCACCTGTCACGCTTCTCCTGCAGGAGAAGCCCCCTTCCACTCCAATCACCAGCTGTGCAAAAACAACATTGACCTTTAACATTACTTATTATTTAGAAGAAACATCCATTACCGTATCCTGCCCAGCCTGAACAGTTGATGCTGATTTTTTCTCGATCCCTGCAAGATCATCACCATTTGTGATGATAACAGGTGTAATGATGCTCTTTGCTTCTGATTTTACCAAGTCAAGATCAAATGTTACCAGTGGATCTCCGACACTTACTTTAGAGCCTTCTGATACATGTGCATCAAATCCGTTACCTTCCATTGATACCGTTTCAAGGCCGATATGAATCAAGATTTCCGCGCCGTTTTTAGCTTTAAGACCAATCGCGTGCTTAGTTGGAAATACCTGAACAACTTCTCCATCAATCGGAGATACTACTTTGCCCTCTGTCGGTTCAATTGCAATACCATCACCCATCATTTTTTGTGAAAAAACCGGATCCGGCACTTCCTCGAGTGTTAGCAGATTTCCTGATAAAGGAGATTTAATTTCAATATTTTTCGGTGCTTCCTCTTTTTTACCAAATAGTTTTTTTAACATCTAATCACGCTCCTCTTGTATATATAGACTGAAATCCATCCCTCTAAACTTTCGCATAAAGCAGTTTATCAGATTGTTCATCTATTCACAAGTATTATTCACTGAATAACTTTTTGTATACTGCATATCCTTCTTTTTCCAGGTCGTCTTTTGGAATGAATCGCATTGCAGCTGAATTAATACAGTATCTCAAACCATCTGGACCCGGTCCATCGTTAAACACATGACCAAGATGAGAGTCTGCTTCATTCGACCTTACCTCAGTTCTAATCATAAAATGACTGGTATCCCGTTTTTCAATAATTTCAGCCTCATCAATTGGTTTTGTGAAACTTGGCCAGCCACAACCCGCATCGTATTTATCTTTAGAACTGAATAACGGCTTTCCGGAAATGATATCTACATAGATGCCATCTCCGAATTCGTCCCAATATTCATTTTTAAACGGTGGCTCCGTACCATTCTTCTGTGTCACTTCATACTGCATTTTATTCAGTTCATCCAGATTTTTCTTCATCGTCTCAACCTTTCTGCATTTTGTTCAACCATTCGTTTTCGTCCGGATCCTGTGTAGTATGCCTGATAATGTGCAGGATTCTTCTGATAATAATTCTGATGTCCTTCCTCAGCTGGATAAAAAACCTTTGCATCAAAAATATCAGTCACAACCGGTTTATTGAACTTCCCACTTTCATCGAGTGCTTTTTTTGATTCTTCAGCAAGTTCTCTTTGATTTTCGTTGTGCACGTAAATAGCTGTCTTGTAGGATTCACCTCTGTCAAAAAATTGCCCGCCCGGATCAGTCGGATCAATTTGAATCCAGAATAGTTCCAGTAATTTTTCATAAGAGAATACATCAGGATCAAACTCAATCTGAACAGCTTCCCTGTGTCCGGTAGTCTCACTGCACACTTCCTGATAAGTTGGATTCTCAGTATGTCCACCTGTATACCCTGATGTAACTGATTTAATGCCCGGCTGCTGATCAAAAGGTTTCACCATACACCAGAAGCAGCCTCCTGCAAATGTTGCTTTTTCAATTGTCGACATTGTGTTCACTCCTATTTATTGTGGGACATAGATGGAAAAAGAAATTTCATCATTTTCCAGATCAAACTGGTTTGTTTTTACGTTCAAACCCTGCGCTACGTCGATTTCAGTTACTTGTACGACGATCTGTTGATTTTGTGGTTCCATGACGACCCATTCAGGAAATTCATATGAATCATTAATAAATTTCAATACACTCGAAACTGGCAGATCAATAGCGCCTAATGACAAATTCTCCTGTGTAAGCAGCAAATTACCATTTTCTAGTGCATTTGCTTCAAATGACATCTGAAAATCTATACTGGTACTGAAAATGGGAATCTCACCGTTCAATCTCACACGGTCATCGAAAAGAACTGAATAATCGATAGAGCCCCCCAATTCTTCCTCAATGAACCGGTTAGCGACAATTGTCAGATCTTCGCGGTTTGTGATCACTTCAAATTCAGCTCTTGACTCTGGCACAGTACCTGGAGAGGCACTTGCCTGCTCACCTTCAACAGGCCTTAATAATAAATAAGCGATCACTGCGACACTAATTAATACAACTGACAATAAGCCAAAAAACATGATTTTCCAAACATTTTTCATTTTACTCATCCCCCTGACTGCTGCCATCTAATACTTCTGTTACACCTGTTTCAATTCTCTCGGCAATCAGAGAATAACCTTCATCGTTGGGATGGAAATAATCAGTATGCAGCAGGTTTTGATCTGACTGCCGGAATAGATCAGCCACATCTACATAAGATGTATGATCGTAGTCCTTGATAATACTTTCACCACTAGCATTCCATGTATCAACGATCATTTTCATTTCTTTCACATCTGCTGAAAACATAAAAAATGGATTATATATACCCATGAGAACAATTGAAATATCAGGATTGATCTCTCTGATATCTGATAAGATATTTGTTAAATTTTCCTCATAGTTCAGGCGTTCCCCTTCAAAGCTCTCGAACGTGAGAGATGGAAAAGTACTCTTAACCACCTTCATCACATCATTACCACCAATTGTAATAATAGCGACGTCAGAAGAGGCGATAGCATTCTGAATATCTGTTTCTTCACTGATCCTCTTTGATAACTGATCTGAACGGTTTCCTCTCTTACCGAAATTCATAATATCAACTTCTCTGATACCATCTCTTTGCTCGAGACGTTCTTCTAGTATCGGAACGTATCCACCGAGCTCTGTGCTATCTCCGACTCCTTGTGTGAGTGAGTCACCCAGAGACACGATCTTTAATGGTTCCGGGAAAAAGTCATCCTGAGGATATGTTTTTTCACCAATCTCAATCTCCCTCAGCTGCTGCTGCGATGACACGCTTGTACAAGCTGACAGTAAAATGATTAAACCAGAAATAATAATAAGTCCTTTAGTTCTTTTATACATGTTCTTCACCTGCCTAACTCCTCTACTCACATTATAACACCTGGAAATTAGGTTCAAACAATCCGCTGCCTGCTTAATCTGTAAAAAAACTGTGTCCATCTGGCAGACACAGTTTTTAATGCAACATATTAAGTTTTTATATTAATCGTTACAATCATTCGTAATAAAACATGAATCCAATCGCACCTTTTCCAGTATGGGTGGATATAACTGGTGTCGTCTCACTTAAAAAAACATCTTCATTTATTTTACTGATGACTTTTTCAGCAAGCGGCATTCCATCAGCATGTACCACGCTGACCTCTTTGACTTTTCTGCCTTTGGTTTCCTGTTCATATTGTGAAACAAGATATTTTGCCACCTGTGTATAGTTTCTTGCTTTTGAGACTGGCGTATACTCCCCACCAGCTAATGATGCAATTGGCTTAATATTCAGAAGCGATCCAAGAAATGCTCTTCCTTTACCTATTCGACCACCTTTAACCAGGTTGTCGAGTGTATCCACAACGACAAAAAGTGAAGACCTGTTTTTCACATCTTTTACAATCTCAACAATTTCTTTTGAAGACTTCCCCTCTTCGGCAGCTTGTGCAGCCTCTAGCACCTGATAAGTCAATGCGCGGGAGATAAATCCTGAATCGATTACTGTTACTTTGGTGTCTGTCATTTCAGCTGCACTTTCAGCTGACCTGACCGTTCCGCTCATTTTCCCGGTCATGTGAATTGAAATCACTTCTGATCCGTCTTTTCCTAATTCATCGTAGACTTCTTTAAATGCACCTGCTGAAGGCTGTGAACTTTTAGGCAGCTCTTTAGATGCAGCCATTTTTTTCATGAATTCTGATGGTGAAATTTCAAATCTGTCTAAATATGAATCACCATCAATTACTAATGTTAATGGAACAACTGTAATACCATACTTTTCAATTTCATCATTTGTAAGGTCTGAAGTTGAGTCAGTTACAATTTTAATCATTAAACTACCCCTCATCCAATAGGTTATTATCTTATATTATACTAATGATCCCTTAAATCTCCTAATACTTCAGTATCTTTTTTAAAATAAGTGACACTTGTCATATCAGCCTGTTATGAAGGCTTTTCAAACGCTTTTTTAATGTAATAATCTTCACTGATTAAACCCTAAGGCTCTTTTGTCATTGCCTGAATAATATGATAGCAGTACAATAATAAAAACAGATTATAGAGGTGATGTAAGGCTTGGATACTTTTGATTTTAAAGACCAGAAAGAAGAGTTCTGGAATGCAGTCACACATGGTGCAGGTTTTTTACTGTCAATTCCGGCACTTGTGATGATTATCCTGGCTGCAGTTGAGAGAGGAACTGCCTGGCACGTAGTGAGCTTTACGATTTTTGGCGCAACCATGCTGATTCTTTATTTATGCTCAACATTGCTGCACAGTGTAAAAACTGAAAAATTGAAGCGATTTTTTGCAATTCTGGATCATTCAGCTATTTATTTATTAATTGCTGGTACTTACACGCCATTTGTTCTTGTAACAATCCGTGATCCTCTCGGCTGGACAATTTTCGGGCTGGTGTGGGGACTGGCAATCGCCGGGATTGTATTTAAATGTTACTTCGTAGACAGATATCAAATCATTTCAACACTTTTTTACGTATTGATGGGCTGGCTGATTATTATTGCTGCGGTACCGCTATACAACGAATTGTCTGCTGCCGGATTTGGATTATTACTAACAGGCGGATTGTTTTATTCAGTAGGTGCGATCTTTTATGTGTGGAGAAAACTGCCCTATAATCATGCGATCTGGCACCTGTTTGTTATCGCAGGCAGCGCATTTATGTATTTCACTGTATATTTTTACGCATAAAAAAGAACCTTCAGAAGGACTGAAGGTTCTTTTTTATATTCTGTCATATACAATATATTCAAAATCATATGGGTTCTTCTCATCCCTGATACCTTTAACTTTTGAACTGACTTTCCATTCATCCTCGGTATATGATGGAAAATAAGTATCTCCTTCAAATTTATCGTGGATTAAAGTAATATACAGCCTGTCAGCTCTGTCAATAGCCATTTTATAGATTTCTCCTCCGCCAATGACAAATCCCTCATCTGACTCATTCAAAATCCTTAATCCCTCATCAAGCGTTTTTACAACAATTGCTCCCTCATGATGCCAGTTTTCATCTCTTGTCAAAACAATATTTTTTCGATTCTTGAGTGGTCCATTCATTGATTCAAATGTTTTACGCCCCATTAGAATACTATGACCAGACGTAACTTTCTGGAAATATTTTAAATCGTCAGGTAAGTGCCAAGGCATCTCACCGTCTTTACCAATGACTCTGTTCAAGTCGTGCGCACTAATCATTGAAATCATATTTTTTCCCCCTTATACTGCTACCGGTGCTTTAATTGCCGGATGCGGTTCATAGTTATCAATACTGATATCTGATGGTTCAAGTTCAAAAATAGATTTGCCTGAATCAATTCTTAGTGTTGGTAATGATTTATGCGATCTGGATAATTGGGTATTTACCTGATCCAGATGATTCGAATAAATATGTGCATCCCCAATTGTATGAATGAATTCTCCCGGTTTCAGTCCGCACTCTGCAGCAATCAAATGTGTCAGCAGCGCATAGCTCGCAATATTAAATGGGATACCTAAAAAAAGATCCCCGCTCCTTTGATACAGCTGACAGGAAAGTTTACCGTCACCGACATAAAACTGAAACATTGTATGACAAGGCGGCAGTGCCATATTAGGAATATCTTCAGGGTTCCATGCACTGATAATATGACGTCTGGAATCCGGATTATGCTTAATGGATGCGATGACTTCTTTTAACTGATCAATCGTATCTCCAGTTGATTTCTGCCATTCACGCCACTGTTTGCCATAAACAGCTCCTAAATCCCCGTATTTTAAAGCAAAGCTGTCGTCCGTTAAAACTTTTTCCTGAAAACGCTTCATCTCAGCTTTATAGTCCAGATTGAATTCTTCATCATTTAACGAACGCAATCCAAAATCAGTCATGTCAGGACCGGTATATTCGTCTGATTCCACCCAGTTTTTAAAAGCCCATTCATCCCAAATATGATTATTATGCTCAAGTAGGTAACGGATATTTGTATCACCTTTTATAAACCATAACAATTCACTTACGATCAATCCAAAAGGCACTCTTTTAGTCGTGACAAGAGGAAATCCTTTCTGAAGATCAAACCTCATCTGATGGCCAAAGGAGCTGATTGTTCCTATACCGGTTCTGTCACCTTTACTGATTCCATGATTCAGGACCTGTTCAAGCAGATCGTGATACTGTTTCATCTAGCACCGCTCCTTTAAAGTTTATGTAGACAGGGTAATTAAAACCCTGCTGTTGATTCATAATGTAAATAAAAAGCTGGCAGACGCCAGCTTTTTATTATTCAGCAAATTGTAAGTATACAAAGTAAGCAAGCATTAATAGAAACCCGATACTGATCATAATTTCTTCCAACACATTTACCCCCTATTCAAGGAACAATATTTAAAAAACTAGCGCTTTTCTTTTCGTATTCTAGTATAATTGATTTAACAATATGAGTCCATTCCGGATTTTAATAATTTGAATTCTTATCGAAGGGAATCAGATGCTATGCCTAACTGGTTAAAAAAATCATTTGTTGTTTTAATATCAATCCTGACTTTCGGGATGATCTCACCTCAGGATCTATTAGCATGGAATAATCAAAAGTCCGATAACCATGATGTTATTCCTGACCATATAGAAGTTTCATCACTGCCTGAATTAAGCCGTGAACAATCTGCCGAACAATTAATCTCACAGGCCAGGGAAATTACTGCCTCGAAACTCGGTGACAGAATTTTGCCGAGAATCGAATCAGATTTTGAATCTGAAGTTTTACCGAAAATTGAAGAAATTATTATCGACCTGTTAGATACATATCCTGAAGAAGAAATACACGACATTGCGATTTCACCTGTTATCGGGAAAGGCGATGGAGAGCGGATATTCCATATTATGGATACTAAATCAAATGATGAAATTCTTTATTTCCATGTTCGTAAAGACCGTCCACCTCTTGAGGGATACAGCTTCAATTTCCACTATCATAGCATTGAAGACGGTTTTGAAACTCATCATGAGTTAGCTGAAGTGTATTGGGGCAAAGATACACCTGCGAAATTTGGATCTGAACAAATACATTAGAAAAACCAGTCTCTTCAGACTGGTTTTTCTAATGTCATTATGCCGTAATGCTGTTTAGTGGAAGGCCTGATGATTCTTTCAAATCCAAGTTTTTCAAACCTGGCAGAACGAAAATGATCTTTTAACAAGATTTTTTTACGTGCTACTCTCTTAGCCTCATCTACTGCGAGTTCTAAATTTTCATCATTGTATTGTGCTAACTTTTTTAAAGTCATAATTCCTTCAGAGTTGATTGTCTCAGTAAACATTGGATCAAAATAAACAACATCATACTCATCAGTTGACGCTGATTTTAAAAATGAATAAGCATCAGCATGTATGAGATTAATTTTCCTCATAGCTGCTGTAATTGAGTCATGCTTATGTGTAAAGCTCTTCAGCCCTTCTGCTGTAATAAACGCAATTTCTCTATTAGTTTCAATGGCAGTAACGTCTTTTGAGCAGTACCAGGACGCTACAAGTGTGTCAGCAGCCATTCCAGCGGTACAATCCAGAAACCGGTCCTGAGGAAGAAGACCCGCTGCTTTGATCAGCGGGTCTTCTTCTCCTTTCATTAACCTTTTAATTCTTAATGATGCTACATTTGGGTGGTAAAAAAAGGGCTGATTTTCTCCGGTTACAAACAATTCAAACCGCTCATCACCGGCAACAAGTATCTCTGTCTGATATTGATCCATTAATACTTTCACTGAGCGTTTTTTCCGTTCAACTACTTCCGCTTCAGAAAAGTATTGTTTTGCAGTAATCAGATGATTCAGTGCTTTTTTTCCGGGCCTGCCGGAAGTTGTGATAATCACGCTGATCAGCAGAAGCGGTCCATTGCAGTTTTTAAGTTCGCTACAATATCCTCTACTTCGTGATCTTCAATTTCTTCTCTTGGAATAAAGTGAGCCACTTCGTTGTCTTTTAACAATACAATTGATGGAGATGACGGCTCATAATCAGGGAACTGCGCTCTCATTTTAGCAGTCGCTTCTTTGTCCTGACCTGCGAATACTGTTACAAGATGATCAGGTTCTTTATCATGTGTGATTAATGCCTGGGTAACAGCAGGTCTTGCAAGACCTGCTGCACAGCCGCATACTGAATTAATCACAACCAGCGAGGTTCCTTTTGATTCTTCAAAGAATGATTCTACCTCTTCTGCTGTTCTTAATTCCTGAAACCCTGCCTGCGTAAGCTCTTGTCTCATCGGCTTAACGAGTTGTCTCATATATTCTTCATATGCCATTGACATGCTTATTCCTCCATTCTCTGTTTTCTTGCTTCTGTCATTTGCTTCCACACTGACCCTTTAGCTTCCTGTCCTTCTGCAATTCTTTCAATTGCCATTTTGATCTGCAGCTTCACTTCGAATTCAGGATCTTCTTCAGCAGCTTTTAATGCTTCAAGAGATTTTTCTGTTCCTGCTTCATAAAGAAACATTGCTGCTCTCCAGCGCACTAATTTATTTTTATCCGCTAAAGCTTTCATCATTTCTTCTTCTGCAGCAGGAAAACCAAGATCTGACAGACAATCGCCTGCTGTTCTTCTTACTGAAGCATTTTTATCGTGAAGACCTTTGTAAAGAGATGGCAGCACGGACTCATCTTCAATCATCCCTAGATAAACAACTGCAAGTCTTCTGACTGAAACTTTTTCATCCTCAAGTGCTACGTTGAGCATCGGAATATCGTTAACTTCAGGCTCTGGAATCTGCTCTAGTAACTGATAGCGTTCCTGCCAAGTATCACACGATTTTAACATCTCGGCTGAAACTTTCTTCAGATCTCTGCTTTGAACAGGGTGATCTCCTGCTTCTCTTGCAGCTTCAACAATTGCCTGAACTCTGCTAGAAGGATATGATGCAAGAATTTCATCAGTTACTTCCTGAGCGATTTTATCAAGATCACCATACCTGATTCCGAAATCTTTCCATTTTCTCTGAAGCACTACATTATCTCCATCAAGCTGGGCTTCACTCATAGCATTCGCAAAGTAATCAGGTAATCCATATCTTTTTTCTTCATCACCAGTCAATAGCTTAATTTGAAGAGGTATGCTTTTAAATTGCAATACCTGTACTTGTACTTCTCCAAAATGATCATCGGGCTTTTCTTCCGTATGATCTGATGTATTCTCTTCTCCAAAGACTGAACGTACTTCCGGAAGTACAGCCTCCCAGTCTGCTTTTGGATGCCTTTCTACAGCAAGAAAATCTGCTACATGGTAAATTCCTTTTACACCATCAATTTGTAGAAGTTTCTTAATTTTATCAGGCGCTTTTTCTGCGTCATCCTTTTTATAATTGTTACTCGTACCGCCTGCTAATGCTTCATCTACAATCACTTTCATCGTATTAGGACTAGGCGTTGGTTCTATTGAAAGTATTTTCACTTTTACCCCTCCGATTATTCCCAAATCTAGTTGCATTGTATCACAAACAAAAATTGTGTTGAAGAAATGGGCTTAGTCTGCGTATTCTGACAGGTAACTCCAGCGCTCAATTAACTGTTCGAGCTTATCATTCAGATTTTTTAAACTTTCATTGATTTCTTCTGCTCTCATATAATCGCTGCCAGTTGATACCAGCTCTTCTTCAAGCTTAACAATCTCTTCTTCAAGTTTTTCAATATCTGATGTAATGGTTTCCCATTCAATTTTTTCCTTATATGAAAGTCTTGTTTTTTCTTTATCTGCCTTTTTTTCCTGTACTTCTACAATACTTTTAGGAGCTTCTTCAGCAGGCTCTTCAAGCTGTTTTTCTAGGTAGACCGAATAGTCATCCAGTGTGATTTCGGGCACACCAGATCTATTGAGGATAATTAATTTGTCTGCTACTTTATCAAGAAAGTACCGATCATGTGATACTGTAATGACAACGCCTTTGAAATTCTCCAGGAAATTCTCAAGTACGGTGAGTGTCTGGGTATCAAGATCGTTTGTCGGCTCATCAAGCATGAGGACATTCGGCTGCTTCATTAATAGTTTCAGTAGATAAAGTCTTCTTTTTTCTCCACCTGAAAGCTTGTAGATCGGTGTACCGTGTACCTCAGGGGGAAACAGGAACTGCTCAAGCATTTGAGAAGCTGAAACTGTACCATCATTGGTTTCTACGATTTCAGCGGCTTCTCTGATATACTCGATCATCCGGAGCTTCTGATCCATCTCTTCTATTTCTTGTGAGAAATATGCGATTTTAACCGTTTGCCCTATATCAACTGACCCTTGATCCGGTTTAATTCTGCCGGCAATCATATTCATTAAGGTAGATTTTCCGCTTCCGTTGGATCCTGCTATGCCAATTCTGTCACCAGGCGTAATTAAAAGGTTAAAATCAGAAAACAGTTCGCGATCATATTTTTTAGAAACGTTTTTAAGCTCGATCACCTGTTTACCAAGTCTGCTGCTGAGTGCGCCAATAGTTAACTCCTGATCCTGGCCTTTATCCATAGAGCTTTCCAGACTTTCAAAACGCTGAATTCTTGCTTTTTGTTTTGTGGTACGGGCTTTTGCTCCTCTGCGCATCCAAGCAAGTTCATTTTTATAGAGATTATTCTTTTTCTTCTCTGCTGACGCTTCCTGTTCTTCGCGTTCAGCTTTTGCTTCGATGAATTGCTGATAATTTCCTTTATACTTAAATGCACGCCCGTTATCGATTTCAACCATGGCATTTGATACCTGATCGATAAAATATCTGTCATGGGATACAAATAGCAATGATCCGCTGTATTTTTGCAGGTATTGTCCAAGCCAAAGTATCGCATCATAATCAAGGTGGTTAGTAGGCTCATCAAGCAGCAGCAGATCCGGTTCTTCTAAGAGCACCTGAGCGAGTGCAACTCTTTTCTTCTGACCGCCCGAGAGTTCTGAAACCTTTTTCTCGGTTTCATTTATACCGAGTTTTGACAGAATTGACTTAGCCTTAGCTGCAGCATCCCAGGCGTTTTCTTCATCCATTTTTTGCTGAATATGAAGCATTTTTGATTGAACATCCCCAGATTCAGGGTTCATTTCATATTCATTCATTACCCTCTGGTATTCTGTCATCAGCCTTGTAACATTTGCATCACTCTCAAATATCGCCTGCATAACAGTATCTTCGTCTTTTAATAATGGCTCCTGATCCAGCAATTTAACAGTATATTGCTTTGGTTTTTCAATGTCCCCGGAATCAGGATATTCAAGACCAGCAATTAACTTCATTAATGTTGATTTTCCTGTTCCGTTAACACCGATCAGTCCGATTCTATCTGAGTCCGTAATTGTGAAAGACAGATTTTCAAACAGCATTTTTTCGCCATAGGATTTATTTAAATTTAATAACTTACACTGCTTCATTTTTTACCATTCCATTCATTCAGAAATTGATCTTTAAACACTTTTAAAAAACGGTCTCTTTCAACCGCTATTTTATATCCAGTCTTCGTATGCATCATGTCTCTAAGATGCAGTAACTTATCGTCAAAATGACTAATGACTGTTTCCTCATCAGTCTTTTGACTATGCAACTTCATCCGGTTAGCACCACCATATGTAAAAGCTCTTGCAACTCCAATAGCACCGATAGCATCCAGCCTATCAGCATCAGACACGATTTTACTTTCTTGATTTCCTGAATAAAGATGCCTTTTTCGGTAGCTGACAGATCTGATTAAACTAAAAAGTGTTTGACGATTCTGCTCATTCAAATTCAGCTTTTCAATAATTCCTCTTAAGAAAGATTCTGCACCATGCTCAGACGGATGAAGCTTAGTATCACCTGCATCATGCAGCAGACTGATTAATTCAATCAGATGATCATTATCGGCGCCTTCAATATGTGCTATTTTTAGCGCAAGATTTTTTACTCTGATAATATGATCCCATCCGTGCCCCGTCGTATCCTTTTCATAAAATTCTCTGACAGCCGATTCAGCTATATTAATCTGCTCCCGGGTGACCTTCATTAAGGCTGCCTGCCTTCAAGAAAATCTAATGTTTCGATTACAAAGTAAACCATATCTTCTATATCTCTGAGCATATCTTCTGTAATTGTTCTTTCAAATCTTACAACCGCTTCACAAAAATCCTCATTTCGAGTGGAAGAGACTTTTCTAATATCATAGCATCTGTTTTCTCCCCACTGCTCTGAGAGTATAGTCAGTTCATCATCGGTCCATTCTGAAGCGTATTTTCTGAAAATAATTGAGATAGATGCGCCAGCCTCTTGACCCTTCCTGTCAGGTAACAGTTCCGCACTTAATTTTTTTAGATCTGCATAGAGATTCATATCTGCTTCGAACGACTTTTCCTGTACGTGAAAAGTAACTGTAAAGCTTCTGCAGAGTGTGGCTATATCTACCTTATCAGACCTGTTCGTAATTTTGACTGTTCCATCTAAATCTCTGTCATAGACAGTTCCTTCAAGCACTGTTTTTAAATTATCAAAAGCTGTTGGATCAAACATATTATCCCCACATTCTTTTTTCGTCTTCAGTGATTTGTATCTGACTCGTGTCAGCTAAAAAGCAAAAGCATCCGTATAAAGGATGCTTCGCTTCTTTAGGTTCAGCTTAAAATAAACCAATACCTTTACCATCATCTGTAACGTCCATATTTTGTGCAGCCGGCTTTTTAGGAAGGCCCGGCATTGTCATCACGTCACCCGTTAAAGCGACCAGAAAGCCTGCGCCAAGCTTTGGTACAATTTCTCTGATTGTCACTTTAAAACCTTCAGGACGACCATATTGCGAGGGATCATCTGATAATGAATATTGTGTTTTAGCCATACAGATTGGCAGAGCACCCCAGCCATAGGATTCAAACTGCTGGATTTGAGCTTCTGCCTTTTTAGAGAATACAGCTTCAGAACCGCCGTATACTTTCCTCACAATTGTATTAATTTTTTCTTTTATTGGCAGATCAAGATTGTAAAGGTATGAAAAGTGTCCTGGATTTTCAATTGCTTCAATCACTTTTGCAGCAAGATCAATTCCGCCATTTCCACCTTTCTCCCATACTTCTGTTAATGAAAATGGTACTTGTTCACTCTTACAGAATGATTCAAGAATATTGATTTCAGCATCACTGTCTGTATGGAATTTATTAATTGCGACCACGACAGGCAGACCAAATTCCTGAATTGTTTCAATATGTTTTTTAAGGTTGGTTAAACCTGCTTTAAGTGCCTGTGTATCTTCATTGACTAATTCTTTTTTAGACTTCCCTCCGTGCATTTTAAGCGCACGTACAGTTGCTACAATCACGACAGCATCAGGATGTTTTTCTGTTGTTCTTGTTTTGATATTTAAAAACTTTTCAGCACCGAGGTCTGCACCAAAACCTGATTCAGTGACTACATAGTCTGCCAGCTTTAAAGCTGTCTTAGTAGCCAGAACGGAATTACAGCCATGTGCGATATTTGCAAAAGGACCTCCGTGAATCAGCGCAGGTGTCTGTTCAAGCGTCTGGACAAGATTTGGCTTTAAAGCATCTTTGAGAAGTAATGATAATGCCCCCTGTACATCAAGGTCAGCAACAGTCACCGGCTCTCCCTGATAAGTATAAGCAATGACAATATTTGATAAACGGTTTTTCAGATCATGTAAATCTGATGAAAGACAAAGCACTGCCATGATCTCAGAGGCAACAGTAATATCAAAACCATCCTCTCTCGGCACACCTCTAGCAGGTCCTCCAAGACCGATCACAATCTGTCTGAGCGCGCGGTCATTCATATCCATAACTCTTTTCCAGATAATTCTCCTTGGATCGATCTGCTGTTCATTCCCCTGATGAATATGATTATCTATAAATGCAGCTAATGCGTTATTTGCCGTTGTAATTGCATGAATATCACCGGTAAAGTGAAGATTAATATCTTCCATCGGCAGCACTTGTGCATACCCTCCGCCTGTTGCTCCTCCTTTTACGCCCATTACAGGTCCAAGTGAAGGCTCTCTTAAAGCAACCATTGAATTCTTTCCGGATGCTTTGAGTGCATCTGCTAGTCCAACCGTTACTGTTGATTTTCCTTCACCAGCTGGAGTCGGATTAATGGATGTGACAAGAATTAACTTTCCATCCTTTGCCGTTTTTAACCGGTTGATCGTTTCAAACTTGATTTTGGCTTTGAACTGACCATACATTTCTATGTCTTCATTCGTCAGCCCTGCTCCGGCGGCAATTTCACTGATTGGTGCCATCGAAGCTGTCTGTGCAATATCAATATCTGAAGGTACAGTTTTATTAGTCGTCATAAGAAGCCTCCGCTACATGTAATGATTTAATTATAACACGGGAATTTTATATATAAACAAAGAAAAACCGCCAGTGAGGCGGTTTATTGGTCTTCTCTTTCCTGTAATTTCCTGAGCTTTTCAATCAGTTCAGGCTCGTTTTCAAATAACTGAACCAAATCGCCAATTCTATCAATTGAATTCCAGCTTAGATGGTGTTCAATTCCTTCGACATCATTATAAATATTTTCTTCTTTAACGCCGATCACAGTTAAAAACTGCTCAAGCAGTTCGTGTCTGAAGACAAGCCTTTTTCCAATCTTATTACCTTTTTTAGTTAGAACCAGCCCTCTGTACTTTTCATAGATCAGGTATTCATCTTTATCCAGTTTTTGGACCATTTTCGTTACTGAGGATGGATGAACTGACAGGGCTTCAGCAATATCTGAAACTCTTGCATACCCTTTTTGATCGATCAGTAAGTAAATTTGTTCAATATAATCCTCCATGCTGGGCGTTGGCATGTGGGGACCCCTCCTCCTAAAAACCATGATTTGACTACTTGTAAAGTGTACTATAACGGTCTTAGCGACACAACTCTCTTCGGGGGAGGCTGCTGAAACTTAAAATGATTTTTGAAAATTCACTCTAGTTATTGACGCATTTTTTAATGATGTGTATAGTAAACATATCATTTATTGGTGAAATACCAATGATGGAAATCTCTTTAGGGAAATAGCAGGGAGGAAATCAGATGCATAATGGCAAAGTAAAATGGTTCAATAACGAAAAAGGCTACGGATTTTTGGAAGTTGAAGGTGGCGATGATGTATTTGTGCATTTTACGGCCGTGCAGGGTGATGGCTACAAATCCCTAGAGGAAGGTCAGGAAGTTTCATTTGAAATTGTAGAAGGTAATCGCGGGCCACAGGCTGCGAATGTCATTAAGAAAGATTAAAACCGGCGTAATCGCCGGTTTTTTTGTGTAAATGCTATGAAAGTTGACGGCCGATTTCTTTGATTTTGATACCAATCGAACAGTCTGAGATACAAAACTTATGAGCATGCAGTTTTCCTTTTTCTGCACGTAACTGTTTTTTAACAGGACAGTCCCTGCAATAGGTATTCATTAGCTCATCTACAGCTGATATTGCAGTATGCTTTTCCATTTTATTCATGCCGATCATTCCTATTCAGACTTTTTATTTCAGTTTCCTCAATGGCCTGCCGGGACAGTCTGTGAGCTTCTCTATTCTGGTTTCTGCCGATATGATAGTATTCTGCTTGCATCCCGTGCTTTTTGAGTAAGTGGTCAATTTTATCAGCCCAGTTAACCAGCTCCTGATCATAACATGGCCATTCACCAGACATTTGATTCGTTATGGTCAGTGCATCTCCGTAGCTTGTTAAAATCTGTGTATGACCATTTGCTATGTCAAGTGCATGTTGTATCGCATAATAAAGTGCAGCATATTCAGCTTCATTGTTCGAATGTATCTGTGTGATCAATTTGTTTCTTTTTTCGACCACTTCAGTTCCGTCTTTTATATAGTTGATTACCCAGCCCAGACCTGCCTTGAGATCAGATTTTGAAAATGCCGCATCAAAGTGAATCGTTATATCCTTTGCAGCCCCTGCAGTTTTATTCATGAGCTTTTTAAATTCTTTTATATTCCACTGCTGACCGAGGTCATCATGAACGGTGATGCTATTGAACCTTCCTGTTTTTTCAAAATCATTTAAAAACAGAAATGCATTTTTTTCATCCGTCCAGTCAGTTTGTAACTTAATTGCTGTGCCTGAAGGGTGTTCATATTGTGCAGTAAAATAAATTTTCAACTATGTTCCCTCCCTCATTCCTATTATTGTACATTTGAATTGTTCCTGTATGCAACTGCTGATACACTTTTAAAGAGGTGATATAAATGATCGAGCTTTTTATTGACGGTGCAAGTGCTGGAAATCCGGGGCTGAGCGGTGCAGGGATTTTTATCAAAAATGGAAAAGACAGTATTCAGCTTTCAGTTGAACTGGATGAAATGTCTAATCATGAAGCAGAATATGAAGCGCTTATTATTGGACTTAAAAAATGTTTATCCTATAAGCATCAGATAATCTCATGTAAAACCGACTCACAGGCAGTGTTTGCTGCAGTAGAAAAAAGATACATAAAAAATCCAAAATACGCTCATTATTTGCCTGAAATTAATCAGCTGCTTGATCAATACGAATTGTTTTTTATTAAGTGGATTCCCTCTAAAGAAAATGCAGTGGCTGACAAACTCGCCAGACAAGCGATTTTTTCGCAAAAAAAGAAGAGCTGACAAGCTCTTCTTTAAATGGACATCCCCTTTTTCTTGAGATGCGCAGTCATTTCATTTTTATTTTTCCATTTTTTAGCTGATAATTCTTCAAGGACTGACATATAGAAACTTGAATCAAAACGCTTTTGGCATTTAAGCGTTGTTTCAATAGCCATTTTAATCAATTGATCATCTGCTCCGGTAAATTTTTTACCAAAATAAATGAATCCGATTGCTTCCTCATCAAGTTTAAACCCTCTTGTGTGAAGATCTGCGACAAAATCATCCAGTGACTTATTCATCGTAATCCCTGTTCCATAAATCTTCTGACAGACCTTAGACCGAATTCATCTGCTACTTCAACAGCGTGTTCCGGTAACCCTTTCCAGTCTCTGACAACAGGGTTTATCAGAGGAACATCACAATAAATTTCAGCAAGCTTTCGTGACAAGTGCAGCATCTCCTGATCTTGAGTAATTTTCTTTCTCTGACCAGGCGTTAATTTTTCAATATTGTTTAAAATACCGTCAATTGAACCGTATTCTTTAATGAGTTTGAATGCAGTCTTTTCACTGATCCCTTTAACTCCTGGATACCCATCACTTGTATCCCCCATTAATCCTTTCACGTCGATAAACTGCTCGGGAGTGATTTCATATTCCTGAATGAACCGCTCAAGGTTATACGTTTCATAAGTGCCAAAGCCTTTTTTAATGAGCCATACATCCACATTAGGGGTTAACAATTGCAAAAGATCTTTATCTCCACTGACTATGCTGATTTTGCTGTCTGTTTCAAGCCTTGCAATTGTACCAATACAATCGTCAGCCTCATACCCCTCCACACCAACATTATGGAAACTCATTTTCTCAGCAATTTCCTTAACTAGATCGAATTGCGGAATTAACTCTTCCGGTGGCGCATTTCTATTTGCTTTATAAAGTGAAAACTCCTCATTGCGGAATGTTTCTTTTCCCATATCCCAACAAATCGCCACATGGGTTGGTTTGATCATTTCGGCTGCAGTTACAGTGTGTTTAATAAAACCCTGAATGCCATTTGTTGGCAATCCGTTGTGGTTATACATAAATTGATTTGAAATTGCCGTTGCAAAGAATGACCTGAATAAAAGCGCCATTCCATCTACTAATAATACATGTTTCATTTTGTTCTCCTTCTTCTTTTGCTGAGTTAAAGACGATCGATATACGCTATGCTCACGATTGCAGCATAAATCGAATTTTGCTGAAGCAGCATACGGCTTTAACGCGGCCTTTACTTTTAATCGCAAAGTCTATTTATTTTTCAATCTTTTTGATACTCATATGGGTTGCATCTCCAAGCTCAATTTCGTGATGATCATATGATACCCAGTCGCTGTAGCTACCCGGGTATAACTTGACATTTTCAAATCCTGCCTGTTTAAGTGCAATATAGTTTGGACATGCTGTAACCCCGCTGCCGCAATACACGATAAGCGGCTGTTTTTTGTCCCATTCAGAAAACCTCTTGGCCTGACTCTCAGCATCGAGTAGTCTTCCATTTTGAAAACTGTTAACCCACTCACTATTTACAGCACCCGGTATGTGACCAGGGACCCGGTCGATAGGCTCATGATCACCAATATACCTGGAATAACTTCTCGAATCAATCAGACAGGCACTTTGTTTTCCATGCACTACTTTTTCAACTTCCAGATTATCAGCTGTTATATTATCTCTTACTTGAATGTGAAAAGATCCACTTGTAACTTCTGGCTCTTTATCAGTCAGCGGATACTGTTTATCTGACCATTCTCTGAATCCGCCATTTAGTATATATACTTCTTCATGACCTGTATAGTGAAGCAGCCACCAGGCTCTTGCAGCCATTGCGCCTTCGCCTGCATCATATACGACGACTGGAATATAATTAGATACACCTGATTGTTCCATTTTCTTTTTAAAAACAGTCAGATCAGGAAGCGGGTGCCTTCCTCCATGCTTTTCCGGCTTACCCGACAGATCTTTATTCAGATGCACATAACTGGCACCCGGGAGATGAGAAACTTTATATTCCTTATAACCTGAATCCGGCATGTTTAAATCAAACCTGCAATCTAAAATAGCCACAGCGCGATTTAATTCAATTTGTTCAAGTAACCACTCAGCTGATACTGATACTGATGCCTGCATATTATCCCCGCCTTTTTTTCATTAATTTGATGACATGCTCCTTAGGTGTCCAGCAGTTGAACCGGTAATGAGGTTTCGTTTCATATCCAAGTCTCTCACAAGTATAATACATGTTCCCTTTTTCATTTCTAAGAGCTTTAAAATAAATACAGGTAGCACAAACATGATATTCATTTTCCATTTTACATTACTCTTTTCAACGCATTTTCGAGCTTCTCTGCGTAGGTCTCAGAATATAAGTTATTAACAGCTGTATCAATCTGTTGTGAAAGGTCACGCTGCCAGCCGTCGAATAAATTCCCTTCTACTCTTTTTAGTTCATTATAAATCCAATCTGATAATTGAGCCGTTACATCTGCTATCTCATCAGAG
This sequence comes from Jeotgalibacillus malaysiensis, assembly GCA_000818095.1. Taxonomy (NCBI): domain Bacteria; kingdom Bacillati; phylum Bacillota; class Bacilli; order Caryophanales; family Caryophanaceae; genus Jeotgalibacillus; species Jeotgalibacillus malaysiensis. Next base: position 1,798,422 of record CP009416.1, read on the forward strand.
GCAACATGTTTAAATTTTTCTTCAAGTGCATGCTGCATAAACTTTTTTTCATTTTTTTCAAAAAAAGATTTGGTGTTTTTAAACATTGATTTTTCCTGACTGAAGTCAGATTCACTCACCTGATCAAACACCTGATTGAATGTAAGCAGAGCAGCAGCTTCAATCTTTGTATCCGGCTTTACACCCTCGGGAAAATGCTGTTTGATTTGATCCCATATACGGTTCATTTCAGCGTGATAAAGCTTTAAAATCAAATGTTCTATTCTGTAGTTTACAACCTTGAATTCCTGCGAAAGATCAAAAGCGACCATTTCAATGCATTCTGATATTGCCTGAGACAGTGCTTCTTTATTTGATTTCCCATGGAATCCTGCAGGGTTGAAAGATTCTTTAAAGAAATCAGAAAACCTGTAAAAAACACGCTGATGAACATAATGAAGCAGTTCTTTTAACTCCTGATCTATTTGTGCATATACACTTTCCCTGAAGTTTTCATTAAAATAACTTTTCAGACTTTCTGATAATGTTAAAAGATCTGACTTCCTCTGGTTTTTCTCATCTTCATCAGCTCTCATCTGCTTTAGCAAAACCTGCATCCGTGTAACGGTCTGATCATAATATTCTGCTGTATTATTTTTTACGATCGAATCAAGCTCCTGGTCTATAAATAACGAAAAATCATGTCGGAACTCTTCAATTCCAGAGGATCTTTCATTTTTTAATGCCTGCAGGCTTGATACACCGAAAATTTTTGGGTCTTTCACCCCGAAGGTCTGAAGTTGTTTCCTTACGTAACTGATTACTTCCTGCTTTTCTTCTTCGCTTTCAGCAAGATCCACTGCGTTAACAATAAAAAACATTTTATCGTGTTCGAAGCTTTCCTTTACTCTGCCCATTTGAATTAAAAATTCTCGATCTGCACGCGCAAAAGCGTGATTATAATAAGTAACAAAAAGAATGGCATCTGAATTACGGATGTAGTCAAATGACACGTCAGTATGTCTTGAATTAACTGAATCTGCACCAGGTGTATCAACTAATGTAATACCGCTCTTTGAAATTGATGAGTCCTTATAAAGATCAATTGCCTCTACAAAACATGATTGATGTTCATTTGAAACAAAACCGTCAAAAGCTTTATAATCTACCTTCTGCGTTCTGCCAAGGCTGCTCTTATATTCACCCCATCCTTGTAAAAATGCTCTGATAAAGCTTTTCTTAGATTCTGATAAAGATGCATTCTTTTTTAGAATCCCGGGAAGACGCTCAGCCATTTTTTCGAGTGAATCAATTTGCTTTGATAATGATGCTTCCCGCAAATCTTCGAGCAATTCTGACGGCTGCTTAAAATGAACAATTACCGTTTTATCCGGATGCTCCGAATCAGGCGGATAAATTCTGTTAATTGATGCAGTAGTAGGATTTGGTGACACAGGGAGCACTTTATTTTTCAGCATTGCGTTTGCAAAGCTTGATTTACCAGCGCTGAATGCGCCGAAAAGTGCCACCGTGTACTTCTTATTTTCTAACCTGTCCGCCTGTTGATACAGCGTATATGACTGCTGTTCAAAACCATTAATATTCTGTATTTCACTTGCAAGAAGTAAACTTTTTTTCAATAATTCTTTTTCATCAAGTTCAGTGACGGGCTGTTTTTTTGCTAGAACTTCATTTCCAGTTTCAGACTTCTCTTCAGATATCATGTGATCAAGCTTTGAAAGCTTTACAGAGGGCCTGTCCTTGCTCCATTCCTGAATCCATTTTTCTTTTATTGTATGATCAGTTTTCAATTGATCCAGAGCGCCTATTTGCTGTTCAAGCGTCTCTATTTGTCTTAAAACGTTTACTTTTTTATTTAAAGCTGTTTGATCTGCAGATTTTCTCACAGCAAATTCTTCAATCTCATCATCCAGCTGATCAAGAATTTCTTCTTTAATATTCAGCATTTGAGATTTAATCTTTTTCCTAAATTGCTCAGCCAGACTATCACAATAGTTTAATAGCGATTCTCCTGTAAAACCGGCCCCGGACTTTATATTTTCTTCAGCAATAACAACTGGATTCTCTATTGATATCTTTTCTATTTTATTAGTCCAGTCTGTTCTTTTAATTCCTGCCTGATCGAGGAATTGGTACATATTTGTTTTTGCGTGCCAGACTAGCTGCTCGTCAATTACTGATTGTAACCGCTGATTAAGTACTGCTTCTCTTTCTTCTTTCTCCTGCTTCGTTTTTTTACCTGAAAAGATGCCCCCAACTTTAAAGTCCGCCTGTTTTGACTCAAGGTATTTTTCTGCTAATCCTCTCACATCAGCAGGCATCAGATAGCTTGCTTTAAGCATCTTATTCATTTCAGCATCAAAGTTTTCAGACCAGTTTTCAAAAGATGTAATTGAACCTTCCAGATCGGCTGCCTCTTCATATATTTTGTATTTCTGATTAATATCTTCTTCACTTACGATTGTAGAATACGCATCAATGATCTCTGCTTTTTCATCTTCTAAAAATGATCGTGATTCAGACTTTAACACATTGAGAGAACTTGCTACTGACTCGATTAAAAGTGAATAGCGGTTACTTGTCATATCACTAATTTCTTCTTTCAGATCTTCACTTTGATTTACGGGGTGATCAGGTTTTTTTAAAGAAGTATAGAAAAATTTTTCTGGTAGTGCATCCCAGTCAAAGAAAGCTCTTTCAACTGCTTCTTTATATGTACTAAACGGCAGCTCTTCTTCTCTGTGTTTATCTACCTGATTAATAACTGCGTAAATTTTACGATTATGCTGTGACATGTTTTTTATGTATTCAAAGTTCATTTCCGATTGAACATGATTATAATCCATGACATAAAATAGCAGGTCAGCAAGATGTACAGCTGATTCTGTTGATCTTTTATGTGCATCATCAACAGAGTCAATTCCAGGTGTATCCAGAAGAGTTACACCATGCGGAAGCGCAGTTGAATCTTTCCATATATCAATCCGTTTAACAGTAAGTCCTTCTTTACCAAGCTCTATTATAGAGCTTTCATCAAGCGGCGGTTCTAATTCGTATACTGTCTGATCAGCGCCTGTGACCAAAACGGGTCTTAAACTTCCTGTATGTAATGCAATCAGGTTGGCACTAGTTGGAATTGGGCTTGAAGGCAGCAACGCTTCTCCCGCAAGGTAATTAATCATTGCAGATTTTCCGGCAGAAAAATGACCGCAAAAAGCGATGACAATTTCTTCACGGTACAGCTTTTCTGCAAGGTTTACAGCCTTATCTGCTCTTTCTGTGTCACCATACTCAAATGCCTTTATATAAAAACCGGTTAAATGATCTAATAATTCTTCTTTCCGGCTGATAAACTCCTCTTTATTCACATCTACCATTCCTTTTAATTCGATTCTATAATTCATATTGTAACGAAAAAAGAGATTTAACCGTTAAATAAATCATTCATTTTTTAAAAGAAATTAAATTCTTGTTTTTATAAGCAAAAAGTAATGGTATAATAGAATCATTATTTGAGCTGGAGGTAATGATGAGCACATCTAAAGTAATATCTAATTTATTAAATGGTATGATTCATTCAATTAATAAAGTTGTCCCGGTATCGATTCAACATAGCAGACCTTCTATGATTACTGTTCCTTATCAGCAGGATCAGATTGCCGTTCTTATTGGGATGACCGGGGAATTAAAGGGCAATATTCTTCTTGATGGTGATAAGCAGCATTTCAGCAGCCTTGGCGAATCTATGTATGGTATGTATCTTGAAGATGATATGCTGATCTCATTTATTGGTGAGGTAGGAAATATGATTGCCGGTAATCTTACGACCTACATTTCCTCAGAAGGAGTTGAAATGGATATAACCCCACCCTCAGTCATGACCGGAGAAACAACGCTTCATAATTTTAAGCAGGCTATCCACTTGCCATTTGAAGCAGCAGGCATCGGTCAATTTTCTATCCTTGTTTCAATTCAGCAATAAAAAACAGAATTCTGAGTCAGAATTCTGTTTTTTATATTTAGACTTGTTAAAATTAAAAACCGTTAATCGTCATACCACCATCTACAAAAAGTGTCTGACCTGTCACATAGCTGCCTGCTTCCGATGACAGGAATAGGGCTGGACCAATCAGTTCTTCTACCTGACCAACACGTTTAAGTGGGGTAACAGCAAGTATTTCATTCAAATAGTTCTCGTCTTCAAGCAGATGCTTAGTCAAAGGTGTTTCGAAATACCAGGGTCCGATTGAGTTGACCCTTACGCCTTTACTGCCCCACTCGTAGGCGAGTACTTTTGTCATCTGGATCATTGCTGCTTTTGAAGCGGCATATACTACGCCGGTTTTAAGTGCAATATGCCCGGCAACTGAGGAAACAGATAAGATACTGCCTCCATTTTGCTGCTCCTGCATTCTGATACCAACAGCCTGTGACATCATAAATGCTGATTTCACATTGGTATCCATAATTCTGATCCACTCATCTTCTGTTACATCATTTGCTTTGGATCTTATATTCATTCCGGCATTATTTATCAGGATATCAACAACTTGAAAGTCATTAAATATGTGTTTTACCGTCTTTTTCAGTTCAGCCGTATCCGTTACGTCAACCGGATACACAAGTGCACTTCCGCCTAGCGCTTCTATCTCACTTTTCACCTGCTCCAGTTCTGATTCTGTACGCGAGCAGAGAATGACTTCTGCTCCGGACTGTGCAAATCCAATTGCAAGTGCACGACCGATACCTCTGCCTGCACCGGTGATGATTGCTTTTTTGCCTTCTAATCTGAATGAAGGAAGATTCATCATTCCAACTCCTTATTTTACAGGCTCAAGATCATAAAGTGCTGCATATTTGTCCTGTAGATATTTGATCAGATATTCTGCATTTAACCCTTCACCAGTAGCTTCATGGAGTATATCCAGCGGTTTCTTCGTTTTTCCAAAACGGTGTACTTTTTCTGTCATCCAGTTTTTAATCGGCGCAATATCCCCATCAGCTATATGCTGATCAAAGTCAGGAATGTCTTTTAGCATTGCATTCTTGAACTGGGCAGCATGCATATATCCAAGTGCATACGAAGGGAAATAACCAAATGATCCCCCAGACCAGTGGACGTCCTGCAGGATTCCTTCAGCATCATTTGATGGAACTACACCCAGATACTCCTTATATTTCCGGTTCCACACATCAGGCAGCTCGCTTACCTCATACTCGCCATTAAACAAACCCTTTTCGATCTCGTATCTGATCATAATGTGCAGGGTATAAGTCAATTCATCAGCATCCACTCTGATCAGGGATGGCTTCGATTCATTAATACCTGATAAAAATGATTCAACAGAAACATCTTTGAACTGTTCCGGCGAAAACTTTTTAAGTGAAGGCAAATGACGCTTCCAGAATTCAGGATGTCTGCCGACAAAATTCTCCATAAATAATGACTGGGATTCGTGAATTCCCATAGAAGTACCCCCGCTAAGCGGTGTACCTGTTAAAGCCGGATCTATATTTTGTTCATATAGAGCATGACCGCATTCATGAATCGTTCCGAAAATCGCCCCGCGGAAATCAAGTTCATCATAACGGGTCGTGATACGGACATCTCCTGTATTTAATCCTGTAGCAAATGGGTGGACAGTTTCATCAAGTCTGCCTGCATCAAAGTCATAACCAAGCTCTTTCAGGACATGAAGACTGAACTCACGCTGGGCATCTTTTGAAAATTGCTGATAAATAAACGATGTATCTGGCTTCACAGCTGATTGCTCAATCCCTTTTACTAACGGAACAATCGCTTCACGTACTTTACCAAAAACTTCATCTAATACTTCGACCGTTACGCCAGGCTCAAACATATCGAGCAGTGTATTATAAGGATTTCCTTCATAGCCCCAATAACCGACAAAACGTCTTGTCGTATCAACCAGTTCCTTCAGGTACGGTTCGAACATAGCAAAATCTGATTGCTCACGCGCCTCTTCCCATACGCTTTCAGCTTTTGATTTTAATACAACATATTTCTTGAATTCATCCTCAGGAATTTTGCGATTCCGGTTAAATTCTTTTTCGCATTCTTCAAGCATTTTTACTGTAAGCTCATCCAGCTCACTTTTATGTTCGTTCAATTGTTTTATGTAGTTTTCCATCTGATCAGAAGTAGACAGATTAAATACTTCAGACGATAGTGTACCGATTACTTCAGAACGTTGTTCAATTGCTTTTTTCGGTGCTCCTGTACGCAGATCCCAAAAAATTAATCCTAATGCTTCCTGATAAGCTGAGATTTTATTCAGGTGACTGATAAAATCATTTTTTACTGTTTCTAATGTCATTGTAATCCCTCCAGTCGATTTCACTCCTTATCTTATCATACTTTTCTGAAAAAATAATGAATTTGTTTCGGCATCTGAAATAACTGCTAAACAGCCCGGCACAATAAGGTGTACCGGGCTGCTGGGTGGAATCTGTTAGTCAGTTATTTAGTTCAATAGATCATCCGTTTATTTTTTCTGAGGAGCTACTGGCAGAATTTTATTTATTTCAGGCATCCACTTTTCTTCCTCCTGAGATAAATAAATCGTGATGTTCCCTTTATCTGAGGAAGAACGGATCAGTCTACCTGCTCCCTGCTGTAATCTAAGCAGCATGTATGGAAGGTCTACTTCTCTTAAAGGATCTGCTGAATGATTCCGCTTTGCCTCAAAAACCGGGTCATCAGGCGGGAATGGCAGAGATTCAATAATGACCTGATTAAGACTTAACCCTGGTACATCAAGACCTTCCCACAAGTTTATGGAAGCAAGGACTGAGGAAGTATCTTTCTGGAATTTTTCAACCAGTGTACTGATTTCCTCATCACCCTCAAACAAACACTGCTTGTTATCTATCAGATTAGTAAATCTGAATAAATCCTGGTCCTCATGATTGTTAAATAAGATCAGTGACCCGCCATCATTTTGATTAACGATTTCAGAAATATCAGCAGCACGAACAGACTGATCTAATATTTTGACTGTTATATTCATCACCGCTTCATATTCATAAGGTGATGCAACTGTAAAGGATGTATAATCATCAATTCCAAGGCTTGATGCCAGATATGAGAAGTCCTCGTCCACTGAAAGTGTTGCTGAAGAGAAGATAAACGGCAGTTTTTTCGAAAATACTTCCTCTCTCAAAATCTCTTCAACCATTCTTGGCATAATCACGAGTGTCTCATCGTCATACTTTTCTTCGAGCCAGATAATTGCATTATCATCTTCTACAAGTAATTTTAATGAGAATAGAACAGTCTCTAGATATTCCTCTGAAATTTTAAGATCATATTCATCTATTACATATAGTTCTGATTCAAAAACGAGTTCTTCGAGTAATTGGTCGATCGATTTTTTAAGCCTTGCTGAAGCACGGATCAGCTCATTGGACTTATTGATCTTCATTCTCTCCGAACTCCGATCTGCACTCCTTGATATTAATGAAAACCATTCATCGTGTAATTCGAGAATAGAATCTATCAGCAGCAGTGTCTTTTCTCTTACATCATTTCCTGATAATTTCGAGAGTACCTTCTCCATCGACTGAAGTGACGTTTTATAAGTTAACGCTTTTTGAGCAGCGTACTCAAGCAGATGTCCCTCATCAAATATGACCGAACTTGCTTCAGGTAATAATGGAAGCTGTCCTTCTCTGACTCTGGCATCTTTCGTCCAGATATGTTCCATATAAAAGTCATGAGAACAGACAATCAGATCTCCTGCCTGTCTGTAGTATTCTCTATGCAGCGTCTGTCCGCAGCGGTGTCTCACATCACAGCTTAAACAATCCTGAAGAGAATCATAATTAACAGCCTGCCACTGCTCATCATCAAGGTAAGGATATTCTTTACGATCTCCAAATGGATAAAATGATGACATAGATCCTGCTCCGTACACGAATTCAGGAAGCTGAAGATAAACATCTTCAATTGCTTCATCTTCAGTTCTTTTATCTGCCTCATCCAGCTTTTTCAGACATAAATACTGCTCTCTTGATTTGGCAAGCCTGACGTCGATCTCCATATCCAGCATTTTTTCAATCTTTTTAATATCACCTGTCGGCTTAACTAATTGCTCAATCAGTGTCTCATCTGCACAGGCAATAATTGCCGGTCGGCCGGTATACCTTGCATAAGCAACAGCATAAAGCAGATAGGCAATGGTTTTTCCCGTTCCAACACCTGCTTCTGCAAAGATAACTGATTTATTTTTATAAGCCTGCTCAAGCTGAAATGCCATAAAAATCTGTTCGTCCCGAAGCTCTAAGCCTTTTTCAGGCAAAATGTCATAAAAAACATCACCTATCCAGTCACCTAAAGCTTCATAAAATGACTGATCGCTAGTAACAGGAAAAGGTAGGCTTTTAGTATTCATTCAATCATTCCCTTAATCATTTTTACGTTTAGGACGCTGACCAAAATATTGATAATAATCGGTTCTGATAAAACCATTGAATAATTTACGTTTTTTTGTTGCTTTCTTACCGTATAGATCCTCAAAATTCGGATGTGAGGTAATAATATATTTTGACCAGGTCGGATAATGCTCAAACACCTTACCCATATCACGATACATCTGTTCAACTTCCTCTTCTTCACCGATCCGTTCACCATATGGCGGGTTTCCTACAATAACACCATAGTCACTGTCTGCAGTGAAATCCTTCACCTGCATCTGTTTGAACTGGATTAAATCCCCAAGTCCCGCTTCAATCGCATTTTCTTTTGCCACTTCAATCATTTTGTGATCAACATCTGTTCCGTATATTTCAAGAGGCTGATCATAATTTGCTTCAGACTCGGCTTCTTCTCTTACTTTATCCCACAGACCCTCAGGAATGATTGGCCATTCTTCTGAAATAAATTCACGATTAAAACCGGGAGCAATATTCTGTCCAATCAATGCTGCTTCAATTGGAATCGTACCTGATCCACAAAAAGGATCATGAAACGGGCGATCAGGACGCCAGTTTGTTAATTTAATCAGGGCAGCTGCCATTGTCTCTTTTAATGGCGCTTCACCCTGTCCGGTCCGATAACCTCTTTTATGCAGACCTGCTCCACTTGTATCAACTGTAAGAGTTACTTTGTCATTTCGGATCGCCACTTCAATTTTATAAGTCGGCCCGGTTTCTTCAAGAAAGCTCATTCTTTTATAAGCTGCCTTCATACGTTCTACTATTGCTTTTTTTACGATGGACTGACAATCTGGAACGCTGTAAAGCTTTGACTTAACTGATTTACCTGACACAGGAAAAGCTGCATCCACCGGCATTAGCGTCTCCCAGGGAAGTGCTTTTGTCCCTTCAAAAAGCTGATCAAATGAGTATGCATTAAATTCACCCATTACGATCTTCACTCTGTCTGCCGTTCTCAGCCACATATTTGATTTTACAATTGCGCGTTCATCGCCTTCATAAAATACCTTACCGTTTTCTACAGTCGTTTCATAACCAAGATCTTTAACTTCTCTTGCAACAATCGATTCAAGTCCCATTGCTGCAGTTGCAACCAGTTTATAAGTAGCCATATTTCACCTCATACATTTTATAAAATCAGTTCTTATATATGTGTTTCATACCCTGTTTCGAAAGAAAAAAGGCAGACCTCCTGTTTATGGTCATGCCTTTTGGATCGGTTCATTATAAAATTGGTCAACCAGCTAATGGTCTGTAAGCCATGTTTTGTTCAAGCGTACTAAAGCGCTTATTAAGCTCGTACGACATGCGGCAATCATCTATCTGCCGGCACAAAATGCCAGCCTTTCCCTCAGTTCATTTCCTCCGGGAAAGTGCCTCTACCATTGTTTGAGTTTCTCACTCGCGGGGTTTACCTCGTTCCACTTCTGTCATTTCTGACAGAACTACGTCACTGTGGCACTTTCAAGAGATTCATACCATATCCCAGGGGGACTTAGGTATCTTCTCTGCCGTCAGCCTGACGATTCAGACTGCCTCCGCTTATTGTTTCGCGAAGCACGAACACTACGGGCATCTCAGCACCGTGTGAGCATGGACTTTCCTCTGCATTAAGCAGCAATTGCCCAACCATTTAGCCGGTTTCGCCAAAATCAAATTATACAGTGAACATACGTAATAAGCAAGAAGCTTTTATTACCTGTCTTCGTATAATTTTCTTCCAAACACTTCTTTTTCAAGATTCGATAACCTTTTTAAGATATCGAAGTTCGTTGTGCCGCTTGCGGTCGTTGCGGGCTGTGTCTGTTGCACAGTTGATCTCCGCTGTGGTTCAGCAGAAGTTTTCTGGGCTTTTTTCAATTCATTTTCAAGCGTTTCAATTCTTTCAGTAAAAGCTTCATAATCTTTAATAATCTGGTCAAGAAAGGCATCTACCTCTTCAGGCTTATACCCTCTCATAGCTGTTTTAAATTCGCGCTCTAAGATTTCTTTAGCAGTTAATTGTGCTACTTCATTTTTCAACACTATTCACCTCGGCATTCATATCCAGTATATTTATTTTTCCAAAAAGCATCCCGCTTGTCAATCAGGTTCTGTTTCATTCAGTATTTCTTCTTCAGCAATCCATTGCAGATCCTGAAAATTAATCAATAAGATCTCAAGTGGATGATTCTCAGTATAATCTTTAGCTTTTCTCAAGAGAAAACCCGGTGAACCCTCTTTTTCTTCATCATATACAAGCAGCAGCCCATCAGCTTTTTTTAGCAGGAGATCATCTCTGTTTTTGAATTGGGATGGATCCTTATAAGGTTGATTTGAAACAGAAGCAGTAAAGTCAGCACTTCTTAGCAGTTTTTGATATTTCTCCTGGTTTGTTTCATTCCACTTTTCCTGCTGATTCAAAAAAGGTGTAATAATAGCCAGCTGTATATGTGGATAATCATCTTTCATTTCGATAACTTCCTCTGCAGCCCACTGTTCTACACCTAGCCCTCCGGAGACGATAATCCATTCCAGCCCTTCATCAATCAGAGGGTCTAATCGCTGCCTGAGCGCTTTTTTAATAATTCTGACCGCAGGATCATCAGATTTAAAAATACCGATTTCATGTGACCGGTAGCCTGAAATCACAAGTGTTTTCATATTGTTCACCACATTTTATAGTCATTTATCAAAAAAAGCGGCGGGACTATTTTATCCTGCCGCTTCCAGATGCTTATACTCAGCTGTAAAATCCGGTTCATCACTTATTATAATATAGAAAGCTGATCTCCAATTGCTGAGAAGACGTAAGCAGTAGCTCCAATCACGAAGAAAAACAACAATAACAGTAATTTTCTCATACTTTCAACCCCAAATATAATCAATAATTTAATAGTACAATTGTTTCGCATATGAAACAACCATCTGATAAACATTGATTCTTGTCTATTTTGTGACAATTCTGCCATTCTATACAGAACATTGTCGGAAAAGTAATGAAAAATGACTGTTTATCCGTCGTTTTTTGCGCTTCCCCGGGAAGTATTTTAACTCATTTAACGTAATTTCCGGGAAATACGGTTTAACCTGTGTTTAATTTCCTCAAGCTTTTTCTGCTTCATTTCTTCTTTAAGGAGATCAGCATCCAGCGCTTTAATCGCGTTCATAGCAAATAGATATGCTTTCTCATAATCCTTTTTCTGATGCTCATAAATTTTAGAAAGCTCAATGGCTGATAATCTTTTTTCCTTTGCATTACTTTGCTTCAATGCTGTTTCAAAAAACCTGACCGCCTCGTCAAAATGTTTCTGCTTTTTGTATTCATATGCCAGGTGAAATGCAGCAGAAGGATTTTCATCCATCTCGTAAGCATCTTTTAAATATCGTTCAGAGATTTGGCTTTCTCCTTCTTTTTTAAACCATTTACCAGTTTCAAGCTTTTCCATGCTGCTCTGCTGATGGTCTGCACCTAAAAGCTGATGACTGATATGAGTATAAAGCGTAATCAGTGAAAGAATGTCTTTTTCATTGTGTTCAAGCACTTTAAGCATACCTTCAGGGTGCTTTCTTTCAACAAAGTCAAAATAGATTGCCGGTGCAAGATAACCGGGCACATCATCTTTTCTTGTAAACCCAAGCTTTTCTTCTTCAAGACTTTTTAGTTTCAACGATTTCAGGCTACTTTTCCAAAGTCTCTTTGCAGCATGATATAAATCAAAATGCCCCGTTTCAGGAAGTTTTGGCACATGATTTCTGATTAACGTGTGTCTTGACTGCACCTGTGGCCAGTCAAAAGACTTCCCGTTAAAAGTAACAAGTGTTTCATAATTGACATTCTCTAAGAAACTCAGATATAAAGCAATTTCATTCGAAGGGTCCGTTAAGATATGCTGTTTTAATATGACTTTATCTTTTTCAAAAGTTGCGTATCCCAAAAGAAATATCGTAGTACCTGTCCCGCTCAGCCCGGTTGTTTCAGTATCAAAAAAGAAAAGATCATCCGGCTTAAATGATTTAGCTGATAATGAATGGTTAAAATTTGTTTGATTCCAGGATTTCACTACATCTCTGAATTCAGAAAGCTTATAATGACCATGCTGATGATCTGCAGAATAGTGTACTTCCCGTATCAGGCAGTACTGATCTTCATAAGCATATACATCTGTCTGGTTGTCTTTCCAGATCTCCATATAAGGCAGCTTTTCAATGACAGGTTCAGTTTTTATTTCACTTTGTTTTATATGAGGCTTCATCCGTGCAAGCTTCTTTTTAAAGTTCATTTTGAGTATTCTCCATTGCATCAGCAAACAGTGTTAATAGTGCGTATGCATCCTTTTTGCCGCCTGAAAAGGAAATTTCTGTTCCGACACATGATGGACACCCTTCTTCACAGCTGCACCTTTTGACAAGAGTAGCTGCTTCACGAATCAGTCCGCTGCCAGTTTCATATACCTTTTCACTCAAACCGATGCCACCGGGATAACGGTCGTAAATAAAAATTGTCGGGAGCTGGTTATGAACTGCTTTTACCTGTGGGGTAATCTGAATATCCTGCGGATCACACATCACATATACAGGAACAATCGCTTTTAAAGCGTGGGCAGCGCCGATCAGTCCCTGTTCTATTCTTTCATCTGTCATGTCATGAAGTTCTTCACTTAACGCAAACCAGGCTGCACTTGTGTGTAATTCCTCCTCAGGCAGATCGATCGGTCCTGAACCAATGTTTTCATGTGTATCAAATTTAATCTTTTTAAAGATCGTTGCCATCGCCCTGACAGATACATCACCATAGGATACCCGCGCCTGCTCAGTCTGTTTACATTTATCTTCTTCAAGAACGGACAGCTGAACAGCAAGGTTTGCATCTGTATAATAATCAACCTCTACTTCTCTCACAAATGCTTTCTTTTCCTCCCAGTCAAGGAATTCAACCTGATACTGAATACCCTGGTGCAGATAAATCGCTTCATCATGCAGCAGTGTCATAGCACTGAAACGGTCCATTTCACCGAGGACTTTGTGATCTGCTGTTTCTGTCTGATCAATAATCACCACATTTTCCTGCGAAGCAGATCTCAGACTGATATTGTGAGCTGGAAAAGCATCGTTCATCCAATGCCATTTATTCCCTGAAAAGTGAAGTACACGTTCTTCTGTTAAATACTCAAGCAAATCTGCAGGATCGATCTCTCCAAACAGCTCGTCCCGCTCAAATGGCAGTTCAAATGCAGCACACTTTAAATGATCCAGCATAATGATGATATTCTCAGGATTAATTCTGGCAGTCTCAGGACTTGCCTCAAGAAAATAATCAGGGTGCTGAATGACAAATTGATCAAGAGGGCTCGAGCTTGCAACCATTATAATTAAAGCTTCACCCTGCCTTCTGCCTGCACGTCCTGCCTGCTGCCAGGCACTTGCAATTGTTCCGGGATAACCAGTCATCACACACGCCTGAAGCTGACCAATGTCAACACCCAGTTCAAGTGCATTCGTACTGACTACGCCATAGACATCTCCTGTACGAAGCCCCTTCTCTATTTCTCTCCGCTGAGTTGGTAAGTAACCACCACGATAACCTCTGATTGATTTCGGTCCAAGTTCATTTTTCACAAGTTCCTGCAGATAAGTAAGTATAATCTCGACTCTCACACGGCTTCGTGCGAATACAATCGTTTGAATTTTTTCTTTTAACAAAAGCCCGGCAATTCTTCTGACTTCAAGTGTTGCACTTCTTCTTATATTCATCTGATGATTAACAACAGGCGGGTTATAAAAAATAAAATGCTTTTTTGCTGAAGGTGCTCCATTACGGTCTATCAGCGTAATTTCATTTCCTGTCAGATTTTCAGCAAGTTCTTTTGGATTGGCAATTGTTGCTGATGTACAGATGAAAATCGGATTGCTGCCATAAAACTTACAGATCCTTTTTAATCTTTTAATCACATTTGCGACATGACTTCCAAAAACGCCTCGATAAATATGAAGTTCATCAATCACAACATATTTGAGGTTTTCAAAAAGCGATACCCATTTCGTATGATGTGGCAGTATCGCTGAGTGAAGCATATCCGGATTAGTGATGACAATATGACCTGCTTTTCGGACTTTTTGTCTGATTCCTGCAGGGGTATCCCCGTCGTACGTGTATGAATTAATAGACGCTTCAGCCAGCTCAAGTAATTCATTGAGCTCTGTTTTCTGATCCTGGGCAAGTGCTTTGGTCGGGAAAATATACAGCGCGCGACTGTGGGATTCATTCATAATCTGATGGATCACAGGCAGGTTATAGCACAATGTTTTTCCTGAAGCTGTCGGTGTCACAGCTGTTATGGATCTGCCTTCACTGACTGCCTCGAATGCTTCTGCCTGATGGGAATAAAGCTGTCCGATTCCCCTGCGTTCCAAAGCCTTTTTAAGGTTCGGGTGAACACGTTCAGGAAGCGGTGTATAAACCGCTTTCTTAGGTTCAATTGTATGCCATTTTATGATTTGATCTGATATTTCACGATTTTGTTTAAAGCTTTCTGCGATTTCACTAAGCGTTTTTTTACGCATGCGATCACCTCTGTACTTCCATTATACGAACATACATTCTTCCGTGCAAACAACGTTAAGATTTTATAACCTTTGTAATCGATAAAATAAGCTGATTCGCCTGAGATCATGTATTAACGAATTGATTACAGGTTGACATAATACGATTAATGTCAACCTTTTGTTTTTCCTCTTTAATAGATGCTTGTTCTTCATTGTCGTAACGCTGTAAAGGGCGACAGCAATATGGACAGTAATACATAGCCATTCTCCTTTTTAAATAGCTTATGCCTATAAGTGGTTTAATGCCCCTTTAGAATTGTACTTAATTGTTCTAATACATACAGACTTGATTGAATGTAACTTTTAAAGCGTTTGTAACTTGTTTCAGGAAAGAAGCATTGCACTACAATTAATTCGATATTCTCAGCAGTTGCTGCGATCTGATTCTGGTGAATATTCTTTTTCGGCTGATTGATCAGATAATCAGATGCAGCATCTTTCCATTCAGCTAAAATTGAATGGGCATGATTTGCAAATGGTTTAACTTCAGTATAAAAATCCCCTTTATCCTTTGTTTCTCTTCTATTGTTATATTCCTGATCTGCCTGTTTTGTTATATCAATTAATTGATTTGTCTGTTTTAATATCATATCCGGTTTCAAATGTAACACCTCAATTTAGTTATACTGCTAGTTTAACAAACGAATGGCTTACTGTAACTTTAATTGATGTATGTACGTCTAATATCAGCACGGATCAGTTTGATCGATTGCCGCTTGTGGTATGATGTTCAGGTGAGGTGTTACACATGGAATTTCATTATCCAAATGGAAAAAAATTCAGCCCTAAACCAGCCAAAAGCAGCGCGGTTAAAAAAGAGAAGTCATATTCTCATGGAAAGAGAGGAATGACCCTCGAAGATGATCTGAATGAAACGAATGACTATTATGTGCATTCGGGTATGGCAGTCATTCATAAAAAACCTGTCCCTGTACAGATCGTAAATGTGGATTATCCGAAAAGAAGTGCTGCTGTGATCAAAGAAGCCTATTTTAAACAGGCGTCCACAACAGACTATAATGGTGTCTATAAAGGTCATTATGTTGACTTTGAAGCTAAAGAAACAAGAAATCGCACATCTTTTCCATTGCAAAATTTCCACCAGCACCAGCTTGATCATATGAAACAGGTTACCGCTCAAAGAGGGATTGCGTTTGTCATTATCAGGTTTTCATTAACTGAAGAAATATTCCTGATGCCATATGTGCAATTGAACAACTTCTGGGAGAGGATGTTAAAAGGCGGACGAAAATCTATGACAAAAAAAGAAATAGAAGAAACGTCTTATTCTATTCCTTTAGGCTTGCACCCGAGGATAGATTATCTTAAAATTATAGATCATTTGCTTAAATGAGCTTTTTGAAAGAGAGGAACTAATAAATGGCTGATTATAAATCACGCGAAGAAAAGAGAAACGCGCAAAAAAATGCCAGGACGAAAAATAAAAATAAAAGTAAAGGAAAAAAAGGATCTATCTTTAAGAAGGTCCTGATTACGATTTTTATTGTCGGTCTGGCTGGACTATTGTTTGGCGGCGGATTGTTCGCCTACTACGCTTCACAGGCACCTGAATTAAATGAAGAGGATTTTGTGGACCCGATTACAACTGAAATAAAAGATGTAAATGGTGATGTTTTCGCAAGAATCGGTGCTGAAAACCGGGAATTTGTTTCTTATGATGAAATTCCACCTCTTGTTGAAAATGCAGTACTTGCAATTGAGGATAACCGCTTTTATGAGCATCAGGGCGTTGACTTTTTCCGTCTGGTTGGAGCAGTGCTGGCTAATATCACAGAAGGTTTTGGCGCTGAGGGGGCGAGTACGTTAACTCAGCAGGTCATCAAACAATCTGTATTAACACCAGAGAAATCACTTGAGCGTAAAGCTCAGGAAGCCTGGCTTGCTTATCAGCTTGAACAGGATTACGAAAAAGAAGAAATCTTTGAAATGTATGTGAATAAAATTTATTACTCAGACAGCATTTATGGGATCAGAACAGCTTCTCAATATTATTATGGTGTGGATCTGTCTGATCTTGAGCTGCATCAGGCTGCACTGCTTGCAGGTCTGCCACAGCGACCAAACGCTTATAATCCGTATGAAAACCCTGATCTGGCTAAAGAACGCCGTGATATTGTTCTGAGACAAATGAATAATCATGGAAAGATTTCTGAAGAAGAAATGAATCAGGCAATTGATACAGATATTACTGAAGGGCTCGTTGACCGCAGTGAAGGTTCTGAAAATCCAAGACAGCAGCTTGCAGCTGAAGAATCAAAGTATGATGCTTTTGTAGATGTTGTACTGGATGAAATTGATGAATTGGAAGATGTTAACCCTTATGAAGATGGATTGACAATTAATACTACGCTTGATCCAAATGCACAGACAATCGTTGAAAACACTTTAAACGATGGTAGTATTCAGTTCCCTGCTGATATGAATGAAGTAATGGCTCAGGCAGGTGTCACTTTGCTTGATACTGAAACTGGTGCGATCAGAGCGATTGGCGGCGGCCGCGGTTATGGTGATGAAGTACAGCGAGGATTTAACTATGCAACAGATCAGACGCGTCAGCCGGGTTCAGCAATTAAGCCACTGCTTGATTATGCACCTGCAATAGAATATCTCGACTGGTCAACCGCACAAACAATCGTGGATGAACCATATGAATATTCAAACGGATTTGCACCAAATAATTACGATGGACAGTTCAAAGGCCCAATGACAATGAGAGATGCACTGGCTGACTCTAGAAACATTACTGCAATAAAAGCTTATATGGAAGTCGGCCAAGAACAGGGAACTGAATTCCTAAGAGATCTTGGCTGGGACTTTAACACCGAGAACTGTGGCGATGTACTCTGTGAAAGTGCGGCAATTGGTGGTGAACCTGAAACAAATACGCTAGAAATGGCTGGCGCTTACGCTGCCTTTGGTAATAATGGCGTGTATAATGAACCACATTCTATTACAAGCATTGAATTCAGAGACGGTTCATCAATGGAGCTTGAAGCAGAATCTGAAGTGGTAATGAAGGACTCTACTGCTTATATGATGTCAGATATGCTAAAAGATGTATTAAATGATGGTTCAACAGGTGAGTTAGCTCAGGTTAACGGTTTGCCGTTAGCAGGTAAATCCGGCACAACCAACTATCCTGCTGATGTATTGAGTGCAAATAACATCCCATCAAACGGTGCGCCGGATTCCTGGTTTGCTGGGTTTACGACTCAGTACACAGCTGCAGTATGGCTTGGGTATGCAGCAGATCAAAATCAAAATTACCTCTCTCCCCAGGACCGTTGGGTATCTCAGTATATTTTCAGAGATATTATGAGAGGCGTTCATGAAGGTGTCGAAACACCTGATTTCGAAAAACCTGACAGCGTAGTTGAAGTGGAAATTGAGAAAGGAACTTCACCGGTACAGCTTGCAAGTGAATATACACCTGATGATCAGAAGTCAGTGGAATTGTTTATAAGAGGCACTGAACCAACTTCTGTATCTGAAGAATATGTTGTTCCGGATCTTCAGGCTCCTTCTAATCTGTCAGCTGAATATAATGATGAAAATGGCACAATCCAGCTTACATGGGATCATAGTCAGGATGAAAATGATGATCGGGATGTTGAGTTTGAAGTGCTTGTCAGCATTGACGGTGGTGAAGAACGTGAACTTGCTGTTACTTCCCAAAACGGATTAAATATTGAACAGGTTCAGGAAGGTTCAACTTATACGTTTACAGTAACAGCAATCGCTGATGACGAACGAAGCAGTTCTGCAAATACGAATATAGAAATCGTACGATCTGAAGATGAAGATCAGCAGAATGAAGAAGAAGAAAATACTGATGAAGAACAGAATGAAGAAGAAAACCAGGAAGAAGCACCTGAAGAAAATCAGGATGAACAGACTCCTGGAGAAGGCGAAGGAAACGGCGAGGGTCAGGGCCAGGGCAACGGTAACGGTGAGTCCGGTAATAACGGCGAACAAAGCCCTGAAGAAGGTACCGGAGACGAAGGCGGCAATACAGGAGATGAAACTTCTGATGAGCCCGCTGAAGGTGCGTCTGACGGTTCAGCTGATTCTGAAGAATAAAGAAAGCGCGGAGCTCACACTCCGCGCTTTCTTTTTCTTATTGCTGCAAATTTGGCAGATGTTTTAGCAAGCTCTCTAAACATTTCATCGAGCTGGATATAAGAAAAGTAAACTGCCGGTCTTTTCATCACGAAAGAAATTCTCTCATGCGCATTCATAATGCTCACTTCAAGACCGCTTAGATCTTTTTCCCACGTAACGACCGAGACATGTTTTTCATTAGTCCAATATAAAAGAGTGAAAAAAAGTGAGATCCCCATGATCATATCATCATATGTTTTTTCAGGATGACCCTCAAATAATGGCCTTACTTTTTCTGAAAGCTGCTGCCATTCATTCTGAATGGCGCTAATCCTCGCATCAAGATTCTCCCAGGGCTTCTCACCCTCATGAAAGGCATACAAGTCAGCTGCATAATAAGGACTGAAGCCTTTCGGATCCTGAATGTTTACTTCTATACAATCTGAAGGATAGAAAAGTGGATGTTTATACTGATCGGGCAATGCATATTTCATATCAGATCTCCTGCTTCATAGTCTTTAATCTTTTTTTTCCTTCGCGGCATAAATGCTGTAAAGGACAATGTAGACAATCCGGTTTCTGAGCCTTACAGTGATAACGCCCGAAAAATATCATTCTATGATGCGTTACAGACCATTCTTCACGAGGAACTTTTTTCATCAGCGTCTGTTCAACTTCTAGTACTGAATCTTTCCACCTGCAGATCCCAAGCCGTTTGGCAATCCGCTCAACATGGGTATCAACAGCAATCGCAGGCCAGTCAAAGGCAACTGACATAACAACATTGGCCGTTTTTCTGCCAACACCCGGTAATGTGGTGAGCTCTTTATGATCTGCAGGAATTTCTCCATTATAATGTTCTATTAATCTTTCACATAAGTTTCGTATATGCTTGGCTTTGTTTCTATATAAGCCGATCGACCGGATATCATTTTGTAATTCCTCAAGCGTTACATTCAGATAATCTTCAGGTGTTTTATATTTCTTAAAAAGATTAAGAGTTACTTTATTAACCAGAGCATCCGTACACTGCGCAGATAATAACACGGCAATTGTCAGCTCAAATGCATTATCATGAATTAATTCGCAGTGAGCATCAGGAAACATAGTTTCCATCTGATCGAGACATTCTCTGATTTGCGGTTTTGTCAGCATTTAATCACTCCTGTTAATTCTCAAGCCAGTTATAAAACGGAGCAGGTTCATGCGGGTTATCAGGCTGGCTTTTCGGTTTCCTGAACTGTTCCCCCTGTTTTTTTGCATCCTCAGGAGATTTAATCCCTTTTTTCTTCCATTCGAACAAAATGCGGTCAATATATCTGAAGTTCAGCTTTTCAGAAATAACAGCTTCTCTAAGCGCAGATTTTACAATTTCCGGAGTGTGCTCATCCTGATCGATCCACATGGCAAGCGTTTCGCACTCAAGTGGCGATAACGGGCGGCCAAATTCCTGCTCAAACATTGAATACAGGTCTGTCTGCATAGCCATCGTCTGTTCTACTGTCTGCTGGAATTGTTCCTGCCCTGCAACGTTTAAAATACAATTCCACAGGGGTTCTAAAGAATAGTGTTCGGTTTTTATTTCTTCTTCTCCATTATTGATTTCTAGGAGATTCTTTTTAATTAGCTTTTGAATGATTTTCAGACACTCAGATGATGTTAATGTCATTCTTTCTGCAATCTCATCCGGAGTAGGAAAATGATTGCCTTTATCAATAAATGAATGCAGCTGAATGAGCAGCATACTTTCTGTCTCATTCAGATTCAGTTTTTTATAATATTTTAACAGCATAACAGGGATCGTAGTATACCCCTCTTTAATCCACTTTTGTAATGGAGATTGTGCCACTATGTCCCCCTCCTTTCTATTTCAGCTGAAAAATGACCGAAAAAGCATGTTACGCTTATTCGGTCATTTGTCATTAAGGATATAGTCTGTTTAACAGTCTTGGGAATGGGATTGTTTCTCTGACATGTTCCACACCACTGATCCACGCTACCGTTCTCTCAAGACCAAGTCCGAAGCCTGAGTGAGGTACTGAACCATATTTTCTGAGTTCCGAGTACCACTGATATGCTTCCGGCTCTAAGTTATGCTCTTTAATCCGCTGTTCAAGCAATTCAAGGTTATTGATACGTTCAGACCCGCCAATAATCTCTCCGTAACCCTCAGGAGCAATCAGGTCTGCACATAATACAACGTCTTCATTATCTGCATCTGGCTGCATATAAAATGGCTTGAGGCTTGTCGGGTAGTGTGTGATAAATACCGGCTTATCAAAGCTCTCAGCAATTGCAGTCTCATGAGGAGCTCCGAGATCGTCACCCCACTGAATATCATCAAACCCTTTTTCATGCAGAAACTTCAGTGCATCATCGTAAGTAATACGTGGGAATGGTGCTTTAATTTTCTCAAGTACAGACGTGTCTCTACCCAGTCTTGTTAACTCAAGCTGGCAGTTTTCCAGTACTGATTGAACAACGTATGATACATACTGTTCCTGAACTTCAAGGTTATCATTAAAATCATAAAAGGCCATCTCAGGCTCAATCATCCAGAATTCAATCAGATGGCGGCGCGTTTTTGATTTTTCAGCGCGGAAAGTCGGTCCAAAAGAAAAAACTTTTCCAAGAGCCATTGCTGCAGCTTCCATATATAGCTGCCCACTTTGAGAAAGATAAGCATCTTCTTCAAAGTACTTTGTATGGAAAAGCTCAGAAGTTCCTTCAGGTGCACTACCTGTAAGAATTGGCGGATCAACTTTTACAAAACCTTCTTTGTTAAAGAACTCATAAGTTGCACGAATAATTTCATTTCTGATTTTCATTACAGCATGCTGACGGTTTGAACGCAGCCATAGATGACGGTGATCCATTAAAAACTCAGTGCCGTGTTCCTTTGGTGTAATTGGATAATCTGTAGACTCATGAATAACTGTCAGGTCTTTTACTTCCATTTCATAACCAAAAGGTGATCTCGTATCTTCTTTAATTACACCTGTTACATAAATAGATGACTCCTGTGTCAGTGATTTTGCTTTTTGGAAAATTTCTTCTCCAACTTCACTTTTTACTACAA
Organism: Jeotgalibacillus malaysiensis; assembly: GCA_000818095.1. Taxonomy (NCBI): domain Bacteria; kingdom Bacillati; phylum Bacillota; class Bacilli; order Caryophanales; family Caryophanaceae; genus Jeotgalibacillus; species Jeotgalibacillus malaysiensis. The sequence continues at coordinate 1,820,665 of CP009416.1, forward strand.
CTCCCTGAATAAAACCTGTACCATCACGTAGTTGTAAAAAAGCGATCTTACCGCTTGAACGTTTATTTGCGAGCCATGCGCCAATCGTCACTTCTTCCCCAACGTGGCTGCCAGCTTGAATAATTGAAGTTTTCACTTGATTTCCCTCCAGGAACATTAATATCGATTGTTTCATCACTAACGTATTATACCTTTGTTACGTATATGGTTCAATCAGCGTTTTTTATTTTCAACGTACTCACTGATTCTTTTCAATGCCGTTTCAAGTGAATTCAGATCAGTTGCATAAGATAAGCGGATATTATCAGGTGATCCGAAACCTGATCCAGGGATAACAGCAACATTTGCTTCACTCAATAAATCTTTTGCGAATTCATCCACTGAATCAAAACCACACATTTCAGCTGCTTCTTTTACATTCGGAAACAGATAAAACGCACCTTGAGGTTTAATACAGCGGAAACCAGGAATTTGGTTAAGCTGATCAAATACTTTATTCAGGCGACCCTCAAATGCAGATCTCATTTCTTCAACAGCATCCTGTGGTCCTTCATACGCAGCAAGTGCACCAAATTGAGCAGTAGTTGTCGGATTGGATGTTGAATGGCTTGCCAGGTTTGTCATGGCTTTGATCAGATCCTGTCTGCCTGCTGCATAGCCAATTCTCCAGCCAGTCATGGAGTGAGATTTAGATACTCCATTCACAATCATTGTCTGCTCTTTCAATGCAGGAGAAATTTCTGCAATTGAAACATGTTTTGTTCCATCATATAAAAGCTTTTCATAAATTTCATCAGAAACAATTAACAGGTCTTTTTCAATACATGCAGCTCCGATCGCCTCAAGCTCATCTTTTGTATACACCATACCGGTCGGGTTACTAGGAGAATTTAAGATTACAGCTTTTGTGTTCGGACCTGCGGCTGAAAGAATTTGTTCAGCAGTTACTTTATACTGATTTTCTTCTTTTCCTTTGACGATCTTAGGTGTTCCTCCCGCAAGCTTAACCTGTTCAGGGTAACTTACCCAGTAAGGTGTCGGGATAATCACTTCATCCCCATCATTCAAAATAGCCTGGAACAGATTGTAGAGCACATGTTTTGCTCCACTGCCTACAAATACTTCAGAAAGATCATATGTAATATGCTGGTCTCTCTCGAATTTATCTGCAATCGCCTGCTTAAGTGCAACTGTTCCCGCTGCAGGAGTATACTTGGTTTCACCGCTTTTCATAGATTGATAAGCTGCTTCTATAATATGGTCAGGTGTATTAAAATCAGGTTCACCAGCACCCAATCCGATTACGTCTTTTCCGGCTGCTTTCAATTCCTTTGCTTTAGCTGTAATGGCAAGTGTTGTTGAAGGTGTAAGTGATTTAACTCTGTCAGCAAGTAATTCTCTCATATTCTTTCCACTCCTTATAAGTTACGGATAGTTCTCCACCAATCTCCACTTTCAAATTTAACATAATAATAGTTCAGCAGTTCATCTTCATCTCTGTATATAACTTCCCAGACAGGACCAACAGATTCCATCCCTATTTTTGAAGATAAAATCTTTTGAGGTTGATCATCTTCATTCAGCATTTCAATGACCTGCTGCTCCTGAACCCCGCCTTCTACCGGTATAAGAACAGTATCCAGTTCGTTGTTTTCAGGGTAAAAGTATAATTGTTCTTCCCCATCAATCGTGCCTGTTACAACGTAGTAAGCTTCACTGCCGTGATAGTGATAGCTGTCTGATATATTCATACCTTCAGCTTCTGCCGCCTCTTCTGCCACTTCAAGTTCACTGTTCACCTGTTGTTTTGCAGTGAAATAAATCAGCACGAAGCAGATGATAAATACTAAAACGACAGCAGTTAATAAAAGTATCCATTTTTTCATAGCAAACCCCACTTATGTTCTGTATATCGTAAATACAGCCTTTGACTGATCATTTTGATCAAGCGCCAGACCAAACATCAGGTCATCCCTTTTCAGTGAACGATTCAATGCATCTACAATTTTATACAGATCTTTTGAATGGTCCACTGTGACTGTTGAAATGATTTCAATCTTCTCACCCATCAGATTCACTTCTTTCATCAGATTTATCATAAACAGTATAACAGGTTTATTCCTTCTACAACCATTGTTCAATGTCAAAGATACATTCATCCAGACTTTTTTCTTCTACTGTCATTTTAGGAATCGAATCTGTAAATGCTTTCCCATATGATGCACTGATCAGCCTTTTATCAAAGACCATAAAGATGCCTCTGTCATTTTCATGTCTGATCAATCTTCCAAAGCCCTGTCTAAACCTTAGAACCGCTTTTGGAAGAGAGACTTCCTGAAAAGGATTTCTTTTTTCAGCTCTTGCCCTTTCCCATTGCGCCTTTATTAAAGGCTCATCGGGTGGTGAAAAAGGCAGTCTCACCATGACAAGACACGATAGATCCTCTCCGGGTATATCAAGGCCTTCCCAGAAGCTGCTTGTCCCGAACAGAACTGCTTTATCGAACTTCCGGAAGTTTTTAGACAGCTTTGTTCTGCTGCCTGCAGATATTCCCTGTGCGATCAGTACAAAATCCTCCATTTGCTGGCTTTCCTTTATAAGTTCATACGTATTACGCAGCATTTCATGTGATGTAAAAAGCACCAGCATTCTGCCCTGAGTCGCTTCAGCAATAACCGCTAAATGACCGGTGATCCACTCCACATATTCCTCCGGTGATACTGATTTAATATCAGGAAGGTCGCTTGGCACCATTAACCTGACATGGTTCTGGTAATCAAAAGGTGATTCATATGCTTTTAAAATCACTTTTTTCTCTTCAAGCCCTGAACTTTTCAGAAAATGGTCAAATGAACCATTCACTGCAAGTGTCGCACTTACAGCTGCAGCGGGAATGTCATCATTGAAAAAAGCCTCCTGAATTTTTTCACCAAGGACAAGCTCATTTGCTACAATTGTCAGACTGCCCGGCACTGATCTTAAATCACCCTCGATCCACGTTATCTGTTGATGCTGGCGCCTGATAAATAGCATTCTGATAATTTCAATGAGCTGTTCCCACTCCTGAATTAAGGCTCCGGCTTCTTCTACTGAAGCTTTATCATTTGCACTCAGACTGCTTTTCTTTTTACCGATATCATCAAGCTGAGTCACTAAGATCTTCAGACACTTTTTCAGTTCAGAAAGGAGCCTCTCAAAGCTGTACGTTACATATTTCCAGTCTTCTTTCCCGGTTTCCTCAAGCAGGAGCTTTTGTTTTTGCAATCCTCTCTGACGGATCACGTGCAGTTTGAAATATTGACCGAGCTGATTAAATGAAGTGTCCGTTTCAAGGTTCAACTGCTCAAAATGATCAGGGGTAAATCGACTGCTGTTAATCGCGTGCTTATTCAAAATCTGTTCAAGTTTTTCAGCTAAGCCATCTTCCTGTGCACCGGTGAGCCTGGTAATTGCAAACTTAATATTCATATAATCGAGCTTAGTCCCCCACTGATTTCTGCACGTATCTTCTAGGTGATGGGCTTCATCAATTAAAAGGAAATCGTAAGCAGGGAATGAAGGGGTATTTTTGAACTTATCTGCTGCAAGCATTGAATGGTTTGTGATCACAATATCGGCCTGTTCAGCTTTCATAAGAGAATAGCTGTAGAAATCCCTCTCAGCCCAAGGGTCCTGCTGTTTATCAAGATACCAGCCACTGTGCCTGATTCTGTTCCAGTAGAGAAGGCTTCCGCCTGAAAGATTTAATTCATCGATATCTCCGGTTTCAGTTTCAGTCAGCCACGTTAGCAGCTGCATCTTTGCAAGTACAGTATCATACTGCCTGTCACGTTCTTTTAAGGACTGCTCAAATTTGAGCATATGAATATAGTTCGCTCTTCCTTTTAAAACAGTTGTGCTGAATGAATATCCGAGATGCTGATTTATTTTTTCAGCGGTGAGCATCAGCTGATCCTGCTGCTGCAGCGTCTGGGTTGACATCATTATTTTCTTTCCTTTATTCACCTGAATAATTGCGGGGATCAGGAACCCAAGCGTTTTTCCAACTCCTGTTCCAGCTTCAATCACAGCATGCTGTCCGCCGTTAAAAGCATCCAGAATATCTGTAATCATATCCAGCTGTGCTTTTCTTTTCTGATATCCCGGTACGAGCTGACGGATAAACGGTTCAATGTCGAATTCAGTATTTCTTTCCGGCGTTTTAGTAAACAGTTTTCTTTTAACAGCTATACCCCTGAAAACTTCAAGCTCATCAGGGAGATCAGTAATATTTTCTTTTTTTTCATTTATACACTGCTTAAAAAAGAGATCAAGATCGCTTTTTAAAAATGCTGCCTGTTCAGCAAGCTGTTCAACTGTAATTAATGGCATAGATAATACTTTTTTATGTAAGCTGATCAATAATTCCGCTGTTGCAAGTGCATCACTATCTGCCTGATGCGGGCGGTCATGCGCCAGTGACAGGTTATCAGTCAAGTCACCCAGCTTGAAGCTCGCGGCTTCCGGCATAAGTGCTCTCGATAATTCGACAGTATCCCAAGTGTCATTCAAAAACTCAGCGTATCCTGCCGCTGTTAGTTCACCATTTAAAAAAGGAAGATCAAACTGTACATTATGAGCAACAAAAACAGCCCCGTACAGCATCTCATGGATACGGGGTGCAATCTTTATGAAGTCCGGTGCGTGTTCAATATCCGAATCGGATATTCCGGTAAGTTCAGTAATAAAAGCAGGAATGGGCTGCTTTGGGTTTACAAATGATGAATAAGTTTCTGTAATTTTCATATTTTCAATCAGAACGACCGCAATCTGAATCATGCGGTCGCCCCTTTTATATGAATTACCAGTTGTCTCAATATCCACCACTGCAATTTTTTTTGATTTCATACCTTTCACAGCCTTTATCTGATTTCTAGCCCATGATCGTTGCTTCAGGCTCATGGTGGATCATATCTGTTATCTCGTTATGCTCATTCATAATTGCCACTTTGGGATGATGGTTCTTTGCAGCTTCGTTTTCAACCAGCATATATGAAATGACTATAATTACATCGCCTTCCTGAACCAGTCTCGCTGCTGCCCCGTTCACACACATAACGCCGCTGCCACGCTTGCCTTTAATAATATACGTTTCAAAGCGGGCGCCATTATTATTATTGACAATTTGTACTTTCTCATTTGGATACATGCCTACAGCATCAAGAATATCTTCATCTATTGTGATGCTCCCCACATAATTAAGGTTCGCTTCTGTTACTCTTGCTCTATGAATTTTTCCACTCATCATTGTTCTGTACATACAGATTCCTCCTCAGTCGTAAATATGATGTTGTCGATTAGTCTTGCCCGCTCAAACCTCACCGCAGCAGCTAGTATCAGACGGGTATCTGACTCAGAAGGCACCTTTAGTTCTGGATAGGTGAGGATTTCTATATAATCAATCTCTCCGCTGACTGCTGAGAGCTCGTCTTTAACATGTTCAATAGCAGCAACTCTGCCTTTTTCGAGATAAACTGCTGCACCTTTTTGTAACGCCTGATAAATGACAGGCGCCTCATGTCTTTCATCTTTACTTAAATAAACATTTCTTGAGCTTTTAGCAAGTCCATCATCTTCCCTGATTGTTTTAACTGAAATGATTTCAGTCGGAAAATGTAAGCTGCCTGCAAGTCCCTCAACTACTGCCACCTGCTGTGCATCCTTTTGCCCGAAAAAACTTTTGTCAGGATCAATCAGGTTAAATAAGATTGACAGCACTGTCACAACGCCGTCAAAATGCCCGGGTCTTGATGCACCGCAAAGTACATCTGTACGCTCAACAGCTTTAACCGTCACTGAAGGATCTGATGGATACAGTTCTTTTACATCAGGATTAAAAAGAATATTTACACCGGATTTTTCAGCAAGCAGTATATCCCTCTTCATATCTCTCGGATATCTGTCAAAATCTTCACCCGGTCCAAATTGCAAAGGATTAACGAATATGCTCATGACAGTAACATCACACTGTTCAACTGACTGTTTCACAAGGGATAAGTGACCCTCATGTAAAAAACCCATTGTTGGAACAAAGCCGATCGTCTTGCCCTGTCTTTTGACATCTTTTATATATTGCTTTATTTCCCGCACCGTGCTTAAAATAATCACGACTTTGTGCCTCCGTAAAGTGAAATTCTTTCTTCTTCTTTCAGGTTAAAAGAATGTGCTTCAGTAGGAAATGCTTCTGCTTTTACTTCTTTATTATATTGTCTGATTGCACCGGCTATATCCGGATACACTTCAGTGTATTTTTTAACAAACTTCGGAACTCGGTGATCCCCGAAACCGACTAGGTCATGAAATACTAGAACCTGACCATCTGCCTGAACACCCGCTCCAATTCCGATTGTCGGAATATCACATTCAGCTGACACTTTCTCGGTAATCTGCTGTGGAATACACTCCAGGACAACTGAAAATGCGCCGACTTTTTCACAGGCTTTAGCATCGCTGATCAGCTGTCTTGCCTGATCGGCTGTTTTAGCCTGCACTTTAAAACCACCAAGAACGCCTGCACTTTGAGGAGTTAAGCCGAGATGTGCCATAACAGGAATCCCGCTTTCAATCAGTGCTTCAATCATAGGCAGTACATTTCCGGCGCCTTCTACCTTTACTGCATCTGCACCTGACTCCTGCATGATACGGGCAGCAGATTTTAATGTTTCTTCACGAGAAAGATGATAGGTCATAAATGGCATATCCACTACAATAAAAGTGTTTTTAGCTCCTCTTCTCACTGCTTTAGCATGATGGATCATATCATCTATCGTAACCGGCACTGTTGAATTATATCCAAGGACGACCATACCAAGCGAATCGCCTACAAGAATCATATCAGTCACAGCTTCTTCTGCTGCTTTTGCAGAAGGGTAATCGTAAGCTGTGACCATTGTTATTTTTTCACCGTTTTGTTTCATCTTTAAAAAATCAGCAGTTGTTTTCATATTTTCTCCTCCTTTATTTCAGAGGGAAACGAAATGGCTGCAGACATAAATAAAACCTTCTGAATAGACAGAAGGATGCCGCAGTTTATTCCGGTCCTCTGTCCCTGTCACATAATGGATCAAGGCAGATCAAGTTGGTTTGGTTGTAAAAGGTGCAGTTCACTAAGATACTGCCCACACACAGTATAACAGATCACGATTGATCTCATCTATAAAAACTACTCAATATCAGCTGAGTAGATCAGGTGTGTCTCTCCGGTTTCATCAATCAGTTTCAGTACACCTTCATTTGTAATTCCGGATGCGAAGCCTTTAATTTCTTTATTTAACGTTCTTGCAGTGATCTGTCTGCCAATCGTCACAGCATATTTTTCCCATATTTCTTTAATCGGCTCAAAACCCTCTTTTATATAGACAGCATAGTATTTTTCAAGGTTAGATAAAATCTCCTGAACGATACCTGCTCTTGAGAATGTTTTGTCACTCTCAATATGAAGAGAGGTTGCAATCTCTCTGATGTCATCAGAAAAATCCTCAGCTGACTGATTCACGTTAATGCCCATTCCGATAATAAGTGAGTGAATCTGTTCACTATCCGCCTGAAGTTCTGTTAAAATGCCCGTTACTTTTTTTCCATTAATCAAGAGATCGTTAGGCCATTTTATATCTACATCCAGGTCACATTTATCTTTAATCGCTTCTACTATCGCAACAGCTGCTATTAATGTAAACTGAGGAGCTTTTTGAGGCGGAAGAGAAGGTCTCAGTAATAAACTCATCCATATGCCCGTTCCCTTTGGTGAATGCCAGGATCTTGCCATCCGGCCTCTACCTGAGACCTGCTCTTCAGCAATTACCAGCGTTCCCTCAGGTGCAGTCTCCTGTGCAAGGCGATGCGCGATTTTTTGTGTGCTTTCAACAGACTCCAAAAAGAGAACGGACCTGCCAAGTGTCTCTGTTTTCAGACCAACCAGCAGATTGTTTTCATTAAGTTCATCAGTCTTGCCAAGAAGCCTGTATCCTTTTTTTCGTCTGGATTCAATCATAAAGCCTGAGGACCTTAAATCTTCAATGTGCTTCCATATAGCAGTTCTTGAACAACCCGCCTGATCTGCAAGTTCCTGACCGGAGAAGTAGCTGTTATCTGAAGAAGAAAGTGCTTCCAGTATAGATTCTCTTATCTTTGAAGCCATGTTGTTTCCACCCACTTTTTAATATCACTCATATTGTTTTGTAATTGACCGCTGAGAATTAATTGTTCGATGATTTCAGTGCATTCTTTAACCCAGGGGCCTCCCCCTTTGCCTGTCCATTTTATTAGATGGGATCCTCTGAAAGCGAGATCAGACCTGGTTTTGATGACCATTGATTGATAAAGATTATCCAGATGCTCTGAATTGAAGTATTCACGATTCCATACAGCAGTGATCCTCTCAGCTGACTTTACAGCTTCTATTCCATAATGATATAGATCCACACGGTTAAACATCCTGTTTTTCCTGAGCTGCAAAAGATCTGCTAACAGCTTTTGTTTTTGAATCACTTTATTAGACATTCTCCACTTTTTGAGCAGGACAAATATATCCTGGTATTCACCGATACAAATAATCAGCGCCAGCCGTTCCTCGGGCTGAAGTGACTGCCATTTCAACTCTTTTAAAAGCATAACAATATTCTTTGTTATCAGATCAGGTATATAACTAAGAATGTCTGCTGTGACTGCATATTGTAATGCTTTTTGCATTGCCGGACCGGCTAATAATTTTTCAAACTCCGCAGTAATTCTTTCCTGGGCCACCTTAGTTAACGTATGAGCGTTTTTTTTAATTGCTTCGAATGTATGATGCTCTATTGAAAAGTCCAGCTGGGATACAAAGCGGACCGCTCTCAGCATCCGCAGGGCATCTTCATTAAATCTTTCATCCGGAATACCAACTGTCCTGATCTCCCTGTTGCTAAGATCAATACGCCCACCAAAAAGGTCTGTCAGCTGATAGGATGAAGAGAGTGCCATGGCGTTCATTGTAAAATCTCTTCTTTTGAGATCCTCTTCTAGAGATCTAACAAATGTAACTTCATCCGGCCTTCTGCTATCAGAATAAGTACTTTCAGTTCTGAAGGTTGTCACTTCAAACTGACCTTTTTCATGCAAAACCATTACGGTTCCATGTTCTATTCCTATATCAATCGTTTTATTAAAAATTTTTTTGATTTCTTCCGGGGTTGCTGATACAGCAATATCAATATCATTGATTTCTCTCTTCAGAAAATAATCACGCACACATCCGCCGACAAAATAAGCCTCAAACCCGTGAGCTTCGATATCATTTAGCACCGGCAGCGCCTGACCAAATAATTTATTCATTCCGCACATCCTCGTTCAATAAATCAGCATACATTGCTTCGTACTGCCGGATGATTTTACTTGAGTGAAAATCATTTTGTACAGTGACAACTGCCTCACGTGAGAAGGCTGAATGCAGCTCTTCATCCCTTAGAAGGTTCACTGCAGCTGTACCCATTGATTCTGTGTCGCCTACAGGAAATACATAGCCGTTTTTTTGATCCATCACAACTTCAGGTATCCCTCCTGCATCAGTTCCTATACACGGTACACCACAAGCCATTGCTTCTAATGCCACCAGACCGAAGCTTTCCTTTTCAGATAAAAGAAGCATCAGGTCACTGATCGAATATAATTCTTCAAGGTTATCCTGTTTACCAAGAAAGAGAACGTGCTCTTTTAATCCAAGTTCATCCACCCGTTTTAATACAGCAGACATTTCCGGACCATCACCGGCAAGGATCAGCTTTGAAGGAATTTCTCTTTGAATATTTGCAAAAACAGTCACAACGTCAAGCACTCTTTTTACCTTACGGAAGTTCGAGACATGAATAATAATCTTTTCATGATCTTCAATGCCATAATCCTTTCTCAGATAATCAGACTGGACTTTTCTGTAAATTCTCTCATCAAGAAAATTGTATAATACGTCTATCTGTTTATCAGGTGCAATCAGATCTTTTGTTTGCTTAACTAACGCATGAGATACAGCTGTAACCCGGTCAGATTTTTCAATCCCGAACTTTATCGCTTTTGTAAGACTGTCATCAACGCCAAGCACCGTTATATCTGTGCCGTGTAAAGTTGTGACGATTTTTACGTTGCTATTTGCCATCTGTTTTCCCATAATCGCACAGACTGCATGTGGAATGGCATAATGAACATGAAGAATGTCCAGTTCTTCCCTTTCAATCACATCAGCCATTTTATTAGCAAGAGCAATATCATAAGGCGGATATTGAAAAACGGAATAGTGATTTACCTCAACCTGATGAAAATAAATATTTGAATACATCTTGTTCAGCCGGAAAGGAATACTTGATGTAATAAAGTGAATCTGATGTCCTTTTTCAGCCAGTAACTTACCAAGCTCAGTAGCTATCACACCTGACCCGCCAACGGTCGGATAACAGGTAATGCCTATTTTCATTTTCTTCATAATACACCTGCTATATGTTTGTCTAGGAGAAGGGGTTTATCAGTCTTAAATCCTTCAGCCATCTTTACTTCTACTTCTTTACCAAAAACTCTGTCACGCGACATAACCGTTTCTATATAATCATCAGTCAGTGGAGTCTGAACGCCATCGACAGGTGTGAATTGACTTTGATAAGCGGTGAGTGCGCGTAACTTCTGATCACTGAAATCAGTTATATCAATGACAAAATCTGGTTTATGTATTCCATTGATCATATAATGATATACTTGTGTCTTATGCGGTTCTTGACCGGTGTCAATTTTTCTAATCCTTGAAGAAAATACAGCTTCAAGAACAAGCTTTGCTGCATGAATATGATCAGGGTGTCTGTCTTCATAATATGGACAGAATACAATTTTCGGTCTGACTTCCCTGATAACTCTTACAACCCGTTCAATTGACTGCTGATCAGCCGTAAAATTCCGGTCACCCAGATCAAGATTTATTCTTCTTTTCACACCCAGAATCCGTGCTGCGTTATCAGCTTCGAACAGTCTGTTTTCCGGTGTGCCGTTTGATGATTTTTCTGCTCTCGTCAGATCACAGATCACTGCAGTTAATCCTTCATTTATCCACTTGGCCAGTGTGCCGCCCATTCCGATCTCCACGTCATCTGAATGAGCGCCTATCGCCAGTATATCGGCTTCATGCATGCTTCAGCTCACCTCTAATAATTCCGCTAATTAAGATATGAGCAGACCCGATATTTGTCGCCATTGGAATGTTGTAGACATCACCGAGCCTTACAAGCGCGGAAACATCCGGTTCATGCGGCTGGGCTGTAAGTGGATCCCGGAAAAAGAATACCGCGTCTAGCTCCTGATTTGCAATCTTAGCACCAATTTCCTGATCTCCACCGAGCGGACCGGATTTAAATCTGTGTATTGGAAGATTTGTCAGTTCATTTATTTTTTTCCCTGTTGTTCCGGTTGCAAAGAGTTGATGTTTCGCAAATTCTTCTTTGAATTCATCAACAAATTTCAATAGTTCTTCTTTTTTCTCATCATGGGCGATTAATGCGATATTCATCAAACCATCTCCTTAATCAATAATATTTTCAACACCATAGATCAGTTCTTTAAGGTCCATAATTGTATGAATACACAGTTTCACACCTGACATGAATGATCCCCGATCATGTGAATCATGTTTAATTGTAAGCAGCTGCCCTTCTCCTCCAAACATGACCTGCTGGTGAGCAACAAGACCAGGCAGTCTGACGCTATGAATGCGTATGCCATCAATGTCACCACCACGTGCGCCTTCAATTGTTTCTTTCTCATCAGGATGGCCCTGCTGCTTTGAAGCACGTTGCTTCTGAATCATTTCGGCAGTTTTAAGTCCGGTTCCCGATGGTGCATCAAGTTTCTGGTCATGATGCATTTCAATGATTTCAACATCTTCAAAATATTTTGCTGCCATTTGTGAAAATTTCATCATTAAAATTGCGCCGATTGCAAAGTTCGGTGCGATAATTGTACCTAACTGATTTTCTTTTGACAGCTCCTTTAGTTCTTCTAATTCCTCTTTGGTAAAACCGGTCGTTCCAATAACCGGTCTGACTCCGTTTTGCAGAGCAGTTTTAGCATGAATGTACCCTGTTTCAGGCGTTGTGAGATCGACAAGCACATCTGGTTTTACAGTACTGAAACATTCTTCAGGACTTGTAAAGATGACTGCGTCTGCACTGAACCCTTCCAGATCAGACAGTTTTTGCTGATTATACTGTCTGTCAATAACAGCCGAAAGCTTCATTCCTTCAGTCTGTTCTACCAGCTTTACTGCTTCTTTCCCCATTTTGCCACGCGGACCTGCAATGACTACTGAAATATCTTTTGACATATTACTTATCCTCCTTCTTAGTCCATCTGTCTTTATCTCTCGTTCTGAATTTATTCATTACCTTGTGATGAGCTTCTTCTAGACTGATTCCCTGTTCATTGGCAAAACAGATGAGTACAAAAAGGAGATCGCCAAGTTCTTCTTCAATCGTACTTGCATCTTCTGTGTTCTTCTTAGGTTTTTCACCATAATGGTGATTTATTTCTCTTGACAGCTCTCCTAACTCTTCAGTCATACGGGCAAGCATTGTTAAGGGCTTAAAGTACCCTTCCTTGAATTGTCCGATATACTGATCTACATCTTTCTGCATATCTTTAACTGTAAATTGATTATCTTTCATTTGTTACCTCCATAATATTGCTATTAGATTGCTAATTAGCATATAATGTTGAACGTATGTATAAGGGGGGCTTAACGTGTTTGGTCTGAAAATAAAAAATATATTCTTTATTATATTGGGTGCTGCAGTATTCAGCTTCGGCATTGTTCATTTTAACATTCAAAATAATCTGGCTGAAGGCGGATTTACAGGCATTACGCTATTATTATACTTCATATTTGATCTCAAGCCTTCAATAACGAATCTGCTGTTAAATATTCCTGTGTTCATAGTAGGCTGGAAGCTGCTCGGATTGAGATCTTTTCTCTACACGCTGCTCGGAACATTAAGTGTATCACTTTTCCTTGAATTATTTTATATTTATCAATTCTCTATTCCACTTTCAAATGATTTGTTTTTAGCTGCTCTATTTGCAGGTGCTTCAATCGGTGTAGGTCTTGGTATTATTTTCAGGTATGGCGGTACGACGGGCGGTGTGGATATTATTGCTCGGCTTGTGAAAAAGTATATAGGCTGGAGTATGGGCCGGACAATGTTTATTTTTGATGCAGCCGTTATTATCTTATCACTTGCGACTTATTTAAATTACAGAGAGGGAATGTATACACTTGTTGCGGTTTTTGTTGGGGCAAGAGTGATTGACTTTATGCAGGAAGGTGCTTATACAGCAAGAGGCGCAATGATTATTTCACCGTATCAGAAAAAGATTGCTGACCTGATCGCTACAGAAATGGATCGGGGCGTAACGGTACTTACAGGTTATGGTCATTATTCCAAGGAGAAACGCGAGGTATTATATTGTGTTGTCGGAAGAAATGAACTGGTCAGATTAAAAAATCTGATTACTTCTGTAGATCCACATGCTTTTGTATCTGTTACAGACGTTCATGACGTATTAGGTGAAGGCTTTACATTAGATGAAAATAAAAAACCTATAGAGACTTAAAAAGCCGTAAGCTTCTGTTTGGAAGCTTACGGCTTTTATTATTTAGTCGTCTCCATTCATTCCGATAAACATTAGAATAAATCTGAGCAATTCAAGTAGTGCCACTAATGCAGCTGCTACATAGGTAAGTGCTGCAGCATTTAATACTTTCTTAGCGTGTGGTTCTTCTTCATTTCTGATTAGCCCGATACCAACCATCTGGTTCATAGCACGGGATGAGGCATTAAATTCAACCGGTAGTGTAACAAACTGGAACAAAACTGCTGCAGCGAAGAAAATAATGCCGCCAAGCATAAATTCCATTGAACCGAGAAGCATACCTGCAATAATCAGGATAAATGAAAAGTTGGATCCTAGATTTGCAACAGGGACAAGTTTATGGCGCAGTCTCAGGAATGCATAACTTTCAGCGTCCTGGATCGCATGTCCCACTTCATGGGCTGCTACAGCTGCTCCTGCGACTGACATACCATGATAATTATCAGGTGATAGTACGATCTCTTTCGTTCTCGGATTGTAGTGATCACTCAGAAACCCTTTTCCGGGCTTTACAGCCACATCATAAATTCCATTCTCATGAAGAATTCTCTGTGCTACTTCAGCGCCAGTCATATTTGCTGTTGTCTGAACTTTAGAGTATTTTTTATACGTCTTTTTCACGCGGCTGCTTGCCCATAAAGGCAGTATTAAAATCAGCGCAAAATAAATCAGGATTTCCATTCAGACCCTCCATTTTA